>JAFGRB010000427.1 GCA_016935365.1 Deltaproteobacteria bacterium
ATGCCGACGACAACTGCGGCATCGCCCGGCGCGTCGACTGCGGCGGCTGCACCGCGCCGGAGACCTGCGGCGCGGTCGAGCCCAACCGGTGCGGCTGCAGCTCGCACGCTTCGCTCCGTTGCTATCTGGATGACTATTGGTGGTACGACGGCTGCGGCCAGCCCGAGGAGATTCACACCGACTGCGATTACCATTGCGGCTACTACGGCTGCTATCCCTGCATGTACTGCTGGACGATAGGCGCCAGGGTGTGCGGGCCTGGAGCGGTTTGCTCGGGCATGGAGTGCCTGTGGGAGTGCCGCTACACCGGCGATATACACGAGGGGCAGAACTGCACCATGAACTACCTGGTAGAGGACTGCGGAGCCTCGGGCCAGTGCTGCACGACGGGTGGCTGCGTCCCATGCAAGTGAGGCCCTTCTCGCGCTCCGCGCTCGAGCTCATCGCCGAGCGCTGCTCGCACCGCACCTACGACGGCGCCTCGCTCGACCCGCAGCTCCGGGCTCGGCTGGTCGAGGCCCTCGAGAGCCCGCCCGGGACGCCCTTCGGCAACGAGGTGCGCCTGGAGCTGGTCGAGTCCTTCGACGCGCGCGCCCGGGGCGTGCGGCTCGGCACCTACGGCATGATCCAGGGCGCGCGCGACTTCATCGTCGGCGGCGTGCGGCCCGGCGCGCGCGACATGGAGGACTTCGGCTTCGTCTTCGAGCTCGCGGTGCTGCAGGCGACCGATCTCGGCCTGGGCACCTGCTGGCTGGGGGGCACGCTCAAGCGCGGCGCCTTTGCCGAGGCGGCCGGCCTGCCCGAGGAGATGATCGTGCCGGCCGTGAGCCCGGTCGGCCGCGTCAAGGCCCGGCGCTCGCTGGTCGACTCCGCCACCCGCGCGCTGGCGCGCTCGAGCAAGCGCAAGGCGCCCTCGGAGCTCTTCTTCGAAGGAAGCTTCGATCGCCCGCTGGACGCCGGGGGCGAGCTCGCCCAGGTGCTCGCCGCGGTGCGGCTCGCGCCGTCTGCCTCCAACCGCCAGCCCTGGCGCACGGTGCGGGCCGGAGACGGGGCGCTGCACTTCTTCGTACGGCGCACGCCGGGCTACGCCAGCGTGACCGCGGTCGACCTGCAGCGGATCGACATGGGCATCGCCATGTGCCACTTCCAGCTCGCCGCCGGGGAGCTCGGGCTCGAGGGCGGCTGGACCGAGATGAGGCCCGAGGGGATCCCGCTCCCTCCGCGGGTCGAGTACGCCTTCTCCTGGAGACCCGGGCCCGGCGCTTGACCCGGGCGCGCGGCTCGCCGTATGCTCTTGCCGCCAGCTCCGACAAAGACGAGGTGACCCATGGACAAGGACAAGATCGCCGAAGCCTACAAGGAGGCCTACGACGAGGCCTACAAGGCCACCTACGACGAGGTCTACAAGGAGGTCTACGACAAGACCTACAAGGCCAGCTACGACAAGGTCTACAAGGAGGTCTACGACAAGACCTACAAGCAGGTCTACGACGAGGCTTACAAGGAGGCCTATGACGAGGCCTACAAGGTGGCCTTCGAGAAGGCCTACCAGGAGGCCAAGAAGAAGGCCGAGGCCGGTGAGCTGGACGACGAGCTCGAAGATGAACTCGAAGAGGAAGAGGACGAAGCCGGAGACGATGAGGACGAGGGCTGACGCCCATCGCCACACACATGCTCTCCAGAGGCAATGCACTGCCTCACAGTGCGGTTCGAGCCATGGCGCCTCGCTGCATTGCATCCATCACGGTCCTGTGCGCTTGCCTGCTCGGGTGTAAGGACTCGACGATCCATTGCACCGTCCCCGGGCAGGTCGAATGCGGCGGCAGGTGCGTGGATATCTCGTCCGATCGCAGGCACTGCGGTGGATGTCGGATCGAGTGCACCGACGGACAGACCTGTACCGACGGCCGATGCACGCCTTGTGAAGAGGTGTGCGAGCGAGGCGAGGCTCGGTGCATCTCGGAGACGCAGTACCGGGTCTGCGGGGACCCCGACGAGGACGGCTGTCTGGACTGGATGATGGCGCTCACTTGCCCGGGAGACAGGATCTGCCGGGAGGGCAGGTGCGTTCTGCCGTGCACGGACGACTGCAGCGCCGGCGAACGGGACTGTCTCGGGAATGCCTGGCGGCAGTGCGGACAGCACGACCTCGATCTCTGCCTGGACTGGTCGCAGCCGCAGCCGTGCGGGGATGGCGAGGTGTGCAGGGACGGAGAATGCCGGGCCGGACGCGGCTGGTTCGGGCTGGCCGGCTCGGAGTTCAGGCCCCACGACCAGCGGGCGGGCACCGGCTCGGCCAGCGGCGGGGGGCTGAGCCACAACTTCAGCGACTCGCTGACTCCCCGCGTGGCGGTCGATCCCGACCGCCGGCCCGTGGTCGTGTGGGCAGACGGCGAGGGTATCCGGGCGATCCGGTGGAACGGAGTGGCGTGGGAAGGGCTGGGCTGCGTCGGGCAGGGCCGCGAGCCCTCCCTGGCCCTGGATGGCGAGGGCATGCCGGTGGTGGCCTGGCGTGACGGGGACTACGAGATCCATGTGCACCGCTTCGACGGAGCGTCTTGGGAGGAGTTCGGGGGAGAGGCGCCCGGAGGGGTGAGCTGCAGCGAGGGCATGTCCCTGAGCCCCTCGCTGGCGCTCGGTCTCGACGGCTCTCCCGTGGTCGCCTGGTCGGAGCAGCTGAAGGTATCCCCGGGCGACTTCGAGATCTACCTGCGGCGTTTCGCCGGCAGCAGCTGGGACGAGCTGGACGGCTCCGCATCGGGCACGGGCGTGAGCGACATGCCCGGGCTGTGGTCCAACAGCCCCTCTCTGGCGATCGACGCGAGCGGCAATCCGGTGCTCGCGTGGGAAGAGGAGAACGTCATACAGGGCTACTCGGAGATCTACGTTCGCGCCTTCGACGGCAACAGCTGGACGATGCTGGGCGACGGGGTGACGCACAACCGGGTCTTTTCGCGCGCGCCGTCGCTCGTGCTCGACGCTGCCGGCAGCCCGGTGGTCGCCTGGTCGGACGTCGAGCCCGGCCACTTCGAGATCTACGCCCGGCGCTGGAACGGCAGCGACTGGGAGGAGCTCGCCGGATCGGGCTCGGCGGGCGGCATCTCGGACACCGCCTGCGACTCGGTGGGTGCTTCTCTGCACAGCGGTGCCGATGGCGTCCTGGCGGTCGCGTGGCAGGAGCGCCTGGAGCAGCGGCCGCATGCGTACAAAGACCACGATGCGCTCGACAACGAGATCTACTTCCGGCGCTTCTCCGGGGCCGGCTGGGAGGAGCTCGCCGGCTCGGGCTCCGGCGGCGGTCTGAGCGACAACCGCGGCCTCTCGGGAGGCTCGTGCCTCGCCCTTGGCGGCGACGGGGCGACCTTCGTGGTCTGGCACGATGCGTCCGGAAGCGTCGCCACGACCTACCCCAACGAGATCTTCCTGCGCCGCTTCGACGGGGCCGCCTGGCAGGAGCTGGGCGACTCGGGCGCCGGCAGCGTGAGCGACGACGATGGCAGCTCGCGCTATCCGTCCCTCGGGATGGATCGCGAAGGCCGTGCCGTGCTGGCGTGGCAGGACGACAGCGCGGGCGAGACCGAGATCTTCGTCCGCTACTGGGACGGCAGCGCCTGGATCGAGCTCGGCGGCTCGGCCTCCGGCGGGGGCATCAGCGAAGACGAGGATCACTCGCTGTCACCTGTCGCGGGGATCGACGGGGCCGGCAGGCCTGTGGTGGCGTGGACGAACGAGGAGCTCGCCTATCCATACCACGGCAGCATCCTCCTGCGCCGCTGGGACGGGAGCAGCTGGGAGGAGCTGGGCGGCTCCGGCGCGGCCGGAGGCCTGACGCCGGCCGACGGGTATGCAGGCCATCCATGCCTGGCGTTCGATTCCAGCGGCGAGCCCGCGATCGCCTGGGACGACCTGGGGGACGTCTATCTGCTCCGCTACGACGGGGCGAGCTGGGTGGAGCTGGGCGGATCGGCTTCCGGTCTGAGCCGAGACGGCCAGGCGAGCAGTCCTTCTCTGGCCATCGGCCCGGACGATGCGCCGGTGCTGGCCTGGAGACACTACGACCCGTCTGCCGAATACCAGCACCAGATCTATCTGCGCCGCTGGAGCGGCTCTACCTGGGAGGAGCTCGGCGGTTCGGCGAGCGCGACAGGACTGAGCGGCGACCGGGGACCGGCTTTCGCGCCGAAGGTCGTCCTGGAAGGCGGCTTTCCCTCGGTGGCATGGGAGGACGGCACCGATGTCCTCGTCGTCCGCTGGAACGGCGCTTCGTGGGAGGACCTCGGCTCTCCTACCCGCGGGGGGGAGATGAGCCCCCGCAACGGCGAGTCGCGCTACGCCCTGGCCGTCGACTCTGCGGGCATGCCCACCGTGGCCTGGGAGGAGATCGGCTCGGGCCAGGCCGAGATCTGCCTGCGCCGTTTCGACGGCGAAGGCTGGGAAGAGCTCGATGCATCTGCGAGCGGGGGCTGCGTGTCCCACAGCGCCGCGGGCTCGTTCAATCCGAGCATGGCGGCCGGGTTCGGTATGCTGTGTCTGAGCTGGTCCGAGATGGGCCGGTCTTCGCATGACATCGTGCTGCGCTGCCACGAGTTCTAGCCGCCCGAATGTGGATCGAGGGTGTGTCTCGACTCCCACGAAGCTGGCCCCGTCTTCGAACTCGTAATCCTATCCGATTGATTTTCCAGGCCTTGCCGTCTGGCACCCCGATTGCAGGAAAGTCGCGCCAGTCAGATCGATGCGGTGCCAGGCGATCCGCCTGGCGATCCGTCTGCAAGGTGCATGTCATGGTGCTCGTCCTGAAATCCGTCTTGTGAGGGCGTGTAAACAGTGTATCATCCGTCCATCGTGATGAGCTTTGGATCGAGACATAGTGGCCGCGATCGTCTCGAAGGGCGTGCGGCCTCAGGCGTCTTTTTCGCGCCCATCGGCGCCAGCGAACGGGAGTCGATATGATCGCAGCTTCCCTTCTGAACCTGTCCGTCTTCATGCTGGCCGCCAGCGTGCAGCCGGCCGCGGTGCCTGCCCGCGGCCCGCAGGAGGCCATCGTCCGGATCGACGAGCCGGGCATGTACCGCCTGTCGGCCCGCTCCGATGTGGGCACCGCCTGCCAGGTGGTCGATCACTTCCGCGGCCCGTTCAGCGCGAGCGGCCGGAGCGGCAAGACGAACTGCGAGCTGGATCTGCTGCTCGACTCCGGTCGCTACAAGATGCGGCTCGAGTCGCCGAAGGACGGCAAGGGCCAGGCGCGGATCGAGGTCTCGCGCTTCACCGAGCTCCACGCCTCTCCGACCCTGCTGCCCTCCGGCCGCTCGGCCGACGCCGTGCTCCCGGCCGGGAGCCAGGCCTCGTGGTGGATCCGGCTCGAGGAGCGCCAGCAGGTCAGCCTGACCGTCATCGGCCGGACCGCGGGCGTGGTCCGGCTGTGGCGCGCCGGCCAGTGGGTGACCGAACTCGCTTCGAACCAGAGCCGCCTCATGCCGAGAAGCGGACAGTCGCTGCACCACTGGACCCTGAGCGGCATGCTGGAGGCCGGCGACTACCTGCTGAGCGTCTACGGCACGAACGTGCAGCGCTGGACCGAGGGCCAGGAACGCGACTTCCTGTACGTGGCCAACGGCTTCGCCCCGGGACCCGAGGAGCGCTCGCTGGACTTCACGCTGCCCGACTGGGGCTGGCTGGCGGTGCAGATCCCGTTGACCCGTCCGATCGCCTTCGCGTCGCTTGACCAGGCGCCCGAGTCCCCCCTGACCTGCAGCGTCATCGAGATGGGCAGCCAGAAGGGCGACAGCCTGGGCTCGACCCGGGGCACCTGCCGGGTGATGCCCAAGGCGCTCATCCCGACCTGCTCGGCCTACTCGAGCCGACGCAGCCGGCACGTGCTGGTGCTCACCGGCGAGCCGGGAACGCGCGGCCGGCTGCAGTGGAGCGACTACGTCTCGGGCTCCGAGCTGGACGACAGCACCTACACGGGTCGCGCGAGCAGCTTCTGGTTCAGGGCCCCCGGCTCGGGCCGCTACCTGGTGGCCTCCGACGACGTGCCGCTGGATCCCGACGCGGCCCCGCTGTCCTGCGAGCTCGGGCCGGTGCGCCACGTGCGCTATGGCAGGACCTACCACGACGGCTTGCAGGTGGGGCGAGGGCGGGTCTTCGAACGGGCCTTCAACTACGAGGGCCACGAGGCCAGCATCCGCTTCGAGGTGACCGACGCGGGGGTGTACGAGATCGAGTCGGGCGAGCAGCGCGGCGTGCGCTGCGAGCTGTTCCGGCCTCTCGAGAGCGGCAAGCTGGACCGGCTCTCCGAGAGCCAGCCCCAGGCCAAGCGCTGCCAGCTGAGCCGCCACCTGCCTCCGGGCCCGTACGTGCTCAAGCTCTACGAGGGCACGTCGGGCATCGAGGAGCTCAAGATCCGCCACGCCGAGGCCGGCCCGAACGCGGTCAAGGCCACCAAGAACGGCTGCCGCTTCCTGGATGTCAAGCTCGAGAGAGACGGTCGCTATCAGATGCGCTTCGACCGGCTGGGACGCACCAGCGCCCGCGGCCTGATGCTGCGCGAGCTGCCGCTGAAGCTCGAGCGCTCCCTGGCGCTCACGCTCGATGCCCACGAGAGGATGAGCTTGCCCGTCCGGGCGGGCGCGGCGATTGAGGTCCGGGCGGTGGGCCAGGCGGCCTTCAGTTGCGGCTTTGCCGGCGGCGAGCAGGCGCAGGCCGTGCGGGGCGTGTGCAAGCTCGAGGCGCGCTCGGGCAAGGGCCAGCTCGAGCTCGCCAATGCAGGCGGCGAGTCGATCCACCTCAGCTTGCGCCGCCCCCGTCCGCCGGCGCCGGTTCCGCCGCTGGTGGTCCACAAGCCGCAGATCGAGAAGCTGCCCGAGCTCAAGCCCGGCCAGGTGCGCTTCTTCGACTTCGATCGCGGGCAGTCCCACTCGCTGGTCTTCGACGTCGACCAGGCCGGCCTCTACCACCTGACGACCGAGGGCCTGCTGTCGACCGAGTGCCGGGTGCGCACGCCGATCGTGACCCAGCTTGCCACGGATCGCGCTTCCGGGCGGGGGCGCAACTGCCTGGTGGCCAGCTACATGCGCCCGGGCCGCTACCTGCTCACGGTGCAGACCGTGGGCCCTAGCCGCGGCCGGTCGGGCATCGCGGTCCGCCGCCGGCCGGTGGTGTCCAAGCCAGGGCTGGCGGGCGAGGGCGAGAGCTTCTTCCGGTCGGCGGCGGACGAGCTGGTCCAGCAGACGATCGAGGTCAAGCAGGCCGGACGCCACCGGCTGGGGACGACGGGGCAGGGGGTCTCGCTCCAGTGCCGGCTCGAGGACGCCGAGGGCTGGCCGCTCATCCGGGTACCGTCGAGCTGCCAGCTGACCATGGACGTTCCGGCGGGCCGGCTGCTCTGGAGCCAGCTGCCGCTGACGGTCGAGAGCATGCGGCGGACCGAGCTGGAGATGATCCGGCCGCCCGAGGTGCTGCGGGGCGAGAAGCGGCACTGGCTGGAGCTCAACCGCAGCTACACGGCCGCCCTGGGCGAGGACGGCAAGGACGATTTCGGCTTCCGGGTGCCTGCGAAGATGACGATCTCCTTCCAGCTCGACCGCGGGATGCAGGGCCGGATCTACGCAAAGCGCATGGGCAAGCCGAAGCGTAAGAGCAAGCGCTTCAAGGAGGTCATCGGGCTCATCCCGCCGGGCGGGGGCGCGGTGGATCTGGATCTCGCTCCGGGTGCCTATTGCATGCTGACCGAGCACAGCCGGGCCGACGTGGGCATCCGCTACCGGCTGATGCTGAGCAGCCGCGGTGTGCTGGCTCCCGGCTTGAAGGTGGATCTGCACGCACCGGGCACCGTGCGCGTCCTGGTGCCGAGCGATGGCGTGCTCAGGCTGGGGAGCAGCGGGAGCACCGACGTGCGCTGCCGGCTCTTCGATGCCCAGGATCGTCTGGTGGCCGAGAGCGGAGACACGGGGGCCGACTGGAACTGTCTGCTGGCCAGGCCGGTCCAGGTCGGTGCGTACCGGCTGGCGCTCGAGGCCGAGAACGGCATTCCCGGGCCGACCTCGATCTGGGCGGATCTGCCGAAGGTCGAGCAAGTCGGGGAGCTGAAGGACGGGCAGACGCTCGAGGCGGGCCGCAAGGCGCTGCTCGCGAGCCTGCCGCGGTCGAGCGGCGGGGTCGTGCAGGAGGTGGGCTTCGAGTCCAAGCGCCGGTTCTCCTGCGCACTGGAGGACGGCTCCGGCGAGATCCGTGAGATGCACGAAGACGTCAAGCGCTGCGGCTTCCTGGTGCTGCCGGGCAAGGCGCCGAGCCGGGTGCGCTTGTGGACCCGGCGCTATACCCGTCGCATCCAGGTCAAGATGGTCACCCGGCCCGTGGAGCCGAGCTCCGGCAAGGTCGCACGCGCCAAGGCGGGCAGGGTGCGCATTCCGCGCGCCGGGCTGTACGAGACGGCTCGCAAAGTCTGGTGCCTGCCTGCGAGCGAGAGCGGAGCGTTGCGCTTCTGCGGCGGCCGCAGCTCGCTTCCGGCAGGCGAGGTCGTGTTCTCCACGACCGGCCCCGAGGACAAGCTCGAGCTCGCGCTTCGCGAGATCGTGCTCGAGCTGGATCGGCCCTCCGATCTGAAGCTCGAGGTGGACGACTTGCCGGCGATGCAGCGGGCCAGGTCGGGGCAGACCGCCCTGCACCTGCTGCACGCGGAGCTCTCGCACGGGCGGCGCGGCTCGCTGGCCTGCCGCATGGAGGGCGGCGTGGCGCTCCAGGAGGATGGGCGCTGCTTCGCCGCCAGCCCGCCCGCCCGCGAGTCGCTCTCCAGCTGGTGGCTGGCCGACGACAGCCCGCGGGAGGCCCGGATCCGAAGGCTGGCCGCCGCGGTGCCGAGTTCTGCCAGCCAGCTCGCTCCGGGCGTCCACAGCCTTCTGTGGTCGGGTGCGGTCGCCCGCTACAGGCTTCCACCCGGGGCCTGCCGCATCGATCTGGTCCTGCCGCCCGAGAGCTGGGCTGTGCGGACCGACTCCAAGGGCGCGCCGGTGGACCTCTGCCCGCCGGTGGATCGGCTCGGGCACTGCGTGCTCGGAGGCGCCTCGGGCGAGCTCTTGATCTACTCCAACTCCGAACGCCGGGCCCGGGCGCGCCTGATGCTGGTCTCCCGCGCCGCCGGCCGAGGCGTGCTCAAGGGAGTCTACGAGCGCTGGCCTCACGCGGCGGGGGTGACCAGGCTGGAGGTGCCCGCGGCGGGCTTCGAGAGGCATCTGATCGTGGATGGCGCCGAGCGCTGTCTGATCGCGCTCGACGACGGAGCCCGCCTGGCGGGCTGCCGGCTGCAGCTGCCGGCCGGCCGCGGCGGCGAGCTGTGGATCGAGCACGGCAAGCAGCCCTTCCGGGCCCTGACCGCCAAGCCCGGCCTGGAGCTCCTGCAGCGCTGGAGCCATCCGCTGGCGCTCGAGATGCCCACACCGTTCGAGCGCGGCCAGGCTGCCAGGCTGACGGGCGAGATGGTCGACTACGCCTTCCAGCTCGAGCGTCCCTCCATGGTGCAGCTGCGGTCGGACGCCGGCGTCTGCGCCCTGATGTCGACCCAGCGCATGTTGACCGTCGAGGGCGAGGACGGCTGTGACATCCAGCGGCTGCTGGAGGCGGGCGTCTACCGGTTCATGGTCCGCTCCTTCGCCGGCCGCCCGCTGAGCGGGTCGATGGTCTGGACCGATCAGCCCGTACCCGATCTGGAGGAGGGCGTGAGCGGACAGGAGTGGGTCATACCGGGCGAGGCGCGCATCTTCCGCTTCCGCGTTCTCGCGGCCGGGCACATCGGGCTGGGCCTGCGGGCCGACGCCGACCTGCTCGAGTGCAAGGTGCTGGATCCGAACCTGAAGGTGCTGGGCACCGGCTGTCACCAGTACCGGGATCTCGACAAGGGCACCTACTTGCTGGAGGTGCGCTGCCCAGGCGGCAGCCGTCCCATGCGCTTCCGGCCGGTTCTGCTCGGGCTGTCCGGGACTCGGAGCATGGTGCCCGCGAGCTACCTCGACGAGTTCTTCCGACGCATTGGATTCGAGAAGTGATGGAGGCGACCATGAGGACGCGCAATCGACTCGCAGTGTTCGCGGTCTTCGCCGGCCTGCTGCCCTTGCTCGCAGCCCGCGGCCAGGATTACCGCCCGGCCGATCAGGAGCAGAAACCGGCCCGCTCGAACATCGTCCTGCCCGAGAAGTTCCTGCGGGGTTACGATCCCGTGACCGTCTACTTCTCGTCGAACCGCGGGCCCGGCCGCGGACCGGCCGACAAGGGAGAGCGGCTGCTGTCGATCCAGCCGGAGTGGCCTGGGGCCTGGTCGTGGATCGATCGCCGGACTCTTCAGTTCAGGCCGGCCGAGCCCTGGCCGGCGCTGGCGCGCTTTCGAGTCAAGGCGAGCGGCGCATCGCGGATCCTGACCACGGTCATGTCCGCTCCGACATCCATGTCGCCACCGGCCGGCAGCACGGATCTGAAGCCCTTCCGCAGCATCCAGCTGACCTTTGCCCAGGCCTTGCCGCTCGCCTCGCTCAAGAAGATGGTCCGCCTCGAGCTTCGCGATCTGCCCGGCCTGGCCGACTCTCCCCGCCGTCCGATCGAGGACTTCTCGATCGCCTTGCTGCCGAGGCGCAGCATGCGCGATCCAGCCCGCTACGCCATCACGCTCGGAGAAGAGATCCCCGAGGGAAAGCAGCTCCATGTCCACATCGCGCTGGCCCTGGGCGATGAGGACGAGGTGCTGTGGAGCGGGCGCGCGTCCACCCGGCCGCCTTTCCACCTGGCCTCGGTCGAGTGCGGCGGGGCCCGGCTCGACCTGCGGGGCAGCGCCGAGATGCCGAAGGAGCTGGCCCTGGCCTGCGGCCACTCGGGCGAGACGCCCCAGCTGCGCTTCTCGGCGCCCGTGGCCGGCCTGACGCTGACCCAGCTCAAGAAGCTGGTGCACATGGACCCGGCTGTCTCGGGACTGCACTTCGAGACCTATGGGCACCGGGTCGTGCTCCGGGGCAAGTTCGTGCCCGACGTGCTCTATCGCATGTCGCTCCGGGACGCGCCGGTGCACGACGACAGTGGGCGCCGGCTGGAGGATCCGGGCCGGGTGGAGGCCTTCTTCTACCTGGGCTGGAAGCAGCCCTTCCTGCGCTGGAAGCAGGCCACGGCCATCCTGGAAGCGAACGGGCCGCGCATGATCCCCGTGATCGGCTATGGAGAGCCGCGGGTCGACATGCGCATCTACCGGATCGATCCCCTGCACAAGGGGCTGTGGCCTTTCCCCGGCAGTCCGGTGCTCGTGCACGAGGAGTCGCCGCCGCCCTTTCCCGGAGAGGAGCCGGAGGATCCCACCGGCCAGCCTCGCTTCGTCGGATCCGGCGAGCTCCAGCAGCACCTGCGGCTGCTCGGATCGCCGCTCGTCTCGCGGATCGTGGATCTGCCCCTGGGCAAGCACGGCAGCACGACCCACTTCGGCCTCGACATCGGTCCGTATGTCGATCAGGCCCTGGGCAAGGGACGGCCGGGCCATTACCTGGTCGGGATCCGCAGGCTGACGGGCGATCCCCAGCGGGCCTACGTGCGGGTCCAGGTGACCAACCTCTCGCTCACCAGCGTCGAGGAGCGCGACAAGGTCGTGTTCTACGTCCGGCGCATCGACGACGCCGAGCCCGTCTCGGATGCCACGATCATCATCGAGGTGATCAGGGATCCGCCCCCGCCCCGCCCCGGCAAGCCGCGAAAGCCGCCGTATGTCGACACGATCTCGCTCCGGACGGACGGCGATGGCCGGGCGGTGCTCCATCCCCAGAAGCAGTGGAACAGCGTCCACCGGGTCTACGTGAAAAAGGGCGAGGACGTGCTGCTCATCAACCCCTCGGACCCGCCGCCGCGCTTCGCCAACAACCACTGGTCGTCCTGGGGCAACTGGTTGCACTGGATCTCGCGCGACATCCCCGCGCCGGCCAACGACCGGCTCGTCGGCTTCGTCTTCACCGAACGGGCGATCTACCGGCCGGGAGAGAAGGTCTTCATCAAGGGCTACGTGCGCCGCAAGATCTCGGGCCGGCTCACCGATCCCGGCTCCGAGAGCAGCTATGCGCTCAAGATCCGGGCGCCAGGCGGCAAGGAGTGGATCCGGCCGGTGCGTTTCACTGCGCTGAAGGGCTTCGACGCCGTCTTCGACGAGAAGGACGCGCCCACGGGCCACTACACGGTCAGCCTCCTGCAGCGCAAGCCGACCCAGCAGACGATCGCCTCGCGCTCGTTCAAGATCGAGGCTTACCGCATCCCCAAGTTCGAGGTCCAGATGGTGGGCCCGGACCGCGTGCCCAACGACCGGCCGTTTTCGATCAAGGCGATGGCGCGCTACTACGCCGGCGGCTCGGTGGCCAGCCGGCCCGTGGAGTGGGTCGTCACCCGGCGGCCTTACCACCACCTGCCCAAGGGCCGCAAGGGCTATCTCTTCGCCAGCTCGCTGCAGTTCTCGCGCGACGGCCAGGCCCGGCCTCCGGACACGGTGCGCGAGGAGCGCACCTTGAGCCCCAAGGGCGCGGACGAGTTCGAGATCCGGCCCCAGCTCGACATGGACGGCTCGGCGCGCGTCTACCGGGCCGAGGCCACGGTGACCGGGGTGGACAACCAGCTCGTGGCCGCGGTCCACGAGACCAAGGCCCTGCCGCCTTTCGTGCTGGGCATGAAGCTCGATCGCTACTTCGAGAAGCCCGCTGCGCTCAAGCCCGAGATCATCGCCGTGGGCGTGGACGACAAGCTGGTGGCCGGGCAGAAGATCACCGTCCGGCTCTTCCGGCGGACCTGGCACAGCCACCTCCGGGAGACCGACTTCTCCACGGGCAAGGCCGACTACGTGACCGAGCAGCACGACGAGAAGCTCCTCGAGACCGAGCTGGCCAGCGACGCGAAGCGAGCCGTCCGGCCCTCGCTGCCGCTGGACAAGTCGGGCGTCTACCTGGTGGAGCTGGTCGCCCGCGACAGCCTCGGCCGGGTCCAGACCCTGTCGGCCGACCTCTACGTCGGCGGCAAGGACGCCGTGGCCTGGAAGAAGCCCAGCCAGGGGATCTTCGAGCTGTCCCTGGACAAGAAGAAGTACAAGCCCGGCGAGACGGCCCAGCTGATCCTCCAGAGCCCATTCCAGGAGGGCAAGGGGCTGGTCATCGTCGAGCACCCGGGCGGCAACGAGCACCACTGGGTCGAGATCCGCGGCGGCAAGGCGGTCCAGCCCATCCACATCGGCACCCAGCACGTGCCGAACCTGCCCGTCCACGCGGTCATCCTGCGCGGCCGGCTGGGTCAGGGTGGTGACGACGCCCGCCATCGGCCCCGGACGCTGGCCGCCTCCAAGGACATCGAGGTCGAGCCGACCAGCATGCTGGCCAAGATATCCGTCTCCCACCCCAAGACGGTCAGGCCGGGATCCACCGTCAAGATGGAGATCCGCCTGCGCGACGACAGGGACCGTCCGCTGCCGGGCGAGGTGACCCTTTGGCTGGTGGACGAGGCGGTGCTGGCCTTGACCCACGAGGAGTCTCTCGATCCGCTCAAGACGCTGGTGGTGCGCAACGGGCGCAGCACCTCGGTGCGCGACACCCGCAACCGGGTCGTGGGCAGGCTGGCGGAGCAGGAGGAGCCGGCCGGAGACGGCGGCGAGGAGGCGGCCGAGCGCCTCAAGGGCAAGCGCAGGGTGCGCAAGAACTTCCAGACCGTGCCCTACTACCAGGCCACGCTGAAGGTCGGGCCGTCGGGCCGGCTCACGGTCTCGATCCAGGTCTCCGACGATTTGACCAACTTCCAGGTGCGGGCCGTGGCGGTCTCCGGCATGGAGCGCTTCGGCACCTGTCATCAGCGCCTGCGGGTCCGCTTGCCGGTCATCGTCCAGCCCATGCTGCCGCGCTTCGTGCGCCAGGGCGATCGCTTCATGGCCGGCGGGGTGGGCAGGCTGGTGGAAGGCAAGGAGGGGCCGGGCAAGGTGGCCATCCAGGTGGACGGTCCGATCCAGACCCGGCTGTACTCCGACAAGACCATGCTGCGCAAGACCGTGCCCGGCGTGCACCTGATCCCGATCGAGGTGCCGAGCGGCGATCCGGCCGACGCCGTGCCGTTGCGGGTGCGCATGGAGATCGAGCGGCTGTCCGACGGGGTGGGCGACGCCTTCGAGGTCAAGCTGCCCGTGCTGCCAGACCGCCAGTTGGCGCACCTGGCCTGGTTCCAGCGCCTCGGAGAGGGCTCGCACAAGCTCAAGCCCTTCCCCGAGGCCCCCAGGCCGGGGACCGCCAGCCAGGAGGTGCTGGTCTCGACCGTGCCCGGCGTGATGGAGCTGCTGGCCGGGCTCGACTACCTGGCCGCCTATCCCCATGGCTGCTTCGAGCAGCGCATGAGCCAGCTTCTACCCCAGATGCAGATCGGGGCGGTGCTCAAGCGGCTGGGCCTCAACGAGCACTACGCCCTGCAGGTCGCCGAGCACATGGAGCAGCTGCTGCGCGACGTGGGGCTCTTCCAGGACGACCGGGGCTTCTTCGCCTACTGGCCGGGCGGCAAGGGCGACGTGCATCTGACCGCCCAGGCGGTGGAGTTCCTGGCCATGGCGCGCAGGTACGAGTACGCGGTGGACGAGAAGCTCTTCTCCCGCGGCGTGCAGGCGCTCAAGCGCGTGCTGCGATCGGACTTCACCGGCTTCGCCGCCGGCTATCGTTTCAACCAGCAGACCAGCGCCATGCGGGCCCTGACCTTCGTGGGAGAGCTGGATGAGAACTACTTGATCGACATGTACCATCACGTCGACGACATGGACCTGACCTCGGTGGCCGACATGGCTCTGTCCATGCACACCCGGCCGAAGGTCTTTCGGACCAACCTGCCGGAGCTCAAGCGCTACATGTGGGACAAGGTCGTGTTCAAGCTCTATCGCGGCAAGCCCGTCTATGAGGGTCTGCGCTGGTACCGCCGCAGCTGGACGGAGGACTATCTGGGATCGCAGACCTCGACGCTGGCCGCGGTCTTCGAGGCCTTGCTGCGGCTGGATCCCAAGAACGAGCGCATCGAGCTGCTGCGGGACGCCCTGCTGTCCAGGGCGGCGGCCTCGGTGGGTTTCGGCAACACGCACGACAACCGCCGGGCCATCGCGGCCTTGCTGGCCTACATGGAGGCGGCCACCTTTGCGGGCTTCGATGCCCAGGTGCAGATCGCCGCCGACGGTCAGCTCGAGCTGGACGAGAAGACCAAGCTGGCCCGCAAGCGTTTTCGCTCGGACAGGCCCACCGAGCTGCTGGTGCGGGCCGAGCGCGAGCTCGGCGCGCGCATCCAGTACACCTACTTGCCGGCCGCGCCCGGCGACAGGGTGGAGCCGCTCGGTCAGGGCTTCATCCTCTCACGGCGCACGACGATCATCCCGGCCGGGGGCGGGCCGGAGACCCACTTCGAAGACGAGCCCGGCAAGAAAGTCGAGCTGGGCATGGGCGACGTGCTGGAGATCGAGGCTCGGCTGGTGAGCGACAAGCCGCACCACCACGTCGCCGTGATCGTGCCGTTTGCGGCCGGGCTGGAGCCGCTCAACCCCGAGCTCAAGACCGCCGGAGCCATCGCCCGACCGTCGCGCTCGGACACCATCCGGGCCAGCTACACGCAGCGGATCGACAGCGAGATGCGGTATTACTTCACCCACCTGCCGCGCGGGACCCACGCGTTCTACTTCCGGCTGCGCGCGAGCACGGCCGGGTCCTTCGTGCACCCGGCGCCCTGGGCGGAGCAGATGTACCACCAGGAGGTGCGCGGCCGCGGCGCCGGCATGCGCGTCGAGGTGAAGGCCGGCAGCGCGCACTGAGCCCAGGAGACGGGTGAGGCTGCATGAAGGGCTGGAGCAGAAGGCATGGGTTTGATGGACTCGTAAAGAGTCCATCAACGGCCGGCGCTGGAAGGCGCCGGCTCCAAGAGGAGAGCGCCGTCCCCGAGAAGGGGTGGAAGCTAGCCTATCACAAGTGGCTGGTGTGGGGCGCGGGCCTGTGCGCCTGTGCCATCGTGCTGGCCACGGCCCTGTTCACCTTCAGCCTCGACCGCTGCCTTCGGACGCCCGCGCCGTCGACGCTGGTGCTGGACAGGCGGGGCCAGTACCTGGGGGAGATCCCGGGGCGGGACGGTCGCCTGGGATACTGGGCCATGCCGCGCGATCTTCCCGAGCGCATCGTGGTGGCGACCCTCCAGACCGAGGACCGCTTCTTCTTCGAGCACCCCGGGGTCCACCTGCCTTCGGTGCTGCGGGCCCTGGGCCAGAACATCTCGGCCGGCGAGATCGTCTCGGGCGCTTCGACCATCGCCATGCAGGTGGCCCGGCTGCAGTCGCCGGCCGACAGGACGCTGTGGAACAAGCTGCGCGAGGCGGCCGAGGCGGTCCTGTTCGTGCGGGACTTCGGACACCAGCGGGTGCTGCGCCAGTACCTGACCCTGGCGCCTTACGGCAACCGGGTCCACGGAGCACGGCGGGCGGCACGCTACTACTTCGACAAGCCGGTCGAGGACCTGTCCTGGCTCCAGGCGGCCTTCCTGGCCGGGCTGCCCCAGGCGCCCGGGCGCATGGATCCCCACGATCCGGCCGGCCACCGGCGGGCCCTGAACCGGGCGGAGCGGATCCTGCACAGCTTGCACGAGCGCAGCGTCATCTCGGGCGTGGAGCTGGAGCAAGCCATGGCGAGCGACCTCCAGCTGGTCCCGCGCCCGCACCGGCGGCCCGAGGCCATGCACGCCGTGCTGCGCTGGAGCGAGCTGGCCCGCGCGCGGCCGGACGCCGGGCCCATCTTGCGGGCCACGCTCGACCTCGACGCCCAGGCGAAGGCCGCCCGCATCCTGCGCGGCCACCTGGGCCGGCTGCGCTACCGGGGCGCGGGCAACGCGGCCTGCCTGGTGGTGGATCGGCAGAGCGGGCAGGTGATCGCCTACGTGGGCTCACTGAACTACTTCGACGAGAAGAGCCGGGGCGCGATCGATTACGCGCGCGCCCGCCGGCCCCCCGGCTCGGCGCTCAAACCGTTCATCTACGCGCTGGGGATCGAGTCGGGCCGCTTCACGGCCGCCAGCCAGCTCGCGGACGTGCAGGTGGAGTTCGAGCGCGAGAGGGGATCGACCTACCGGCCGCACAACATCTCGCACACCTTCCTGGGGCCCATGCTGCTGCGCGAGGCTCTGGCGAACTCGCGCAACATCCCCGCGCTCAGGGTGCTGGCCGCGGTCGGCGTGGAGCCGGCGCTGGAACTCTTCGATCGGGCGGGTGTGGCCGAGATCAGCTACGACCCCGAGCGCTACGGCCTGGGCCTGGCGCTCGGCAACCTGCACGTGACCCTCGAGGAGCTGGCCGGGCTCTACGGCGTGCTGGCCAACGAAGGCCGCAGCCTGCCCCTGGTCTTCTTCACGGATCAGGAGCCGGGCAGAGGCGAGCGGCTGCTGTCGGTGGAGACGGCCCAGCTCATCACCCACATCCTGTCCGATCCGCTCGCCCGCCAGCCGAGCTTTCCGCGAGGGACCGCGCTCGAGTACGACTACGCCGTGGCGGTCAAGACGGGCACCAGCCAGGGCTACCGGGACGGATGGGCTGCGGCCTACAGCGACCGGCTGCTGGTCGCGGTCTGGGTGGGCAACCACGACTGGCGTCGCATGAACCGGGTGGGCGGCCTGACGGGCGCCGGCGTGGCCGTGCACCGGATCATGAACGCGCTGATGGCCGACCACCAGCCCCACCGCAAGGTCGAGGAGCTGTTCGCGACCCCGGAAGGCTACGTCGCCCGAACGATCTGCTCGCTCTCGGGTCAGCTCGCGGGCCCGGACTGCCCCCACCGGCGGGTCGAGTACTTCGCGCCGGGCGCGGAGCCCGTGCAGCCGTGCCAGGTCCACACCCATGTGGCCATCGATCGGCGCAACGGACTGCGCGCGGGGCCGGGCTGCCCGGCGAGCGAAGTCGAGATGCGATCGGTGGTCGATCTGCCGCCCATCTACGCCACCTGGGCCCGCCGGGCCCGGCTCGAGGTCGCACCGGCGAGAATGAGCCCGCTGTGCCGCGGCGAGGCCTCCGGGCCCGAGGTCCGCCTGCGGGTGACCGAGCCGCGCGACGGCTCGCGATACGTCTTCGATCCCGACACCCCGACCGACTACGCCACCGTGCGCCTGGCGGCCGAGGTGGAGCCGGCCGACCGGCCGATCGTCTGGCTGGTCGACGGCGTGCCCGTGGCGCGGGTCGACTACCCCTACGAGCACCGCTGGTCGCTCTCTCCCGGCGTCCACTCCATCCGGGCGGCCATGCTGAACTCCCGGCAGGTCAGCGAGCCCGTGACCATCGTGGTGCGGGACTGAGCTCGCCATGGAGCGCGACGGCTACCAGCTCCGCTACTCGAGCGAGCACCGCGAGTCGGTCTACGATCGCGAGCGGCGGGAGCAGAAGGCGCAGAAGATCCTGGCCGTGCTCGAGGATCACTTCGGCGCGGCGCTGCGCTCGCAGACCGTGCTGGACATCGGCTGCTCGGCCGGGACCATCTCGGCCCTGATCGGAGAGCGGGTCAGGCGGCTTACCGGCGTCGACATCGACGAGGAGGCGGTCCAGTACGCCCGGGCGGAGCACGGAGCGGAGGGCTTGCGCTTCGAGGTCGGTGACGCGATGGCGCTCTCGTTCGGCGAGGCCAGCTTCGACGTGGTGCTGTGCAATCACATCTACGAGCATGTGCCGGACGCCCGGCGCCTGCTGGCCGAGATCCACCGGGTGCTCAAGCCCGGCGGCGTGTGCTACTTCGCCGCCGGCAACCGGCTCAAGTGGATGGAGGACCACTACCGCCTGCCGCTCCTGTCCGTCATCCCGAAGCCGCTGGCTCACCTGTGGCTCCGCTGCACCGGGCGGGCGGAGCGCTACTACGAGAAGCATCTGACCTGCTGGCAGCTCCGCCGGCTGGTCGAGCCGTTCGAGCGGATCGACTACACGCGTCGGATCGTCGAGCAGCCCGAGCGCTTCCGCGCCACGGAGATGCTGCGCTCGGGCACGCTCCAGCAGCGCCTGGCCCTGGCGGTGCTGCGCTTCGCTTACTGGCTCGCCCCGACCTACATCTGGCTGCTCCGCAAGGGTCGTCGGATCAGTCCGCAGAAGGGTTGAACCCGGAGCGATCTGGCGTCCCGGCTCAGCAAGGGGGAGATTCTGGTGGCTGTGGGGGTGTTTGACATGCAGGGGCGGCGTAGGTATGATCATACATGTGAGCATATAAGCAGGGGCCAGTCATGCGAACCACTCTCGTACTGGATGACGAGCTTGTCCGAGCTGCCAAGAGCCGGTCCATCGAGCTGAAGATCACCTTGAGCGAGCTCGTCAACCGGGCGCTGCGGGCTGCACTCTCGCCCCGGAGGGATACTCCCGAGCCTCCTTTTCACATGCCGACCTATGGGCCCGACGAGCCGCAGGTGGCCCATGAGCCGGCCGACTTCCACCAGGCGCTCGAGGAGGAGGATGGCTCGTCCCTGAGCCGCAAGTGAGCCCATGCTGATGCCCGATGTGAACGTGCTGGTCTATGCCCACCGCCGCGACGAGGCTGGGCACGAGGCCTACCGGGACTGGCTCACCAGGCTGGTGACAGCGGACCAGCCATTTGCCCTATCGGTGCTCGTGGCGGCGGCCTTCGTGCGCATCGTGACGAGTCCGAGTGTATTCCGCGAGCCGACACCGCTGCCGCTGGCCCTGGCTGCGGTGGATGCCATGGCCGCCCGCAACAACTGCCACCTGCAGGCTCCCGGTCTCCGGCACTGGCAGCTCGTGCGCGAGGCCTGCCTTGCTGCGGGCGCCACCGGCAAGCTGGTGGCCGACGCCCAGCACGCAGCCGTGGCCGTCGAGCACGGCTGCGAGTGGGTGACGCGCGATCGAGACTTCGAGCGCTTCAGCGACTGGGGCCTGCGCTGGCGTCTGCTGGTCCTCTGAGCCCCTTGCCCGCCTGTCTCTCGTATCGTATGCTGCATACTCGTTTCATTCGAATGCAGACTGAGTGAAGTCGAGGGTATCCATGAGTCGATCAGCTGTGTGGGTCTTCGGTCTCGTTTTCTTTGCCGGCTGCGCGGGCTCGGAAGGGCCGCCGCCTTTCCTGCACGGAGAGTTCTACCAGCAGCTCCGCGATCACGCCGAGTCCTTCCTCCTCATCGACGGGGACTGGAAGGAGGACATGGACGACGGGCTGTTCTACGGGCTGGCCTATTACGCCCGCGCCGGCGAGAGCGAGGACGACGAGGCCTTCCGGGCGCGCGCCCAGGAGGCCTACCAGCGGGACGTCCGCCTCGTCCAGGAGGCCGATCTCCTGACCGGCGACATGAACCAGGCCTTCATGGCCGCCCTGGGCCTGGTCGAGTACATGGACGCCACGGGCGACCGCGGTCACCTGGCCGACCTGGACGGGATGATCGAGGACGTGAACGAGCTGGTGAGCACGCTCGGCCACTACCTGCCGCCCGAGGCGATGCCGGGCTACGCCATGGAGACCTACGGCCCGACATCCATCAACGGCCTGATGAGCCTGCTCAGCCTGCAGCGGGCCTTCGTGCTCGGCGGCGCGGACGCGGAGACCCTGACCGCCTTCAGCAACGAGGTGGCGAAGAAGATAGGAGAGCGCTCGTGGAACGGCGCGAGCTACGACTTCGGCGCCGGGCGCGAGGGGCTCTTTCTCTACCCCAACATCACCATGATCATCCTCCACGCCCGCCTCTACCAGCTCACGGCCGGGCCAGAGCACCTGGAGCGCGCCCTGACCACCTACCAGGGCATGCAACCGCTCAAGGTGACGATCGAGAGCGGCTGGGCCGGCCCGGGGCGCTACCGCTCTCCGTACAGCGCAGAGTACATGGGCGCTCAGAGCGACGACTACAGTACGCTCTCCAGCCAGAACTACCTCATGCTGGCGCTGATGCTCCTGTACCAGGTCACCGGCGAGACAGCATTCCTTGAGGAGATGGACAGCGTGCTGGACTTCCTCGAGGGCTATCTGGTCGGCGAGGCGTGCTACTCGGACGTCGATCTGCCGGGCGCCTGCGACGAGCCCTGCCCGGACGGCCTGGCCTGCCTGAAGGGCGAGTGCTTCGAGGATGCCTGCCATCAGGGCGTGCTGCACCACTGGATGGACGGCCGGCTGGCCGTGCCCGCCGATCCGGAGTACTTCTGCTCGGGCTGCAACCTGCAGCTGCTGTACCTGATGTGGTACCGCCAGGAGATGATCCAGTGAGAGTGAGGATAGCCGCAGTCTTCGCGGTGCTCTTGGCAGCGAGCTGCGCTCCCCCGGAAGGCCTGCGATCGACCCCGCCGGGCGACGGGCCCGTGGTGGTCTTCGACCTGGACGCCCGGCCCTTTCCCGAGATGCCTTTCCCCAACGACATGGCCACCCGGCCCGACCCGCGCTCGCCCACCGGCCGGCGGCTCAACGTGAGCCTGGTGGCCCCGACCGGGCTCGAGCGCTCGGTGCGGGCCCGGATCGATGAGCTCACCGGCTTCGGGACCTTCATGCCCATCTCGCTGCGCTTCGACGCCCCGCTGGACGTGGAGGCGATCCGGTCCGTCCGGCACGACGACGGGGACCGCTCGGACGACCTCGTGCTGCTGCTGGTGGTCGATCGCGACTCGCCCCTCTTCGGCCAGGCCGCCTACCTGGACCTCGGCCAGGGCTACTACCCCCTGACCCTGGAGCAGAACGACAACTACTTCGCCTCCGACCCCCGCGCCCAGGCGAGCAACCTGCTCTACGAGACGACGGACGAGGACGCGGACGGCGACGGCGCGCTCGACCCGGGCGAGGACACGGACTCGGACGGCGTGCTCGACCGCAAGAACGTCTACCCGGGCTCGGGCGGCGATCCCTACCGGGACCTGCTGGACTTCTACGAGCTCGAGACCGACAGCCTCAGCATCCGGCCGGTGCTGCCCTTGAGGCCGCAGACCCGTTACGCGGTCGTGCTGACCGACCGCCTCCGGGGGGAGGGGGGACCGGTCCGCTCGCCCTTCGCCTACGTCCACCACCTGGACCAGCGCGCGGATCTCGAGCCGCTCGCCGACGCCCTGGCCGCGAACGGGCGCAGCCTCGACGAGGTGGCCTTCGCCTGGACCTTCACCACCATGCGCATCCACCAGGACCTGGACAGCCTGCGGGACGGGCTGCACGGCCAGGGGCCTTTCGCCCACCTGGCGGACGACTTTCCGCCCGAGCCCTACCTGCACCAGCTCCGGGACCGGGCCGCAGACAGTGAGCAGCGCCTGTACGTGATCGAGGCCGAGGAGATCGAGGACATCCTGGTGGTGGCCGGCCAGTTCATCCTGCCCTTGATCGGCGCGGGCGCGGACTCCCTGGAGCCGCTGCTCGATAGCTACCAGTTCGTCGACTACTTCGTGTCCGGCTCCTTCCGCACGCCCTACCTGCTCGCGGCCCGGGACGAGGTCTGGGACCTGGACCCGCTGGCGGGCCGGGCCGAGCTCGGGGAGCAGGAGGTCACGTTCTGGCTGTCCGTGCCGAAGGCCCACCGGCACGTGCTGGCCGACGGGACGCGGATCGATTACACACCGCCCTTCCCGGTGGTGGTCTACGTCCACGGCTCCACCTCGACCCGGCTGGAGTCGCTGGGCTGGGCCGGTACCCTCGGGCGCTACGGCTTCGCGGTCCTGGGCATCGACGCTGTCGGCCACGGGCTGTCCTTCGACCGGGTCACGCCCGAGCTCGAGGCGCTGGTCGCGACCGTCTTCGACAGCCTGGGCATGAACGGGCTCTACGGCGCCATCAAGACCGACCGCGCGCGGGACCTCAACGGCGACGGCTGGTGCGACTCGGGCGGCGACTTCTGGTCGGCCGACGTCTTCCACACCCGGGACGTGATCCGCCAGACGGTCGTCGACATCGTGCAGGCGGTCCGCATGCTGCGCTCCTTCGACGGGCTGCGGCGCTTCGCGCCCCGCGACGACCCGCGCACGGCGAAGCAGCGCGCCCTGGTCGCGGAGCAGACGGGCTGCGACGGCAGAGCATACGCAGACGGCGCGATCCCCTTCACCGGCGACCTGGACTGCGACGGCGAGCCCGAGCTGGCCGGGGACTTCGACGGCGACGGGATCGTGGACGTGGGCGGGCCGGGCGTGCTGATCGCGGCCAGCGGGGTCTCGCTGGGCGGGATCGTGTCCTCGCTGGCCGCGAGCGTCGAGCCCGAGATCGCGCGCGCCGCGCCCATCTCGGGCGGGGCCGGCCTGGCCGACATCGCGGTGCGCTGCCTGCAGCCGGGCGTGGTCGAGGCGGTCTACCTGAAGCTCTTCGGCCCGCTGGTGGTCGGGGTGCCGTACGCGCCGGTGGACGCCGAGCCGGTCGTCTTCGACGACCCCGCGACCCGGAAGATCTTCCAGGCCCGCTACTCGATCGATCAAGTGCGCGGCATCTGGGCGGCCGACGATCCCGGGCACGCGGGCCGGGACTACGCCCTGGGCGCGGTGGTCAAGGACCACCAGGTGACGCTCCAGTCCCCGCCGGCAGAAGACGTCGAGCTCGTCATCGACTACGACGCGATCGCCCAGCCCGAGCTGGGCGTGGTGCCCCCCGGGCCCATATCCTTGAGGGTGGAGTACGATCTCTACGACGTGAACAAGGAGCTCAGGCTGACCATTGCGGATCATGTCGAGCTCGAGCAGGGGGATCTGGTCCGGCTGACCAACCTCGAGAACCTCGAGGCCCGCGTGGTCACCGCGGGCCCCTACGGCCGCTTCCGGGTCGCGGTCGCGGCCGACAGCGCGGAGGACCTCGAGAGCGAGGATCCCGAGGCGCGGAGAGAGGCGCTGCTCCGGAGCGACAGGCTGCAGCTCGACCTGCTCGCGCCCGACGGGAGCCCCAGGCGGCGCATCCAGAGCCTGGAGAGCGACATCCGCTTCCACGGCACCCAGCTCCGCGAGGGCGATCCCCTGCTGGGGCTGGTCGAGGGCTTCGGCCTGGAGCGGAACACCCCGGACCTCAGGCGCATGGTCCAGCTCTGCCAGCTCATGCTGGACCCGGCCGATCCGGCCAACTGGGTCGATCGCGCCCGGGACCGCCTGCTCGTCATCCTGACCGTGGGCGACATGAACGTGCCGATCAATACGGGCATCACCCTCGCCCGCGCGGCCGGCCTGCTGCGCTTCGACCCCTACTCGGCAAACCCGGTCCCCGAGCGAGCGGACGGCCTGACCGAGCACCGCTTGCTCTTCGACTGGTGGGTCCACGAGGGCCTGGAGAAGCTCGACCGCTTCCCGGCCCGCCCGTTCACGCTGGCGGACCCCGACGACCTGGACCGGAACCGGGACGGCTTCGAGGCCCCCTCGCCCGCGGAGCCGCTTCGCGCCACCCGCTACGACGCGCAGGGCAGGCCGGTGGCCGGCGTGCGCTTCCCGTACCTCGAGCCCGACGGCCTGCACGGCTTCCGGGTGCCCGCGCCGAGCAAGGCCTTCGACATCGACTCGTTCATGATCAACATGATGGGCTGGTACTTCCAGACCGGCGAGATCGCAGACGACCTCTGTTTGGAGGACTACTCCTGCGACTTCATCCCGCGCGAGCTCGTGCCGATCGAGTGAGCAGTGGTCGGGCATGTTGCATGGTTCGAGTCCGACCTGGCGACCGACTTGTCGACAGCCTCGAGCAATACAGCTAACAGGCCCCGCTCCCAGGGCGGATTTCACTGGGCATGGCCAGCTGGCCGGTTGCTTTCAGCTGTGGCTCGAGATCTCAAGACATCAATGATTACAGCTTCCTGAAGACATTTGCCGCTGGCTGTGGTATAAACCCACACGGTGCTTTTTAGGATTGTCAAATATCCATATTGACAATACACGTCTGTTTGGCTACAATGTAGGTAGGAGGTGAAGCATGGCAGAGAACACCATCGCTCTGAACCTCCGACGACTCCGCAAGGCGAAGGACTTCTCTCAGGAGCGCTTGGCCGAGAAGTCGGGGCTTTCCAGA
>JAFGRB010000428.1 GCA_016935365.1 Deltaproteobacteria bacterium
AAGTCGAGCGGAGGCGTGGTTCTCCACGTCGAGCATCGACTTCGGCGCTGCGACGCCGAGTTGCGCGACGAGGTGGCGGATCCGGGGCTTCCATGTCTGCTTGCCCGTTGCTCACGAGCCTTCCAGGAGACTCAGGGCTTCAGCGACTCGAGCAGCCGCCGGGCCGTTTCCTCCAGGGGCTTGCCCAGGTGATCAGTCTCGCCCTTGTGCTCGGCGATGACCTCCTCGAGCACGCGGCGCGCCATGGCGGGATCGCTGCTGCGGTAGACCCAGCTCGCCAGGGCCACCTTGGCCAGGCCCGCGGCGGGCGCGTTGTACTCGCAGAGCGTGTCGCGGTAGCGCTGCTCGGCCATGTGCCAGTACTCCTCGGCCTTCTTGCGCCGGGCCTGCGCGTCCAGATCGCGGTTGCGCAGGTAGTGGTGTCCGAGCTCCAGCGCCGCGCAGCCGGCCCGGTTGGTGTCGGGAAAGTCCGCCAGGATCTTCTCCAGCCGCTCGATGCTCGCCCGCGTGCCGCGTGGACGGCGGCCCTTGAACCAGAGCTCCTCCATCTCCGCGTGGCGCTCGCGTCCCAGCCGCTCCCGGTCGGCGTACCACTTGCGCTCGAACTCCTGCCCGAAGTGCTCCACGGTCTTCTCGTCGAGCGGCGCCTTGGCCTCGGGTCGCTTCTTGTGACGGGGGGCCTTCGCGTCGTGGACCGGATCGGGCGCGTAGCGGCGCACAGGCCCGGAGTCGCCGGGCTCTTCTGGCTGCGCTGCGGGCAGCGCGGGTGCGGGCCGGGTCTGCGGCTCGGGCCCGCTGTCGACGACCAGAAAGATCATCAGCCCCACGGCCACGGCAGCCAGACCGGCCAGGACGAGCAACCAGCGCATGCCGACCTCCTCGGATCCTGCGGGCTCGACGCCCTGCCAGACATCATAGCCCAGCCCGGCCGCCTTTTCCATCTCGTCGGGGTGGCCATGCGCCCTGCGAAGGGGTACGCTGGAGCCCGGGGGCGAGGAGGCGAGAGATGCGAGCAGCGATCCGCGGCGGCGTCCGCCCGTCGGCTGGGGCTTCTGCGCTGGCCGCCGCGCTGTGTGCCCTGCTCGGCTGCGCGGTGGGCTGCGAGCAGACGCCGCCCCAGGAATCGGAGAGCGGGCGGGCGGAGCAGGATCTGCTGGCCCCCTACGCCCACGGCTTCAACACCCTCGGCGAGCACTTCCAGCCGCTGGCCGACGCGCTCGACCGGCCGGACGGCGGCCCGCCCGAACCGGCTGGAGAGGCCCTCGAGGCGGCGTTCGCCGATGCCGAGAAGGCCTTTGCGCACGGCCGCGCGGCCTCGGCGAGCCGCGCCCCAGAGCTCGCCCAGCTGGCCGAGGCGCTGGTCCAGAGCGCGGCCCACCTGCTGGCCGCCCGACGCCCGGGGGCCAGCGGCGGCGAGGACGCCTCTGCGCGGCACGAGGCCGCCCGGAGGTTCCGCAAGTCACTGTATGCGCTTGGAAATGCGCTCGAGGGCCTCGAGGACGAGCAGATGGCGGCCGAGATCCGCAGCAGAGCTGGGCAGAAGGCTCACGGCTACTGGTTCCGCCTCTGCATCGTGGAGGCCAAGAAGCTGCTCAGGCAGGCCCAGCGCCTGCCAGACCCCGCGGTCTTCTCGCCCGGGCTGCAGGAGCTGGAACGCGCCCAGGCCGGCCTGGCGGCCCTCTTGGGGCCGCAGGCGGAGAAGGCGAGCCAGGCCCTGGCCGCCTTCGTCGAGCGCGCGAGCGCCTACCGGAACCTGGCCCGCTCGCTCGCCGCGCAGCCGCTGCGCGCAGAGGACCGCCGGGCCCTGGACGCGGCCTTCAACGCGCTCGTCGATGCGGGCAACGCGCTCTACGAGCTCGAGAGCCAGGGCGTCCTCTGAGCGGCGAATTCCAGCGAGAGATGGCCATTGGAATGTCGATAGTGGACAAAGCCGGCCAAGATCGATTACAACATATCTGAAAACATGCAAGACCGCGATGACAAGAGCCCCCTGGGCGAGACGAGCCTGACATCCGGGGACTACCGGCAGCTGGTGGACAACCTCGGCGACATGCTCTTTCGCTGCGATCGCGAGGGCCGCTTCGTCTTCGTCAGCGAGGCCGTCTCGCGCCTGTCGATGTACGAGCCGCAGGACCTGCTGGGCAAGTCCTTCCTCGACTTCGTCCACCCCGAAGACCGGCCTCGCGTGGCCGAGGGCGTGGCCCGCACCATGTCCGGCCTAGCCGAGCCGCACGAGTTCCGGGTCCTGGACAAGGACGGGACGATCCGCCACGCGCGCACCTCGGGCCGGGCGGTCTACGAGGGCGACGAGCTCGTCGGGGTGGTCGGCATCCTGTCCGACCTGACCGAGCTGCGCCGGGCCGAACGGGCGCGCAGCGAGCTGGAGGAGCAGCTCCAGCAGTCCCAGAAGATGGAAGCCCTGGGCCGGCTGGCGAGCGGCGTGGCGCACGACTTCAACAACCTGCTCTTCATCATCCAGAACTACGCCGCCGCGCTCCGCAAGCACTTCGAGCAAGACCAGGACGGCTACCGGCAGGCCCGGGCCATCGAGCGGGCCGCCGAGCGGGCGGCCGAGCTGACGCGCCGGCTGCTGGTCTTCAGCCGCGTCCAGGATCGGCGCTTCCATGTCGTCGATCTCAACAAGCTGCTCTCCGAGACCGAGCCCATGCTCCGGCGCATCCTGGGAGAGGACGTGGGCCTGACCACCCGGATGGCGAAGGAGCTCGCCCCGGTGAAGGTGGACCCGGCCTGCGTGGACCAGGTGCTCATCAACCTGGCGGCCAACGCGCGCGACGCCATGGCGGCGGGCGGGCATCTGACGATCGAGACCCACAACATCGACCTGGGGCCGGAGTATGCCGAGCTCGACGTGGAGCCCGGCTCCTTCGTGGAGCTGTCGGTCTCGGACACCGGCTGCGGCATGACGCCCGAGGTGCAGGCGCGGGCCATGGAGCCCTTCTTCACGACCAAGCCGGCCGGGGAAGGCACAGGTCTGGGCCTGTCGACCGTCTACTCCACGGTCCGCCAGTCGGGCGGGCTGGTGCGGATCGAATCCAGGCCGCACGAGGGCACGAAGGTGTCGGTCTTCTTTCCGAGCTGCTCGGCGCAGCTGGCCCTGGAGACCGAGGGCGAGCAGCTCAGCGAGAGCGCGGGCGCCGTCGCGGGCCAAAGCCCGCGCAAGGCCCTGCTGGTCGAGGACGAGCCGCTGGTGCGGGAGATCGTCCGGGTCATGCTCGACAGCCTCGGCTACACGGTCTCGACCGCGAGCAGCGTCGGCCGCGCCCTGGAGCAGTCCCGGCTGAACCGGGAGGACATCGATTTGCTGCTGACCGACCTCGTGCTGACCGACAGCAACGGCCGGCAGCTCGCCGAGCAGCTCCTGACCGAGAGGCCCGCCACCCGCGTGCTGTTCATGACCGGCCACTCGGACGACTCCATCGCCAGGCTCTACCCCACCATCGAGGCCCCCCTGCTGCGAAAGCCGTTCAGCAAAGAGGAGCTCTACTCCGCTCTCGACGCGCTGTTCAGATCCGCGTGAAGGCCAGGTTTTTCACCGGTCGGGAACCGCCTGCCATCCAGGCTGTCCCACTCCAGTCACACGAGCCGGGACCGGACAGATGGTGCTGGCCAGACAGGCGCACGAGAACCGCCGCGCGCTGGAGGGACCTCGAGAGCTCTCCAGCCGCAGGGCGCTCTGCTGCCTGGTGGCCGCGCTGGTGGGCCTGCTCTCACAAGCCGCTCACGCCTTCGAGCGCTGCCGCGATCCGTACACCCGCCGATGCCTCTGGCAACCCGGGCGACAGATATCCTACATGCTGCACGTGGACCGGAGAGACCCGGATTCACACCGGGCCTTCCAGGAAGCCGCCCGCTCGGCCCTGGCCCTGTGGACCGCCGTGCCGTGCTCGGATCTGCAGCTCGAGCTCGGAGGCATGACCGAGCTGTCGAGCTCCGAGGCCATGCCCGGGCAGCCGGAGCGCAACATCAACCTCATCAGCCTGCGCGAAGGCAGCCTGGAGGAAGGGGAGAAGGGCAACGTCTCGATCGTCACCTACGACCGGATCACGGGCGCCATCCTGGATGCGGACATCGAGATCGTCGACCGGGAGCAGGGCCTGAGCCCCTCGGATCTCCACAACATCCTGGCGCACGAGATCGGGCACACGCTGGGGCTGGAGCACTCCAGCGACCCGGGCTCGATCATGTACCGCTTCCATCGCTCCGGCCAGGCCCCTCGCGAGCTGTCGGAAGACGACCGGAATGCGATCTGCAGCATCTACCCGGCCGGGCTCCCCACGACCGTCTGCGAGGGCACGCCCGAGTACGAGGCCGCCGGCTGCAGCGCCGCTCAGCTGCCCTCGAGCCTGCTCTGGCTGATCGCGGCCGCTCTGGCCCTGGGGGTCCGCACGCTGCTGATCTCCAAAAAGTCGCGCGTTCGCAGGCTCAAGTAGGCTCGGTCCATGTGAAACGCGCCCCCTCCACCTCCCCTTACCTCCAATACACATCTCATGGCGCTTGGTTTTCCGCTGCGAAGCAGCGATGGGATAGCCTGGGGCTGAAGCCCTGAGCCTAATACACATCTCAGAGCGCAAGGAAAGAATGGGCTTGGCACGCTCCGAGATCCGGGTATTCGCTGCGAAGCAGCGATGGGAAATAGCCTGGGGCTTCAGCCCCAGGAAAGCGGAGAGAACACAGTCATGCGCCCTGAAGGGGCGCGGCAATCTCGAGACTTGTCCGAGA
>JAFGRB010000429.1 GCA_016935365.1 Deltaproteobacteria bacterium
CGGAGAGAACACAATCATGCGCCCTGAAAGGGCGCGGCAATCTCGAGCGCTGCCCGAGAAGCAGAGATGGCTGCGCCCCTCCAGGGCGCATAAATAGTCTTGCCTTCTTGAACCTGGGTCTGAAGACCCAGGCTGTTTCCCCCC
Source organism: Deltaproteobacteria bacterium (assembly GCA_016935365.1). Classification (GTDB taxonomy): domain Bacteria; phylum Myxococcota; class B64-G9; order B64-G9; family B64-G9; genus JAFGRB01. The sequence continues at coordinate 145 of JAFGRB010000429.1, forward strand.
GCTGCTTCGCAGCGGAAGGAATCAGAATCGGCCGATGAACTTGGTTAGAAAAGCAGGCTGGACCGGGAACGGCCTTCTCACTGCTTGGCCGTCTTGTTCACCTTGAATGCGTAGAGCTTGTTGTCGCCCGAGGTCACGTAGAAGCGGTCGCCGTCGAAGACCGGATCGCTCTCGATCTTGTAACCGGTCTTGTAGCGGTAGAAGAGCTTGCAGCTGGCGGCCTCGATCGCGTAGACGCAGCCGTCGCCCTGGCCGCCGTTGAAGAAGACCAGGTCCTTGTAAGGCACGGCGTAGGAGATGATCTGACCCTGGCTGCTGAAGTGACACTTCTCCTTGCCGGTCTCGGCGTCGATGGCGTAGAGGTTCTTGTCGTTCGAGCCGATGTAGACGACGCCGTCGACGAGCTGCGGCGAGCTGAGCACGTCGTCTGTGGTCTTGAACTTCCACTTGACCTTCGTGCCCGTGGCCGAGTCGATGGCGTAGACGTGATCGTCCTTGGAGCCGAAGTAGACCGTGCCGCCCTCGACCAGGGCGGTCGAGGTGATCCCGCCGCCGGTCTTGAAGCACCACTTGAGCGTGCCGTCTGCCGTGTTGAGCGCATAGAAGCTGCCGTCGAGGTTGCCCACGTAGAGCACGCCGTCCCGGATCACCGGCGCCGCATAGGAGAAGGCCCCCGGTCCGCTCGGCTCCTTGCCCTCAGCGGCCTTGTCGCCCTCGGGCTTGTCGTCCGCGGGCTTGTCGTCCGCGGGCTTGTCGCCCTTGGCCTTCTCGCCCTCGGCGGCCCCCTCCGCCTTGTCGGCGGGCTTGTCCTTCTTGTCCTGCTCGGCGGGGAACTGCCAGACGAGCTTGCCGCTGTCGGCCTTGAGGGCGTAGATGTGACCGTCGTAGGAGCTGGTGTAGACCACACCCTCGGACACGGTCGGATCCGACTTGATCCGCTCGCGGGCTGCGAACTGCCACCTGACCTGGCCGCTCATGTCGAGCGCGTAGAACTTCTGGTTGGTCGCGCCGAAGAAGACGAGCTTGCCGTCGGTCTGTGGGTGGGAGAAAATTTCCCCGCTCGGAATGGAGTAGCGCCAGCGCGCTTGCCCCTTGCGGTCGACAGCGTGCAGCGTGCCGCCCTCCGAGCCGAAGACGATCAGCTCGTCGACCACCAGCGGCGTCGAGTAGAGAGGGGAGCCGGTCGGGAACTCCCAGAGCTTCTCGACCGCCGGTGAGCAGGCTCCAACCAGCGTCCCCAAGGCGAGGACCCAGAGCATCTCGAGACGAAAACCGCTTCCCATCTTCTCGCCCCCTGTGCGCATTCGACCTTTCAGATACCAGACCACAGCACCGGATGTCAACGTGCGCCGCGATGGAGGAATCCGCGCTGTAGCGTTTTCACCCCCACCCGGGCCTTGCCCGACCTCCCCCGTCGATAGGGGGAGGTGATTTTTCGAAAGTGCACAAAGTGTTACGTCCCTCCCCTGGCGGGAGGGAACGGCCGAAGGCCGAGGGAGGGGTGCGCATGGCTTGGTCAATCATCGTGATTGCGTGCCATTTCCCGGCCAAATCGTGTTGCTCTTGGCGGCCGGCGCTTTCCAGCACCGGCCGTTGATGGACTTTTTACGAGTCCATCAATCGTGGGGTGTTTTCTTTTCCTGACTTGCGCAAACCCGCACTGCAAGCGAACAACGCGGATTGCTCCGATGCTCTCATGGATGGCGTGAAGGTGCCGATGCAGCGCTGGAAATCGCGAGGTGGCGCGAGCTCAGGGCAGGCGCTCGATGGCTCGCCGGGCCTCGGCAGCGCGGCCCGGGAAGTCGCGCTCCACCCGGCGGTAGACCTGGATCGCGGGCTCGAACTCGCCCAGCTTGACGTGGCAGCTCGCCTGGTCGAGCAGGGTCTCGGCGGCCAGGGCGTGGCCGGGCGCGGCGCGGAGCGCCTGGCGGGCAGCCGCGATGGCCTCGCGGCAGCGGCCGGCGAGAAAGAGCACCCGGGCCAGCTCGTAGCGAACCGTCGCAGCGCGCGGGTCGTGCGGGTGGCGGGCCAGGAAGCGGCGCAGCTCGGACGCCGCCTGCAGGTACTGCTTGCGCGCGAGCAGCGCGCGCGCCCGCTCGGGGCTGTCCGCAGCGTCGACCCGGACCGCTGTCTCGGGGGCCGCATCGAACGTCGGGGCAGCCTTGAGCGCGGAGCGCTTCTTGCGAGCCCGGCTGGGCTCGCTCGCGACAGCGGCCTTCTGCTCGGCCTTCTCCCGCGCGGGCGGGGGCTCGGCCGCGATCCCGTCCGCGGTCGCGGCCGGGGGCGGCACGGCGAAGCGCCTTTCGGCAGACCGGTCGAGCGCCTCGTCCTCCGGGCGGAGATCCGGCTCGGCGACCCGGCTCTCGAGCTCTCCGGCCGCGGCGCGCATGTCGCCTTCGTCGCGCGCGCCCTCCTCGCGCACGGCCAGATCCTTCTTCGCGTCGCGGTCATCCGCGGCGCCGCCCGCGGCGCCGATCCGCGTGGCGCCGATCCGCGCGGCTCCGGGCGCGCGCTTCGCGGACTCGGCGAGGGCCGACTCTCTGTCGAGCGGCGGGCCGGCCAGCTCTTTGACGCCGGCCAGCGGCTTGTCCGTCGGGCTCTTCGCGGGCGCGGCCCGTCCCTTGCCCGCGGCTTCCGTCTTGGCCTTGGCCGCTCGCCGGACCGGAGGCCGGGATGCGGGGGCCGGCTCCTCGAGCCCGGCCCGGGCCGGGGCCGCGGCTAGGCCCGGGAAGCCGGACTGCTCGGGCTCGTGGGCCGCGGTCAGGGGCCGGGCCTGCTCCCGGGGCGCGGCGGGCGCGGCTCTCTCCGCGCCGGCCGGCACCTCGAAGAGCACCGACTCCTGGTCCTGCTGGAAGCTGCGGTAGCCGTACAGGCCCACCGCCACCAGGACCAGGCAGGAGATCGCCGCGATGGCGGCCGGGCTCCACAGCCAGCGGAGGCCGAGCCCGCGCGCGGGCACGGCGAGCTGGACCTGCTCGCGAGCAGCCTGCAGGATGCGCGAGCTGGACTGCGGCGAGGGCTCGTCCTGGGGCTGGGCACGGAAGAGCTCGAGCGTGCGCAAGAGCTGCGCCACCTCGCGGGCGTGCGCCGGGCAGGCGCGCAGGTGATGCTCGAAGGCCTCCCGCTCCGGCTCGGCGAGCTCGCCGTACAGGTAGTCCACCAGGTACTCTTCTGCCTGCTTGCAGTCCATGGTTCTCACGGCTCGATCCCGGCCGCCTCCAGTCGCGCCCGGAGATTCTGCAGGGCGTAGCGCATGCGGCTCTTGACCGTGTTGACCGGCGCGTCGACGATGCGGGCGATCTCGTCGAACGGCAGCCCGGCCTCCTCGCGCATCAGAAAGACCTCCCGCTGCTCCTCGGCGAGCTCGGCCACGGCCGCAGAGATGCAGCTGCGGATGCGCGCGACGTCCGCCTCGCGATCGGGGCTCGCTTCGCTGGAGGCCATCCGGTCCATCAGCGTCTGCTCCGTTTCGCCGTCGCGGATCGGCTGGTCCAGCGACGCGGTGCGGCGGTGCTTCTGCTTGCGCAGGTGATCGATGCACAGGTTGCGCGCGATGGTGTAGAGCCAGGTCGTGAAGCGAGAGCGCTGCTTGAAGCCCTCGGCCGACTGAACCACCCGCATGAAGACGTCCTGATGCAGCTCCTCGGCGGTGTGGCGATCCGCGCAGAAGCGCAGCACGAAGTTGAAGACCCCGCGCCGGTGGCGCACCAGCAGGGCCTCGAAGGCCTGCACGTCGCCTCGCTGATAGCGCTCCATGAGCGATTCATCGGAGGTGGGCTCCTGTCGTTTCAACGGCGGCTTCCTCGACCGCCCTTCCGGCAGGTAATGACGTCCGGCAGGGCCGCGCGATCTGTGCCTGAGTGCAAAGCCCGCTTCGCCGCGGGCACCTCCGCTGCCTCGGAATCGGAACCTTTTGACAAGTCAGGGAAAATCCGACATCCCCGCTCCGCCCGGAGCCTAGCACAGCTCGCGGTAGGGGTTCAAGCGCGGCAAGACGTCGAGCGCGCTGGCGGGTCAGCCTGCCAGGCGGGGAGGTAGGCAAGGCCGGGTCGGGTGTGCTAGATTGTGGGCCGGAGGAGCGCCATGCGAGCACGGATCATCTCATGGCTGTGTGCGGGTATCTCGGTCGCGCTGGCGGCCGGCTGCGGCAGCTCGAAGGACGACAACCCCCTGGGGCGCTGGGCAGGGGTCTACCTGCTCGCCGAGACCTTCTTCTCGCAGGAGGGCACCGGCTGCGCGGGCGATCCGGCCGGTTACGAGGGGGCGGTCGAGGTGGAGATCGACGGCAACAAGCTCAACGCGAGCTTCGAGCGCTGGTCCGAGCTCAAGGGCGAGGTGCGCGAGAACGGCTCGGTGATCGCCTCGGGCTCGCTGGGCGCCGGCGAGAGCGTCAACTTGAGCGGCAGCTTTGCGGGCGAGGGCGGCCAGGAAGGGCAGGCGAGCTTCGACGGCAACCTGCGCCACACCCGGTCCGGCTGCACCCGCATCTACACGGTCCAGGGGCCCCGCCAGACGCCGGTCGGGGATTGAGGAGGGAAATGCGCATGCGGCGAGCTGCCATCGGACTGAGTGCCTGTGCGCTGCTCTCGCTGGCCGGCTGCAAGACGGGCTGGCTCGAGGAGAGCAGCCCCACCGACGCGGATCTCTACGCGGTCTTCGGGGTGCCGGACGGCGACGTCTACGCGGTCGGCGTCGGCGGGACCGTGCTGCGGCGCTCCGGCGGGAGCTGGTATCAGCTCGACTCGGGCATCGAGGATGACCTCTACGGCGTCTGGGGCACGAGCGACGAGCACGTCGTGGTCGTGGGCGCGAACTGCACCGCGCTCGAGTTCAACGGCGAGCCCGAGCCGCCCGACGGTGGCGAGGCGCCGCCCGACATGCGGGCGCTGGAGGTCAGCGGCTGCGAGCGGGACGGGGATCCGCAGCGGGTCCTGCGCAACATCGACGGCCCGGACGCGAGCCGCGCCTACGTGACCTGCGAGCCGCCCGGCCACAACCTCTTCGTCTACTCCGAGGGCTCGATCTCCGCTTACGGATCGAGCGGGGTCCGGCTGCTGGGCGTGAGCTACCCGGTCTCGGGCCGGCTGTACCTGTCCGGCGAGGAGGGCCTGTTCGACGTGCAGGGAGACGAGCCCTGGCAGACGCGGATCCGGCTGTGCCCGGTCGAGCTCGTGGACGGCACCTGCCCGCTGCCGGAGGAGGAGCAGGCTCTGCCGATCCTGTGGGACGTCTGGGTGGGCGAGGGCGGCCAGGGAGCCGCGGTCGGCTCCTTCGGCGGCGTCTGGCTCTACCCGCCTCCCGAGGAGGGCTTCTGGGAGGCGATCGACACGGGCATCGACGGCGACCTGCGCGGGGTGCACGGCTTCGAGAAGAGCGACGGCACGGCCGAGCTCTACGCGATCGGCAACTACGGGGCGATCTTCCGGGTGCGCGACGGCGAGGCCAAACGCCAGGTCTCGGGCACCAAGGAGCAGCTCTACGGGGTCTGGGCCTCGCCGGACGGCAGCCAGGCATACGCCGTGGGGGCGGCGGGCACGATCCTGCATCTGCACAACTGATGGACCGTAGGGCTGGCGGCAGCTCGAGCTCAGGGGGCCAGCACGGGCTCGCCCACGGGCACGTCGGCCGCCTCGCTGCCCTCGTCCGGCCCTACGGGACCGACGAGCGGCACCTCGGCTCGGACCGGTCCCTCGATGGTCTCCGGCGCGGGTGTGACCTCGGTCTGCTCGATCACCTGTCGATCCGCGTCCGCGCGGGCGAGCGCCGAGGCGAAGCGATCGATCACCCGCACCGCCTCGTAGCCGCGGCAGTCGTAGCGGGCGATGAAGATGGCGAAGGCGAGATCCTCGCCGCCCTGGGTGTGGACGTAACCGGCCAGCGCCCGGGTGCGCTCCAGCGAGCCGGTCTTGAGGCGCATCGTGCGCGTCAGCGCCGGCTGCGTGAAGCGGTTGCCGACCGTGCCGTCGGCCCCGGCCACCGCCAGCGAGGCCGCGAAGTCGGCCCGGATGTCGAAGCGGCCCCACATGTAGCGCAGCAGCGCGCAGGTCTGGCTGACCGTCACCCGGTTGACGTCGTTGAGCCCCGAGCCGTTGTGCAGCACATAGGTGCCGGGCTCGATGCCCACCTCCTCGTCCAGGAAGGCGCGCAGGACCCGCTGGCCCTTGGGCCAGCTCGCGGGCTCCGAGAGGAGCTCGGCGCCCAGGGTCTTGAGCAGCTGCTCGGCCATGAAGTTCTGGCTGCGCTTGTTGACCTTGCGCACCAGCTCGCCCAGCTCTGGCGAGCGCAGGGTATAGAGCAGCTCGGCCCAGCGCGGGACCGTGCCCCGGCGCAGGCTGCGCCGCACCTTGATCCCGGCCCGCCGAAGCGCCATGCGAAAGCTGTGGCCCATGTACCAGGTGGGGTGGAGCACCCGCAGGTGATAGCGAAAGCCCGGGTGGTTCTTGCCGATCTGGCCGCGGGCCCTGATCCGGGTGCGCAGCCCGAGCTCCCGGGTCTCCAGCCGGATCCGCCTCGTCCGGTTCCCGGTCTGGATGCGGTTGTCGAGCTTGAAGTGATCCGAGTCGGGCACGATCTCGACCCGCGCCTCCGCGCCGGGCTTCTCGCCGGGAAAGATGAGCAGCGCGACCGTGTTGAAGTTGAGGCTCAGCGCACCCATCAGCGCCTGATACGGCCGTGACGAGTCGTCCTGGCTCCAGCCCGGCCCCTCCGAGATCGAATCGAAGTAGCTGTCGTCGAGCACGATCGGGCCGTCGATCTTGCGGATATCGAGCGCGTGCAGCTCGGCCGCCAGGTATGTCAGGCGCTCGTTGACCAGGAAGGGATCGCCGTAGCCCTTGAGGTACAGCGGCCCCTTGATCTCGCCGCCGTCGGGCTCGTGATGGGCATAGACCTCGGTCTTGAAGCGGTAGTCGGGATGCAGCAGCGCGAGGGCCGCGGCGGTGGTGAAGACCTTGGTGACCGAGGCCGGGTTGACGAGCAGATCGGGGTTGTGCGCAAAGAGCGTGTCGCCGCGGCTCAGGCTCTCGACCCGGGCCGCGACCAGCGCGCCGGACAGGAGCGGATCGTCGAGCGCCTCGGACAGCACGGCCAGAAGCGGCCTGAACTGCAGGGCCACGGCCGTGGCCGCGGGCGGCGCAGCGGCCGCATCCGCGCCCTGGGCGGGCGTTCCGCCGTCAGGGCCGGCTGCGGCGTGCCGGGCGAGCGCCAGCGCGCCGAGCGCGAGCAGCGCGACGCTGCTCAATGCAAGCCGGAGCGTGACTCGCGAGGTGATCGACATGTTGGATGGCAGCCTACTGCAAAAAGGCAGCCGGAGGCAAATCGAGGCATCCGCGCTGTCGCGTTTTCACCCCCACCCGGGCTTCGCCCGACCTCCCCCGTCGAGGGGGAGGTGGATTTTCCAATGTGCACAGAG
>JAFGRB010000430.1 GCA_016935365.1 Deltaproteobacteria bacterium
GCGCTGCTCCTTCTGCTCGGGCTGGCCCTGGTGGGCCGGAGGCGCGAACAGGTCTAACAGCCGATGTGGCGGGAGATGACGATCCGCTGCACCTCGCTGGTGCCCTCACCGATCTCGAGCAGCTTGGCATCGCGGTAGAAGCGCTCCACGTCGTACTCCTTCATCAGGCCGTAGCCGCCGTGGATCTGGACCGCCTCGTTGCTGACCCGGCGCGACAGCTCGGAGCAGTACAGCTTGCCCATGGCCGCCTCTCTGGCGTATGGCCGGTCGTGATCCTTGAGCCAGCCGGCCTTGTAGAGCATAAGCCGCCCGGCCTCGATCTCCATCGCCATGTCGGCCAGCTTGAAGGCGTTCGCCTGGAACTTGCACAGCGGCTTGCCGAACTGGATCCGCTCCTGGGCGTAGCGAAGCGCGAGCTCGTAGGCGCCCTGGGCGCAGCCCAGCCCCATGGCGCCGATCGAGAGCCGGCCGCCGTCGAGGGTCGCCAGCATCTGGTGAAAGCCGTCGCCCTGCTTGCCGAGCAGGTTCTCCTTGGGTACCCGGACATCGTCGAAGAAGAGCTCGCCGGTGTTCGACGAGCGCCACATGAGCTTGCCGTGCATCTCCTTGGCCTCGAAGCCGCGGGTGCCGTGCTCGACGATGATGCAGGAGAGCTCCGGCCGGCCGTCGTCGCGCTTGCCGGTCACGGCCTGCACGGTCACGCCGATCGATATCGGGCTGGCCGCATTGGTGATGAAGATCTTCGAGCCGTTGATGACCCACTCGTTGCCGTCGAGCACGGCCGAGGTCTTGGAGCTGCCCGCGTCCGAGCCGGCGTTGGGCTCGGTCAGGCCGAAGCCCCAGAGGCCCTCGCCGCTGCAGAGCTTGGGCAGGTACTTGCGCTTCTGATCCTCGCTGCCGTAGTAGTACAGCGGACCGATGCCGAGCGAGTTGCCGGCCGCGATCGTGGCGGCGTGGGAGCCGTCCACCCGGGCGATCTCCTCGGTGGCGATGATGTAGGAGACGTAGTCCATGCCCTGGCCCTGGTACTCGGGCGAGACGAACATGCCGAACAGGCCCATCTCGGCCATCTTCCGGGTCAGCTCGACCGAGAAGCTCTCCTTCTCGTCGAGCTCCTGGGCCATGGGCTTGATCTCGCCCTCTGCGAACTTGCGAACGCTGTCGCGCAGGATCTGCTGGTCTTCGCTCAGGTCGTAGTTCAGCGCCATCTCGTCTCCTTTGGGACCGGTGGTTGCTGCTTAAAGGGTATACCCCCTGGGGGCCGTCAGATCAATGGGTTTTGACACTTGTGTCAACCAGAAGGGCGCTATAGCCCGATCCGGTGCACGAGCACTCCCCAGGCGGTCGCCTGGAGCTGGTACAGGGCGCCGTCGGGACCGAGGAAGTAGGGACGGAACTGCTCCTCGGGCCGTGAGCGGACCGGCAGGTCGAAGCGCGAGAGCTCGCGCCCGTCCGGCGCCAGAACCACGAGCTGCTCTGCCAGCTCGGGCCTCGCGGCATGCGAGCCCATCAGCTGGGCGACGAGCAGGATCCGGCCGTCGGCCGTGCTCTCGAGCGCGCAGATCTGCATCAGCGGCAGGCCGAAGCCCACCGTGGCCAGCAAGGCAGCCGCTGCGGCCGGTGCGTCCGAGGGCCGGGTCCAGATCGCAGCCTGGTCGGGGCCGCTGCGGGCGGCGAAGAGGAGCAGCCGGCCGTCGGCCGAGAAGCGGCCCGGCACGCGCTCGCGGGCCGGATCGACCTGCCCCTTTCCGTCCAGCACCCGCACGCTCTGGCTGTGCTCCACCTCGACCCACAGCCCGTCGCTGCGCTGGAAGCTGGCCGTGACCGCACCGCCCTCTGCGATGCCCGGGCCCTCCAGCTCGACCTGGGCGATCGGCTGGCCGTCCACGCCCAGGATCTCGACCGAGCGGCGGGCCAGGCGGTCGAGCAGCACCAGGTTGCCGTCCGGATCGCGCAGCAGGTCCTGGAAGGTGTCGGCCGGAAGCGGCACGCTGGCCACGGCCCGGCCGTTCTCGAAGACCTGCACGCGCTGGTTGACCTGGTCGAGTACGTAGATCCGGCCCAGATCGTCGACCAGCATGCTCATCGGCCCCTCGGGTGCGCCATCGGCCGGCAGCTTGTGCCCCAGCTGCCCGGGGCCGTCTCCCCACTCGGCCCGCAGAACGGTCTCGACCTTCGGGCTCGGCTCCCGGACCGCGGGGGCTGCCTCCGGCTCGGGCGCCGGGCCGTCCGCGGTCTTTCGCTGAGGCCGCTCGGCCGCGCGATCGGCATCGGTCGGATCGCCGTGGCTCGACACCGCGGTCGGTGCGGGCTCGGGCTCGGTCGAGACCAGAAAGAGCGCGCAGGCGAGCAGGGCCGCACAGGCGAGCAGGGCTGCGAGTGCCCAGCGGACTCTTGACGGGCTTCGGTTCATGCGCGAGGGGGAGGGTATCAGCTTCGCCGGCGCAATGCGAGCAGCAGTCCGAGCAGGAGGCACAGCCCGCCGCCGGGCAGGCTGCCCGCGGTGGCGCAGCCCGGAGCCATGAGCGGCTCTTCGTCGGAGAGCTCGTCGGTCTGGCCGTCGTGCCACTCGCCCATCTCCGCGTCCGGGCCGGGCATCAGGCCCATGCAGCAGCGGACCGTGGTGTCCGAGATCACGTGGCACTTCATCACGCCGCCCAGGTAGCCGTCAGCCTCGCCGCCCATGAGGTGATGGCCCGGGACGGCCCACAGCTCGAAGTAGCCGCCGCCGTCGGCCGTGGCCGTCTCGCCGGTCTCGGCGCTCACCTCGGCGAAGGGGACCACCGGCCCGCTGCAGCTCTCGACGTCGGCCTCCTCGACCATGGCGATGA
>JAFGRB010000042.1 GCA_016935365.1 Deltaproteobacteria bacterium
CGCACTGGGCGGCGTCCGCGTTGCTGCAACGCCGGGCACCCCCGCTCGTGCTCGGGCTGTGAACCGCCCTCCGCGCGATCGGGGGGCTCCCGTCCGGCTGCGCGCAATGCTCTCGGTCGCACTGGGTGGCGTCCGCGTTGCTGCAACGCTCTCGGGCGTGCAGAGCATGGCCGCTGCTGCGGCCAGGGCTAGCGTCTTGGCTGGAAGCTGCAAGGCGGGCGCTCCTTTCAGGCGAGGCCGAAGAAGTCGAGGATGGCCGGCGTCACCTCGAGGATGTCGCGCTCGACGCGCGCCCCGTCTCCGGGCCGGGCCGGATCGGCGAAGACGAAGATGCCGTGGCGGTCGTGGTTGGCATCGTCGGGGCCGGTGTCGTTGCCCCGCACGTGGATCCGGCCGCTGCCCAGCGTGCCGATGGAGCGCCAGGCCAGGTCGCCGAAGTAGACCAGCAGATCGGGCGGGATGCCGCTCACCCGCCGATAGATCGTATCGGGCCGGAGCACGCGCGTGCCGAGGCTGCGGCCGTCCTCGTCCGCGGTCGCCTCGAGCCGGCGGATCAGATCGGCGCGGTAGCCCTCGAGCTGCGCCCGGGGCACTGCCCCGCTCGGCTCTCGCCCCTGGACGTTGATGAAGACCCGCCCGTAATAGCCACCGGCCCCCCAGGCCCGGGTGCGGGTCCAGTCCACGTGCTCGGGCTGCAGGCGTTCTGCCGGCTCGGGCCTGGATGCCAGCACCAGGTCGCCCTGCTCGACGAGCCACTCGTTGATGCAGAAGCCGCCCTGCATGGCGCGAGCGCCGTGATCGGAGACCAGCATCACGGCCGTCCCGGGGCCGGCCGCCTCGACGAGCGAGGCGATCTCGGAGTCGAGCAGCGCGTAGTAGTCCGGGATGGCCGAGGTATAGGGGCTGGAAGGCTGGTGAAGCCTGTGCGCGGGATCGAAGTGGCGCCAGAAGCCGTGGTGGAGCCTGTCAGGGCCCATCTCGACCAGTGCGAAGAGGTCCCAGTCCGGCTCGGCGGCCCAGGTGCGCGCCAGCTGGAATCGGGCCGTGGTCATGCGCCGGATCTCCCCGAGCAGCCAGTCCTTGTCCTCGGTCCGAAAGCCGGTCACGTCCACGAGGTACTCGCCGCCCGCCAGCGCGTCCAGGCTCGCGGCCAGCTCGCGCGGGTAGGTGTAGACCGCCTCCTTGCCCGGCGAGAGGAAGGAGGCCACCATGCGCCCGCGGATGGGCCAGGGCGGGTAGGTGCCCGGTACGCCGAGCAGGAAGGAGCACAGGCCCGCCTCGCTCAGGCGATCCCAGACCCTGGAGGCGCGCGTGCTGCGGGCCGAGGCGATCTGCATGGGCCCGTAGCCGTGATCCGGGCGGTTGCGGAAGCCGTACACGCCCAGCTCGCCCGGATCGAGGCCGGTGAACATCGCGAGCCAGGCCGGCATGGTGATCGGCGGGTCCGTGCTGCGGAGCTCTCCCCACGTCCCGCGGTCGCATAGACCGCGCGTGCAGGGCATGCGCTCCCGGAGCGCGCCGAAGACGAGACTCGGCTCGGCGCAGTCCAGGCCGATGACGAGCAGGCGTCTCTTCAAGGGTTGGTATGACCTCGCTCTCAAATCCTTTGTATACGAATTAATTGCACGTGTCAAGTTGACACCCGGCTTCCCAGCTCCTATGCTTCGCGAGCAGTCGGGGTCGGGAGCGAGGAGAGCGGTATGGCAGATAGGCTGATCTCGGCTCACGGAGGCCAGCTCGTACAGGGCCTGCTGGACGAGAGACAAGTCGAAGAGATCAAAAAGGAAATGATCGAGTGGCCCTCCTGGACCCTCAGCGAGCGCCAGCTCTGCGACCTGGAGCTGCTGCTCTCCGGGGCCTTCTCGCCCCTGAAGGGCTTCATGGGCCGGGCGGACTACGAGTCGGTCTGCGAGTCCATGCGGCTTTCCGACGGGACGCTCTGGCCACTGCCGATCTGCCTGGACCTGGACGAGGGCCTCGCCGGGCTCGCTGCGGGCAGCCACCTGGTGCTCCGCGATCCCGAGGGCGTGGCCCTTTCCTTGCTGGACGTCGAGGAGACCTGGAGGCCCGATCTGGAGCGCGAGGCCAGGCTCGTCTTCGGCGGCCACGCCGAGCACCCGGGCGTCGTCTACCTGCGGCGCAGGACCGGGCCAGTCTACGCGGGCGGCAGGATCCGGGGCCTGGAGATGCCGCGACACCCGGACTTCGCCGAGCTGCGCCTGGGGCCGGCCGCGCTGCGGGCCCGGCTCGAGCGCTCGGGCTGGAAGCGGATCGTGGCCTTCCAGACCCGCAACCCCATGCACCGGGCGCACGTGGAGCTGACCCTGCGGGCGGCCGAGCAGCTGGATGCCGGCCTGCTGCTCCACCCGGTCGTGGGCCAGACCAAGCCCGGGGACGTGGATCACTTCAGCCGGGTGCGCTGCTACCGGGCCGCGCTGGCGCACTACCCGAAGGGCCTGGCCATGCTGAGCCTGCTGCCGCTCGCCATGCGGATGGGCGGGCCGCGGGAGGCCCTGCTGCACGCCATCGTGCGCAGGAACCACGGTTGCAGCCACCTGATCGTGGGCCGGGACCACGCGGGGCCGGGCAGCGACTCGGCCGGACAGCCCTTCTACGGGCCTTACGAGGCCCAGGAGCTGATGCGGGCGCACCGGGACGAGCTGGGCATCGAGATGGTGCCCTTCAAGATGATGGTCTACGTGAAAGGCCGCCGGAGGTACTTCCCGGTCGACGAGCTGCCCCCGGGCGAGGCCAGCGAGACGCTCTCCGGCACCCAGTTCAGGCAGATGCTCGAGCGCGGCGCCGAGATCCCGGACTGGTTCTCCTACCCCGAGGTGGTGGCCGAGCTGCGGCGCTCCTACCCGCCCCGGGAGCGCCAGGGCCTGTGCGTCTTCTTCACCGGCCTGCCCTCCTCGGGCAAGTCCACCCTGGCCAACCTGCTCGCGGTGCGCCTGCTGGAGGTCGGCGGCCGCCAGGTCAGCCTGCTCGACGGGGACATCGTCCGCACCCACCTGTCCTCGGAGCTCGGCTTCTCCAGGGAGCACCGGGACATCAACATCCGGCGGATCGGCTTCGTGGCCTCCGAGATCGTCAAGAACGGCGGGGTGGCCATCTGCGCGCCCATCGCGCCCTACGAGCGGGTGCGGGCAGAGGTGCGAGAGATGGTCTCGGCCCAAGGGGGCTTCTTCCTGGTGCACGTCTCCACGCCGCTCGGCGTCTGCGAGCAGCGGGACCGCAAGGGGCTCTACGCCAAGGCCCGGCAGGGGATCGTCGAGGCCTTCACCGGCATCTCGGACCCCTACGAGGAGCCGCGGGACGCGGAGCTCAGCATCGACACCAGCGGGTGCACGGCCGACGAGGGCGTGGGGCGCGTGCTCGAGCGGCTCGCGGCCGAGGGCTACATCGAGATGACGCAGAAAGAGCCCGGGTAGCTTTTTCGATGCGCTCCTGGCCGTATTGGGGTATATAGACGCTCGGCATGGCCCGGGGAAAGCGCTTCGGCAAGTACTTGCTCCTCCAGCGGCTCGGCGGCGGCGGGATGGCCGAGGTCTTCAAGGCCCGCCTGCACGGCCCCGAGGGCTTCGAGAAGGATCTGGCGCTGAAGCTGATCCTGCCCCAGTTCTCTACCGAGCCCGAGTTCGTCAAGATGTTCATCCGCGAGGCCACCCTGGCGGCCCGACTGGACCACGCCAACATCGTCCGCATCCACGAGTTCGACAGGGTGGGCAAGCGCTACTACATCGCCATGGAGCTGGTCGAAGGCCGGGACCTGCGCAAGCTCATGGCCCGGAGCCGGGAGCTGGACCGCCGGCTCGGGCTGGCCGAGTGCCTGGTGATCGCCATCGAGGTGGCCAAGGGGCTGGCCTTCGCCCATGGCGAGCTGCGCCCGGGCGCCGAGCCCATCGTCCACCGCGACATCAGCCCCCACAACATCCTCGTCTCCAGGGCCGGCGAGGTGAAGATCTCCGACTTCGGGATCGCCAAGCTGGCCTCGGCGGCCGGCGTGACCCAGACCGGGATGATCAAGGGCAAGGTGGCCTACATGTCGCCCGAGCAGGCCCGGGCGGATGCGGTCGACGGCCGCAGCGATCTCTTCTCCCTGGGCTGCGTGCTCTGGGAGATGCTCACCGGACAGCGGCTTTTCGGAGGCGCGAACGACCTGGTCGTGCTGGAGCGGCTCAAGAGCATGGCCATCCCCAAGGCATCCGCCTACAACCCGGATGTGCCGCCGGCGCTCGACGCGCTGCTGGACCGCATGCTGGCCCGGGAGCTGGAGGTGCGCCTGGCCTCCGCCTCGGCGCTGCTTCGCGATCTCGGCAAGGTGCTCCACGGCTTGCCGGCCGTGGACCGGACCGGGCTGCTGGTCGAGCTCGTCAGGGAGATGTTCGGAGACACGCCCCGGCGGACGACCGCGGTCATGCCCGGGCCGGCGGCGGACAGCCGGCCGGAGGAGGGGACGGACGAGATCGACCTGTGGGAGCTCGAGGAGGAAGAGGAGCTCGAGGAGGTCGAGGACTTCGAGGTAGTCGAGGGGGCCGTAGAGGCCGAGAGTGCCGAGAAGGCCGGGCAGGTCGGAGAGGCCGATGAGACCGGAGAGGTCGCAGAGGCTGATGAGACCGGAGAGACCGGAGAGGTCGGGCAGATCGGGCAGGTCGGAGACCTGGACGAGGCCGGAGAGACCGGAGAGACCGGAGAGGTCGGGGAGCCCGAGGAGGCCGAGGGAACCGATCGGGTCGAAGGGGCCGAAGGAGCCGAAGGAGTCGAAGAGGCCGGAGAGACCGGAAGGGCCGGAGAGGTCGGGGAGACCGAGGAGGCCGAGGGAACCGATCGGGTCGAAGGGGCCGGAGGAGTCGAAGGAGTCGAAGAGGCCGGAGAGACCGGAAGGGCCGGAGATGTCGGAAGGGCCGGAAGGGCCGGAGAGGTCGGAGAGCCCGAGGAGGCCGAGGGAGCCGATCGGGTCGAAGGGGCCGGAGGAGTCGACGAGGTCGAGGAGGAGGCCGATCACTTCGAAGGGGCCGAGGAAGGCGAGGAAGTCGACGGGGCCAGTGAGATTTGGCGGGCCGGTGCCGACGGAGACGACGTGCAGACGAGCCCGATCTCGTTGAATCAGGCGGAGCCAGCGGCGCTGGCAGCCGGCGAGCCCGACACGCGCCCGGACATCGACTCCCCTCGCTCTCCGGTCTGGAGAAGCTTGCTCTGGGTGGGTCTCTCGGGCGTGCTGCTGGGCCTGCTGGCCGTTGTGCTTGGCGCCATGTGGCTGGGGCCGCAGGGCGGCCCGCCGGAGCTGGAGCCCGCAGCGCCCACTGCAGGTCCGGGCGAGACGCCGGCCGCCGCGCCGGACGGCGGCGCAGTCGCCTCGCGCGATGCGGCCCGGCCGGCCGCGGTCGACCGCGCGGACGGCGGCGCGCCGGGCCCTGAGCCGGATGCCGGGTCGGCGCGCGCAGGCGACAGGGGAGGGGAAGCGAGCGCCGCGGACAGCGGCTCACCGCCTTCCGGCGAGAAGAAGCCGAGTAGACCGATCAGGCCGCCCCGCCGCTATGGCCGGCTCGACCTCAACGCCATCCCCTGGGCCGAGGTCTTCTGGTCGGGCCGCTCCCTGGGCGAGACCCCCCTCGAGGGGATCCGGCTGCCGGCGGGCAAGCAGAAGCTGGTGCTCAAGAACAGCTCGCTGGGAAAGACCCGCACCATCGAGGTACGCATCGCGGCCGGGAAGGTCGCGACCCACGTCGAGGACATGCGGAAGTAGGCTCGAAAGCTACTTCTGGGCGACCAGCGCCTTGCAGGCGCCGAACTTGCCCACCAGGTGGCTCTGGCCAAGCTTGAGGGCCTCGTCCAGCGGCAGCCGGGGCAGCCAGATGGGGCTGTCGGCCTTGATGGCGCCCGCCTGGAGGTTGAGGCCCAGCATGGAGCGGACCGCGTTGGCGCTGGTCTTCTGGGCCTTGATGTCGGCCTCGACCGCGTTGCGATCGATGAGCACCCGGCTGCCGTAGAGCTCGAGCCAGGTCTTCGATATCGGGATGCCGAACTTGTTGTTGCCGTTGCCGCCCGAGTCCGACCGTCTCGTAGTAGTCCGCGTCCACGTTGGCCGCGATGATGTTGCCCTTGAGCTTGAGCGGGAACTTGCCCTGCTTCTGGATGCCGAAGCGATCCGAGCACGCCAGGATGTTGTTGAACATCTCCACGACCGCCTCGGTGTCGTTCTTGAAGCTCAGGCCCGAGAGGCTCTGGACGTAGGGATCGTACTTCCAGGTGAACAGGACGGTGTTGTTGGTGATCTTGAACTGGGGCGTCTTGCTCGCCTCGCGGCCGGCGAGCGGCTGATGCGGATCACCAGCGCGCCCCGGTCGGGCGTCGGGTTGGTGCCCTTCTTGGGGTTGGCCTTGCGCACGATCATCTGCTGCTTGTCGGTCTTGTACTGGTTCTGGCCGCCCTGGTCGATGATCAGGCCGCCTCCATTCCGGTTGTCGGGGGCGAGCAGGATGGCACGCGATCGGCGTGTCCGTCAAGGCCCGAGCGCAGGCGCCAGGAGTTCCTCACTTACGGCAGAGCGAGAGGCCCCGATGGGCCTGTGACCACCTGCGCAGGGTTGGAGCCATCAGTGGGTGCAC
>JAFGRB010000043.1 GCA_016935365.1 Deltaproteobacteria bacterium
ACGCGCCCCCAGGATCCGCTTCCAGCGCAGCGCAGATCTCGACGCCGTCGCAGCCAGGCGCTCGAACACGGACGCGCCGACGCGCTCCGGCTCTCTCATGAAGCGCTCTCCAGGATCCGCTCGCTGACGAGGTAGTTGCGCATCGAGCGCAGGTCCATGAAGGTCGCGATGTGCCTGCCGACCCGCAGCATGTTGGGCAGCGCGCGCAGCGGGCCGCCGAAGAGGTGGACCGGGTTGCTCAGGTCCCGCAGCGTCGGATAGGCCTCGGTCACGATGCCGTCCCAGTCTGGGGCGCCCGGGTCCAGGGGCTCCAGCACGGTGTTCCGCACGTAAGCGATCATCGGGTGAATGCCGAGCGACATCGGCGTGTGGCGGCCGTGCCACTCGGCCAGGAAGCGCTGGCGGTCGAGGCCCTTGTGCCGGCGGAAGACCGTCAGCAGGCAGACGCCCGGCGCGACCTCGCCCGGGTCCCAGCTCCGAGGCCGCGCGAGCGGGACCGCCTCCTCGACGCGGTAGCCGAAAAGCTGGCCCGGCAAGCCGGAAAGGCGCCCGGCCGCGCGCGCGCCGAGCCCCTCGTCAGGCCCCCAGACCGAGATCAGCGCGACCGAGGCGCGGGTGAAGGGGATGATGGACAGACGAGGCGGTCGTCTTTCCGTGAGGTGCAGCGCGATCTCGGAAGCGTCCAGGCCCGCAAGGCGGCCTGCGAGCTCGGCGCGCGCCCGGCTCGCGAAGGTCTCGGCTGGCTGGCCTCCCGGACTCCACAGGTACATCCACTTGGCCATGCCAGCCTCCGGCAGCCGCTCGGGCGTCACTTGATCTCGGCAGCCTCCCCCTCCCAGAAGAAGTTGACCCACTGCTCCTTCTTCCCGTCGTCGAGATAGCCCTGCAGGCGCAGGGTGTCCACCTGGACCTCGAAGTCATGGCCCTCGGCCACGACCTTGAGGTACTCGGCGGCCCCGCCGAGCTCGATCCGGAAGTTGTCCCACTTGCGCTCGCCTTTCTTGATCTTCTCCGCTTTCTTCTTCTCCGAGAGTGGAATGGCTCCGGTCGTGTAGCCGTAGTCGGCGACAACTTTCTTGTCCTTGTCGAGCAGGTAGATGTGGACCGGATAGGCGAAGAACTCGCCGATCTTCGCCGGCGCGGTCAGGCCCTGCTCGTGGATCCCCACGTTCAGGTCCAGGTAGACGGTGTTGTTGAACTTGCTCTTGACGGTCACCTTCTTGGGCAGCTTCAGCACGAGCCCGGCGAAGCCGAGCTTGCCGCCCGTGCCCTCACGCCTGATCCACAGGTCGTACTTGGTCTTGACCATGATCAGCATGGACCCTGGGCCACCGCCGACCAGCTGCCAGTCGGAGCCGAGATCGCCCTCGACCTCCGGGTTGACGGACGCCGGCTCGATCTCGGCCGCGGGTGCGACGGCCTGCGCCGGTGTGGCCTCGGCTCCCAAACCGAACAGCTCGACCACCGCGCCGCAGCGCGCGACCATCTCGTCCTTCTTGCCGGCCTCGAGGGACTTGATGACCTTGCCGAGCGCCTGGGCCGCCGGCTTGTCGGGCAGGGACTTCGTCAAGGTGGCGATCAGCTTGACGTTGTTTTTCTTGCCCGAGATCACCACGTCCGGCACGAGCCGGCACTGGGCCATCACGTTGCCCAGGAAGAAGTGGAACTGCTCGGGGCGCTTCTTCTGGGTGAGCCCCTTGAACATGTTCTCGAAGGCCTTGGGCACGCCCTTGGCGAGCACGTCCAGCTTGGGCCCCTTCTTCTTCGCGAGCTGGGTATTGATCCAGTGGTGCTTGGAGAGCAGGCACTTGTGGAGGTTCTTGAGCTCCTTGTCCTTCTTCGCGGCCGCCTCGAGGAGATCGAGCAAGGCCTTGACCTTGGTGAGCTGCTCGACGGTCTTGTCGAGATCACCGGTGTTCACGTAGACGATCGCGCTGCCGAGGCCGTATCCGACGTGCAGCGCGAGCCGGGTCCACTCCTTGCGATCCGACAGGTCGAACGACGGCTCGGCCTGTGCGATCAAGCGCTCTGCCGGGGCAGACAGCCCACCGGCTTCACCGGTGCGCCCGGCAGCCGAGCAAAGAGTCGGGATGCTGACCGAGCACACAGCCCAGAGCAAGAACCTGGCTTTCATGGATTCTCGACCTCCTGTGTTGGACCAGAGCCACGCAGCTCTCCCCCGCGAAGGCGGAGTGGCTGCACCATAGCACATCCATACCGAGCACCTCAAGCCTGGACCTCGGTTTGACATGAGTGCGGCCTTGGCGTATCAATGCCAGGAGGGAGGAGCCATGACGAGGGCTGCAGCGAGCGCTTCCGGCCGCAAGGCGAGCCGCGGCCGGTCTCGCCGAGGGCGGGTGGTCGCGGTGACCGGCACCAGCGAGTTCCTCGGCCAGGGCCTGCTGGGCCTGATGGAGTCCGATCCTAGCTACGATGCCCTGCTGGCGGTGGACGTGCGCGAGCCGCCTCGGCTGGGCCCGAAGGCGCAGTTCAGGTCGATCGACCTGACGAGCCCGGAGGCCGGAGCCGACCTGGCTGCGCTCTTCCGCGAGGGCCGGGTCGACACCCTGGCCCACCTCGCCTTCCCCTCGAATCCCAGCCATGACGCGGCCTACTCCCACGAGCTCCTGGTGGCCGGCACGATGCACCTGCTCAACGCGGCCGCGGCCGCGGGCGTGCGCAAGGTGGTCATGCTCGGCTCCACCATGAGCTACGGCGCCCGGCCGGACAACCCCAACTTCCTCACCGAGGACCTGCCCCTCCGGGGTACGCCGGGCTGCGACTTCGTCGACGATCTGATCGACACCGAGCGCCAGCTCGCGCAGTTCGCGGACAAGAACCCCAAGGCGGTCACCACGGTGCTGCGGATGGGCAGCATGCTGGGCGATGAGGTGGACACCTTCATGGCCCGCCTGCTCCGCCACAGCGTCGTGCCCGTGGTCATGGGCCACGATCCGCTCGTCCAGTTCGTGCACGAGGATGACGCGCTTTCGGCCCTCAAGCTCGCCGTGGACGGGGACCATCCGGGCCCGTTCAACATCGTGGCCGACGGCGTGCTGCCCATGTCGACCGTCCTGAGGCTGGCCGGCAGGCTGCCGCTGCCCATCCCCCATTTCCTGGCCGAGCGCATGGGCGGCTTCCTGTGGACCATCCAGTCCACCAACATTCCGCCCTCCTTTCTGGACTACTTGCGATTCCTGTGGACCGCCGACGGGAGCCGCGCCCGCCAGTCGCTGGGCTTCTGGCCTCGCCGTGACGCTTGCCAGACCCTGAGAGCCTTTCTGGAGCCCGAGCGCCAGAGCCGGACCTTTTTGGCGGCGGGCTCCGTACGGAGCCGACGATGAGCCCTAGCGTGCTCGGACGCGATCCCTTTTCCCGCCCGGAGCCTTCGGACGAGGCGCCGAAGCCCGCCGCGAAGAGAAAGCCCAAGCGGAAGGCCCGCAGCAAGACCTCGAGCGCCAAGGCGACCAAAGCCCGGAAGACAGACGCGTCGAGCAGCCCGTCCCGGCGCTCGCCGGGTGAGCAGGGCGCGCGCCCGATGCCGGCCCGGGCCGGGCCCGGCGAGGCGAGACGGCCCGAGGTCCTCCAGCCGGTCGAGTTCATGGACCGGCATGACCTGCTGCCGTACCCGGAGCGCCGGGGCCACCCGCTCGTCGATCTCCTGCGGCGCGCCACCTTCTTCGCCCAGCCCTCGTTCTACGGCCAGCTGCTCGGCGACTGGACCCTGCGCTGGCACTCGCAAGAGGTGGACTCGTTCGGCTTCGATCCGGTCTACTGGCGCTCCGTCCAGCCGATCTTCAAGCTGCTCTTCGAGCGATACTGGCGGGTGGAGGTCTCGGGCACCGAGCACATCCCGCGCCAGGGGCGCGTGCTGCTGGTCGCCAACCACTCGGGCAGCTTGCCGTACGACGGCATCGTGCTCAAGCTGGCGGTCGAGCGCCACATGGGCGCCAACCGGGCCGTGCGCTTTCTGGTCGAGGACTTCGTCTTCCACTTTCCCTTCCTGGGGCCCTTCATCAACCGCATCGGCGGCGTCCGCGCCTGCCAGGACAACGCGCGCAGGCTGCTCGAGTTCGAGCAGCTGGTGGCGGTCTTTCCGGAGGGCGTCAAGGGGATCGGCAAGCTCTTCGGGGATCGCTACAAGCTGCAGCGATTCGGGCGTGGGGGCTTCATCAAGCTCGCCCTGCACACCTCCAGCACCATCGTGCCGGTGGCGATCGTGGGCGCCGAGGAGATCCACCCCATGCTGAGCAGGGTGCGCTGGCTGGCGCGCCTCTTCCGCCTGCCCTACCTCCCGATCACGCCCACCTTCCCGTGGCTCGGCCCGCTGGGCCTTCTGCCCCTGCCGAGCAAGTGGATGATCCACTTCGGCGAGCCCATCGATCTGTCCTCGGCCGGGCCCGGCGCGGCCGACGACCCGCTCCTCGTCACGGAGCTCTCCGAGCGGGTCCGCTCCACGACCCAGCAGATGCTCGACCGCCTGGTCCAGGCCCGCGGCCACGCCTTCCTGGGGCCTGGTGGGCTGGACGCCTGAGCCGCCCCGGATCCGATTCAAGCCCTGCAAGGGCGAGATACAATAACCCAGGGCGAAGCCGGCTTCGCCCTGAGCCTTATACACATCTCGGAGCGCAAGGAAAGAATGGGCTTGGCAAGTTCCGAGATCTGGGTTTTCGCTGCGAAGCAGCGATGAGATATAGCCTGGGGCTTTAGCCCCAGGGAAGCGGAGATAAAACAATCATGCGCCCTGAAAGGGCGCGGCAATCTCGAGCCTTGTCCGAGACGCAGAGATGGCTGCGCCCCTTCAGGGCGCGTAAATTCTCTTACCTTCCTATACCTGGGGCTGAAGCCCCAGGCTTTATCCCCCCGCTGCTTCGCAGCGGAAACCTCGCGACGGAAAGATGTGTATACGGCTCAGGGCTTCGCCCTGGGCTATGTTGTTTCGCCCCTTCGGGGCTGCCCGACTACTCGTCGCCCTGGACCTGGTTGCGGCCGCTGTTCTTGGCCTGGTAGAGGTTGTGGTCCGCCTTGCGGATGAAGTTCACGGGATCGTTGAGCCCCTCCTCGAAGGTGGCCACGCCCACCGAGATGGTGACCTTGATCTCGGCTTTCTCGAAGACGAACCGCGCCTCCTCGATCAGCATGCGGACCTTCTCGGCCATGAGCACGGCCCGGGCGTGATCGATCTCGGGCAGGATGATCGTGAACTCCTCGCCGCCGTACCGCGCCAGGAAGTCCTCGCGCCGGATGTTCTCCCTGACCATCACGGCCATCTGCTTGAGCACGTAGTCGCCCGCCAGGTGCCCGTAGGTGTCGTTGATCTGCTTGAAGTGATCGATGTCGAAGATCAGCAGCGACAGGTCCCGCCCGTAGCGCTGGCATCGCGACAGCTCCCGCTCCAGGGTCTCCAGGAAGTAGCGCTTGTTGTAGACCTGGGTGAGACCGTCGACGGTGGTCAGGCGATAGATCTCCTCGTGGTAGGCGTTCTCGATGTTGCCACCGGAGAGGAACTTGAAGATCGTGCGCCCGATCTTGATCAGGTCCCCGTCCCGCAAGCAGGCCTCGTCGACCAGCTCGTCGTTGACGTAGGTGCCGTTCGTCGATCCCATGTCGTTGAGCAGGATGTGCTTGCTGTCGCACACGATCCGCGCGTGGCTCCGGGAGACCGACTCCTGGTCCACCTGGATGTCGCTCTTGGAGGAGCGGCCGATGATGAACTTGGGCTTGTCCAGGTTGTACTTGCGGCCCAGATCCAGCCCGTAGATCACGACCAGCGCGGCCTCCTTGGTCACGGGCCGATCGGTGATCTTGGAGATGACCGTCACGACGGTCTTCTGCTTGCGCGCCACGGATAGACTCCCTGCGTCGAGGATCTTACAAGCCCGCCGCGAAAACCACAAGAAAGCCAAACAGAAAAGACCCGCGGCGCGAAGGAGCGCCGCGGGTCTTCATCGGTACCCTCTCAGCTCGGACAAATCAGGGCTCGGCTGCCGTCCCGAATACGAACGAGCTCACCATCTGCACCAGGTCGTCCATGTTGCTGTCGTTGAACGCGGGGATGTCCTGGTAGTCGATGCCGTCCAGGTCGATGGCCACGAAGTTGAGCGAGTTCAGGTAGGTGCCGGAGGCCGGATCCTCGGGGATGTCGAAGACCGTGCCGTCGGTCGCCTTGTCCGCCATCACCTGCCAGGTCGCATCGCCCTCGCCGGTGAAGATCATGTGCATGTAGTCAGCCGCCGCCGGCAAGGCCGTCAGGGTGGCAGTCCGGCCCGTGGCGTCGAAGGTCACGTCGGCGGGCTGCATGAAGCTCAGCGGGCCGTGGCTGCCGGTGAAGGTGTCGACGAACATCACGTTGCCGGCCAGGGCCAGCTCGCCGCCCTCGTCGCCCATCAGCGAGGAGATGCTGAGCGCCAGGGCGACCACCACCCGCTGGACCTGGTCCTCGGGCAGACGGCCGGCCACGTCGGACAGCGACACGGCGATGTCGTCGATGTGCCCGTCCGGTGTCTCCTCCTGGCTGATCGCGTCCATGCCTGCGCTCAGGCCCAGGGGCACCAGGCCGGCGCCCTTGATGATCACGCCCGCCAGCACGATCACGCCGTCGTAGCAGAAGCCGTCCCCGCAGCTCGGCAGCGTGCCGATGCTGAAGGTCATGTGCTGATCCATGGGCGCATTGAGGTGCAGCTTACCGTCCGGCTCGATCTCGGGGAAGTGATCGTAGTCCGGCACCAGGTCGTCGGTCCGCTCGTTGCCGTTGATGTCGTTCACGTCGAGCACCTTGGCCATCGGCGTGATCGTCACGTCCGGCTTCAGGGCCGTGTAGAACATGGAGAAGTACGGCAGCAAGGTGACCAGCAGGGCGCCGACGTCGATGTTCTCGGTGCCGCCCGAGATGTAGGGTCCGAGCTTGGTGATCAGGTCGCCCAGGTTCAGCATGCCGCCCAGGCCCCAGGCCACGCGCGTGCCGGGCACGCCGGTGGGCGTGAAGAACTCTCGGAACCAGGTCGTGTTGAGCCCGATGACCAGTCCGCCCGGAAGCGGGGCCGTCAGGTCCTGGCCGCCGAACTCGATATCGGTCTGGATCAGCTCGCCGATCAGCAGGTCGAAGTTCAGGTTGAAGAGGTTGCCGGGGATCGACGGGCCGGCCAGGCCCAGGTAGACCTCACAGCTGTCGTACTGGCACTCGACCTGGCTGTAGTCGAAGGTCCCCCGGAAGCCGCCCGCCATGTCCGGGTCGTGGACCACGCCCACATGCAGGATCAGGTCGTTGCTCTCCACGGCCACCGCGGTGACCGGGTTGTGGGTCGCGGCGGACACGGTCACCGTGCCGGCCTCGGCGTCCGAGAGCTCGATGTCGTCGAAGTCGGCCACGCCGTTTCCGCCCTGGACGGTGTCGACGCTGCGGTCATAGCCGCCCTCGGTCACGATGCGCACCGCAGCGCCGTCGACCGGCACGCCGGTCAGCTCGTCGAGCACGACCACGCGGGTGTGGCCCGCCTCGACCGCGCCGTAGTTGACCACGCTGGCCACCGGCGTGCAGGCGACCTCGGTGCCGGCGATCTTGGCGGTGATGCCGACCGTACCGTCCGCGGCGCCACCGGTCACCACGCCCACGCCGGTCATCAAGGCCGACTTGGGGGCCACGGTGGCCACATTTTCGTCGCTGCTGGACCAGTCGAACTCCACGCCGGGCGCCATCGCGCCGCTCGACAGGAAGGCGGTCACGGCGAACTCTGCGGTCGTGCCCTGGCGGGTGACCGCCGAGGCCGGGGCGACCGTGCAGTGATCCACGTCCGAGACGTCCACCGGGCTGACGCACTTGCCCTCGAAGCACACCCGGCCCGGAGGGCAGGCAGCGTCGTTGGCGCAGGGATCGAAGTTGCAGGTGCCGTCGTCCTGGCAGACCAGGTCCTCGGAGAACTGCATGTCCGAGTGCATGGCCACGCAGTCGGCGTCCTCGCTGCAGACGGCCTCGCAGGTGAGGTCGAAGGGATCGCAGGCCAGGCCGGTGCAGCAGGTGGCCGGATCGGCGCTGCAATCTCCATGCTCCTCCGTGCACTGGACCACGCATACGAAGTCCACGCACTCCTCGCCCTGGTCGCAGTGCTCGGCGTTGCAGCACTCGTGGCACTGCTCGTCGCTGCACTTGAACTGACCCTCGGGGCACTCACCGTTGCCATTGCCGCCGTCGCTGCAACCCAGCGACACCAGCGCGCTTGCCAGCAACAGGACCGGTAGCAGGCCTATCCACTTCCTCATCGTGATTCTCCTCCGTGTTCGGTTGAAGATTGCCTCGTCACCCTTTTTCTCGCATGTCCGCTACTTGGATTGACTGGCCCCAATTTCTAGGGCACCGCGACCTTCTTGTCAAGTGGGCGAACGATCTCTTTCCAGCAGGCCCTCGACTCTCTCGACCAGCGCGGGCATCACCTCGCCCGCGGGTCCGAAGAGGCTGTATGCGGCGTAGGTCCCGGTGAGATCGGTCCGCTCCACGTTGATCTCGACGATCGTCCCGCCGGTCTTGCTGGCCACCACCGGCAGGTAGGACGCGGGGGCGACCACGGCCGACGTGCCGACCGCCAGCAGGACGTCGGGGTGCTGGACGAGCCGCATGGCCTCGCGGGAGGCCTCCTGGGGCACGGGCTCGCCGAAGAGCACCACGTCCGGCTTCAGCACCGCGCCGCAGGACCGGCAGCGCGGCGGGAAGTCCTCGCCCGCGGCCCAGCGGCGCTTGACCTCGGCGGCCGACTCGACCCGGCCGCAGCTGCAGACGAGCCGGCGCGCGTTGCCGTGGAACTCGATCACGCGACGGGAGCCCGCCTCCTGGTGCAGGTTGTCGATGTTCTGGGTGATGATCGCCTCGAGGCGGCCCAGGTCCTCCAGCCGCGCCAGGGCGCGGTGGGCGGCGTTCGGCTCGGCCCGGTCGAGCAGCTCGCCCATCTCGCGGTACATCTGCCAGACCTTGGCCGGATCCCTGCGAAAGGCCTCGATGGTGGCGTAGTCCGCGGGATCGAAGCGCTCCCAGAGCCCACCCGCCGAGCGGAAGTCCGGGATGCCCGACTCGACGCTCACACCGGCGCCGGTGAAGGCCACGTTGCGCCGGCCGCCGGCTACCAGCCGAGCGACCTGGTCCAGGGTTCTCTCGTCCACCGTCATCGCCTGTCTCTCCCACTGCGAGGCAAGCCTAGCACGCCTGGACGACGGATCAAGGACAGTTCATGCCCGGCGCGCATTGTGCTAGGCTGGATCACAGCCGTGCTTGCCAGACGACGCAGAAAGAGACGCGCGCGCCCGGTTCTGCTGGGCGAGCTGCTGGGTGCCCAGGCCCGGCGCTGGCGTTTCGTCCACCTCCACCGGCTGGAGCTCGTCCGCCGCCGGTGGGCCGAGGCCGTGGGCGAGTACGTGGCCCGGCACGCCGTGCCGACCAGGCTGGTGCGCAAGGTGCTCCGGGTGGCGGTCGAGGACTCCAGCTGGGCCAACGAGCTCAGCTACCTGACCGAGACCATGCTGCTCAAGCTGAGAGAGCTGCTGCCCGGCGACTGGGTGCGCGAGATCCAGATCGTCCAGGGCAGGCTGCCGCGGGACGAGAGACGGCCGGAGAGCACGGCGCCCTCGCTGGCCCCGGCCACCGAGGCCATGCGGTCCGAGGCCCGCGAGCTGGGCGCGCAGGCCGGCGCGCACCCCGAGCTGGCGGCCGCCATCGAGCGGGCCAGGCTGGCCTCCCTGAGGCGCCTTGACGCCGGGGCCCCGGATACGGTAGAGCAAGCACACGAGGAGAACCCGAGATGAGACGCATACGTTGGGTGTTCGTATCGTTCTGCCTGCTGTCCACCCTCGCCCTGGCCGGCTGCTTCTCCGAGAGCGGCAGCCACGACGCTGGCCGGACCGACGGCCAGGACGGATCGTCCGATCAGGACGAGGATCCGAACCTGTGCGGCGGCCTGCCGTGCGCGGGATCCGAGGACTGCGTGGCGGGCGTCTGCGTGCGCCGTCCAGACCAGACCGCCCAGGCCTGCGAGGAGGACGAGCAGCACGAGTACCACTGCCACGGCGCAGCCGACCTAAGCTGCCACAACGCCGCCGCCTGCAGCCAGGACGGCGACTGCCCGTCCGACGCCTCGGGCACCCAGCTCGTCTGCCGGCAGGGCTTCTGCGGCGTGCCCGCGCCGCAGGGGCCCGAGACGGTCACCTTCCGGGGCTGCGTGGACGCCTTCGGCATCGGCGACGTGACCTACCCCATGCGGGTGGCCATCTACCGCGCCGGCCAGGATCCGACCGGGACCAGCGGCTGGGACGCGGAGACGACCGAGGTCGACACCTCGGTCTGCGAGTACATGGGCGCGTTCGAGTTCGAGAACGTGCCGACGAACACCCCGCTGGTCGTCAAGACCTATGACCCGGACGAGAACTTCATCACGACGTACAAGTACAACGTCGTGCTGCTGGCCGACCTGGCCCGCGACGAGGGCGGCAGCTGGGTCTTCGACACGCGCGGGACGGTCGCCGATCCGCGCAGCGGCCAGGACATCTCCCTGGAGCCCTGGCGCGGCTACGCCATCAGCAACACGACCTACATGGTCATCCTGATGGCCCTGGGCATCACCGAGCTGCCCCCGAGCCAGGGCGCGTTGGCCGGCACGGTGCGGGACTGCGCTTACAGCGAGATGCAGCACGTCTCCTGCGGGGTGGTCGACAAGCCCGAGGAGCTGACCTACTTCAACAACAGCGAGAACCCCCGCCCGGACGACTCGCGTCACGCGACGAACGTCAACGGCCTCTACGCGGCGGTCGGGCTCGAGGAGGGCAAGACCCACACCCTGGCCTGCCTGGCCCGGGACGACAGCGGCGCCCAGGTGCCCCTGGGCGCCTACGAGTTCGAGGTCTTCGGCGGCGGCGTGACCATCATCTCCTTCGACTGGTACCCGGCCGTGGATTGAGCGCCGCTCGAGCCCCCTCGACCCGTACACGCTCCGAGATCCGGGTTTTCGCTGCGAAGCAGCGATGGGATATAGGAAGCGGAGAGAAAACAATCAACCTCACCCAGAGGGCGAGGTATTCGGAAGTCCCCTCCAAAGGGGGCTTACACGAGTGACGGTGGGCCCTTGTGGAATTTTATCGGTGGGCCATTTCCTTCAAGACGTAGGGGCGTGG
>JAFGRB010000431.1 GCA_016935365.1 Deltaproteobacteria bacterium
ATGTCTGCCTCGAGGACGAGTGCAGCGCGGACGCCGACTGCGACGACGGGCTCGCCTGCAACGGGCAGGAGAGCTGCGCGGGCGGCGAGTGTCAAGACGGTCGGATGATCGTCTGTCCGGAACACGCTGCCTGCACCGAGCCGGCCGGAGACTGCGTCTGCGATCCGGGCTACGAGCAGGTCGGAGACGCCTGCGTGGCCGAGCTGCCGATCGCCGGGCTGTGGCACGACCTCTACGGGACCGATCACGAGGTGAGCCAGGCGAGCTGGTCCCAGACCACGGCCGGCTCGCCCGAGACCGACTCCCTCTTCCACATTCACAGGGTGGAGGCCGAGGCGCGTTTCCTGGTCGCCCAGAACGACGCCGACAACCCGTGGAACCCGGAGCTGTGGAGCCGCTTCGACTGGACCTGGCACCAGGGCGCGCTCTACTACTGCCAGATCGCTTACGACGCGGCCAGCGAGGAGGCGGCCGCGGCCGCCGCGGGCGCCGATCCGAGCGATCCCGAGCACGGCGGCTGCGGGGCCTTCGCCTGGTCGCGGCTCAACCCGACCCTGGAGATCATCGGCGACTACACCGACAACTACGGGGGCGGGCACGAGATCAGCCAGCTCGTCTGGTTCCAGTTCACGGACGGCTATCCGGAGTACGACTCCTTCTTCCACATTTCCTTCGTGGACAGCGAGGCCCAGAGCCTGGTGGCCCAGAACGACGCCGACAACGGCTTCAATCCGGAGCTCTGGAGCCGCTTCGACTGGACCTTCGTGGACGGCGTGCTGTGGTACTGCCAGACGATCTACGACGCGGCCAGCGAGGCCGCGGCCCGCGCGGCCAGCCCGGCCGATCCGAGCGATCCCGCGAGCGGCGGCTGCGGCGGCTACGCCTGGTCGCGGCTGGATCCGATCTAGGCTGCGCCCTCCCAGGGCGCTCAGATGTCGAAGAGCAGCTCCAGCTTCAGGGCGGTCGCGATGGGCGACAGCAGCAGCTCGGCCTCGAGCGGCGGGGTCCACAGGAAGTCGAAGTGGGCGGCGACGTGGACGTGCTCGGAGACGGGGATCAGCACGGCCAGGCCGAACTCGCTCACCAGGTTGTAGAGCCAGCGATCGTCGGCGCCCTCGACGTGGACCGGCTTGAAGCCGATGCCCACGATGCCGCCCAGGTAGACGTCGCCCAGCCGGAAGGCGAACAGGGCGTCGGCGCCGATCTCCAGCCCGAAGCCGCGCTCGCCGCAGTGCTCGAAGAGGAAGAAGCTCGGCGAGCCCAGGCCGACCTGGATGGCCATGTCGCCCAGGTGATCGTCGCGCCTTCCCAGCAGGCCCGTCCGGACGCCGAACTGGGGCAGCACCAGACCGCTGCGATAGGAGAGCGCGAAGGTCGAGCCGATCTGCGGGCCGATCGTGAAGGCCATGTCCATCGGATCTGCCCTGAGCGCGGCCGGCAGACAGCAGACGAGCAGAAGGGCTGGAAGCGCGCTTCGCATGGTATCCTCACTCAGGCTCTGGACGGGAGGAGAGAGAAGCAGCATCTGCGCCAGGCTGGCCGCCGTACGGCAAGCGCCTGGATGCGCGGGACAAAGCGGATCGCGGCGCTCTGGCGCGGCTCGCTTGACAAGCTCCCGGCCTGACAGTAGCGTCCGGGTTGACCAAGACGGGAGGGACGAGATGAAGACGTGGATCGCGATTCTTGCGGTGCTCTGCTCGCTGGGCGCCCTGGCGGGTGCGATCATGAGCTGCGGCGGGGACGGCGGATGCCCGGGCATCGTCTGCCACGACTGCGGCGCGTCGGGCGACTGCGACGTCACCTGCACCGGCAGCGACGTCGAGTACTGCGGCCACTTCGGCTACTTCGAGGACCCCGATCTGCGCTGCGCCTTCTGCGCCCCGGAGGACTTCGAGTTCTGAGCGCGCTTCTGGATGGCGGTCGCAGCGGGATGGCGGAGGTAGCGGTCAGCCGATGGAGCCGGAGCTCGAAGCGCGCTTCTGCGAGCTGTACCAGCGATACTACTTCTATATCTTCAAGCGCACGCTGCTCCTGGTGCGGGCCGAGAGCGCGGCCCGGGATCTCACCGACGAGGTCTTCTACAAGGTGGTCTGCGAGCTGGAGCGCGGCAACCGCAAGGTGCTCGACATCCGCTACCTGGCCCGGATGGCCACCAACCTCTGCCTGGACGAGCTCCGCAGGCAGAGCGCGCGCAAGATGATCGAGCTGCAAGACGAGCTCCTCTACCTGGATCACACCGCGGAGACCGAGGCCGGGCTGGAGCGCGGCATCTCGCTCCGGCGGCTCTTCGAGCGGCTGCCGCCGAAGCTCCGGGCGATCGCGGTCTACCGCCTGGTCGACGGCTACTCGCTCGAGGAGATGGTTGCGCTCTGCGGCCTGCCCAAGCGCACCCTCCAGCGCAGGCTGAGGAGAATCCTCGCGATCCTGCAGGCGTAGAAAAAAGGCGCCTCTCGATTTCCCGTAATGTAGCGGGTTCGCGCTAATTGCCTCGTCTGGATGCGCCTGTCGAGGCACTCCGCGCCTCACACAGTCAGAGTGAATTATCTGGTCCTCTCGATCTCCGCAACCG
>JAFGRB010000432.1 GCA_016935365.1 Deltaproteobacteria bacterium
CAGCAGCAGGGGATCGTGGACCTGCTGAGCCCCGAGCTCGCGGCCTGGGCCGGGCACGCGGCCGTAGACCTGTGCGCGTCCGGCTCCCTGCAGCTCGAGCTGCACCTGCGGACCCGGGGCGAGGGCTTCACGGGGCCCTTCGACGCGAGCGCGCGCCTCGAGATCGACTCGATCGGCTACAGCCAGACCGTAACCCGCAGCCTGTCCGCGGAGCAGCCCGAGCGGGTCGAGCAGGTCGAGATCGCCCTGCCGCCCGAGATCCCGGCCGGCGAGCACGAGGTCCGGGTGAGCCTGACCGAGCCCCTGGCCCTGCCCGCCCACCCGAGCAGCTTCTCCATCTCGCCCGCCGATCCGGTCGTGAGCCTGGACGTGACACCGGCCCGGGCCGGGGACGCGGGCAGGCTGCGGGTCACGAACCAGGGCATGCGGCCGGCCGGGCTCGGCTGGGAGCTCTCCCTGGTCTCGCCGGCAGGCCAGCGGGTGCACGAGGACGCGGGCGGCGGGCCGATCGCGGCCTGCGGCGGGGAGCAGATGATCGACTTCGAGGTCCCGGAGGGGATCGCGGCCGGGCGCTACGTTTTACTGGTCCTGGTGCAGGCCGACGACCAGGCGCCGGAGGCGCATCGGTACCCGCTGGACCTGGCCGGGCTCGAGGCCGGGCTCGAGCTGTGGACCTCGAAGGACGTCTACCGCCTGGGCGAGGATGTACAGGGCCTGGGGAGCCTTGTCAACGGGCCAGAGCCCCTCGCAGGGGCCAGCCTGCACCTGGAGGTGGCGCGGCTCGCGGGCGGCGCCGGGCAGGTCGGCGGCGACTGGCCGGCCTTCGGCCATGACATGACGCGCAGCTCCTTCTCGCCGGGCAAGGGCGAGATCACGGCTCCGCGGCTGGCCTGGCAGGTGGTGATCCCGGAGTGGGCCGAGCCATTGGCCGGGGACCTGGACGGGGACGGAAGCGCGGACATGGTCATCGACGACAACTACTCGTGCTCGGCCTATCGGGGCCAGGACGGGGCGCAGCTCTGGTACCACGCCTATGAGGGATACCACGCTGCCATGCCCGTGATCGCGGACGTGGACACGGACGGCCATGCGGAGGTGCTGGTAGCCGGCCAGGAACGTCTCGTATGCCTGTCAGGCGCGGATGGGGCCGTGGAGTGGGAGATCGCGCGCGAGGTCGGCAGCTCCAGCCAGGGCGGGCTTGGGGCAGCGGACCTGGATCGAGACGGGACTGTCGAGATCTTCGGCGTCGAGACGCTCGGTGACCACACCTGCCTGAGCGTGCGCGCGGGCGCGGACGGAGCTCCGCTCCGGGACTCCTGCGCCTCTGGCATGGACCTGAGCGCGGGCTGGTCGCTGGCTGCGGCCGACATGGACGGCGATGGGGATCTCGAGATCCTGGGCGCGAGCTCGAGCCCCCGTGCCCTGGCGGCCTTTCACCACGACGGGACGCTGCACTGGCAATGGGATTCTGCTGATGACTACATCCACTACTACACCCTGGCCGACCTGGACCACGACGGCTCGGCCGACGTGGTGGCCACCCTGTCCGGCTATCCCGATCCCTCCTACTTCGCAGCCCTCTCGGGCCTGGACGGGAGCCCGCTCTGGCAGGCGTCCGGGACCGCCGGGACCGCCAGGCCGTCCTCTCCGGTGGTGGCGGCAGACCTGGACGGGGACGGGAGCGTGGACCTGGCCACTGCCTTCAGCTACCTCATCACGGCCGTGGACGGCAACGGCGGCCTCATGTGGACGCAGGACACGAACTATGTGAGAGGGCTGTCCGCGGCCGACATCGACTCGGACGGGTCCGTGGAGCTCGTGGTCCTCTCCTGGGACTACGGCTTGAGCCTGTACACGCTGGACGGCGCGACCGGAAATCTGGAGTGGGACAGCTATGAGCACGGCCTGGATCTGACGGGGATCAGCCCACCCGTGCTCGCGGACTTCGACGCGGACGGCTGGCTCGAGATCGGGATCACCAACGATGACCCGTTCATTCCGGAGTTCAGCCTGGTCGTGGTGGACTCGCAGGACACGGCCGGGCCCGCTGCGGGCGGTGCGGTGGTCGAGCAGGTGCTGTGGGAGCGCGACCGGGACGTGGCGCTCGCGGGCTCGGAGACCTTGCCGATCGACGAGCTGCCGGGCGCGCTCGACGCGGTCGGTCAGCTCTACTTCCGCGGCTGGCTCTCGAGCGGGCTCGGGCAGGAGCTCGCGCGCGACAGCTACCCCTTCGCGATCGCGGACGGGGACCTGAGCGTGTCCTTGCAGACCGACCGGGAGCTCTACAAGCAGGGCGCGAGCGTGCAGGTCTCGGGACTGGCGCGCGAGCTCGCAGGGCTCGGCGCCGAGGGCGTCGAGCTGCAGGTGCTCGCGGGCGACGCGCTCGTGCACCAGGAGCTCTTCGACCTCGAGGCCGGCGGCTCGCACGGCTTCGCCTTCGAGCTCGACGCCGGCTCCCCGGGCGCGCACGACCTGCGGGCCGTGCTGGTGTGGCAGGCGGTCGAGGTGGCCGGCGCCCGGGCGCGCTATCGAGTCGAGCAGGTGAGCCTGCAGTTCGAGCTCGAGGCCCCGGAGCTCGCGGACAGCGCGCCGTTCGAGATCCGCGTCCGGGTGACGAGCGACTGCTCGCTCCCGGCCGAGATCTCGATCGCGCTGACCGGGCCCGGAGGCGCGGAGACGCGGGAGCTCGAGCTCGGGCCCGGCGATACGCAGGTCGAGGTCTTCGAGAGACAGATCGACGCCGACGCGCACTTCGACGTCGAGGCCTCTGGGGACGCGGGCTGGAGCGCCGGCCTCGACGTCCTGTTCGGCCTCTCGAGCTTTCTCGAGGTCGAGCCGATGGTCGCGGCCGGGCACGAGGGCGGCCGGCTCGAGATCGCCTGGACGCTCTCGAACCGGGGCCGCCTGCCGTCTATCTACGGCTTCGAGATCGCGGTGCTGGACGCGGGCGGCGAGATCGCGGGCCAGCTCGCGGACGAGCGCTTCCTGGCCATGCCGGGCGATCCGGACGGCCTGGATCGGGCCTCGGGCCTGTTCGGGCTGGACCTGCCCTTCGGCGACTACCGGGTGCTCTACCGGGCCGAGCACGGCAACCAGGGCGAGCGCGAGCTCGGCCTGCACCCGCCCTCGGCCGAGGCCTGGCTGATGGCCGAGCCCGTGGTGCCGGCGGGCGAGGTCGTGCTCGGCTGGGGCCTGCAGAACAGCTCCAGCCCGGGCGCGGCCTTCGGGCTCGAGCAGCGCATCGAGGACGCGGGCGGTGCCCTGGTCCAGGCCTGGACGCAGGCGGTCTGGCTGGAGGCGGCCGGCAGCGAGGGGGACGCGATCTCGGGTCGGCTCGCGGCCGATCTCGAGCCGGGCGCATACACGGCCCGGGTGGCGGGCGAGTACATCGCGCCGGCCGAGGCGGGCTTCGAGGTCCTGCCCGTGCATTCGATTGCGCTGGCCCTGAGCCCGCAGCCGGCGAGCTGCGGGCAGCAGCACGTGGAGGCCGCGCTCTCCAACGCGGGCTTCTCCGCGCTCGACGGCAGCCTGGCCGTGAGATCCCGGGCCTGGCAGGCCGAGCAGGCCGTGCACGTCGATGGCCAGGGCGGAGCCTGGAGCGGCGCCTTCCTGCTCTCGCTATCCCAGGCGGACGCGGGCAGCCACCCGGTCGCCTTCCGCCTGTGCGACGGGCGCGGCGCTTCCGTGCTGGAGGAGGGCCTGCAGGTCGAGGTCCGGCCCGGCGAGTGCGGGCTGGTCTCCGCGCCCCCGCACCAGCACTTCGCGGCCGGCGAGCGGGCGAGCTTCGACTTTGCCGTCCGGAACACGGGCGACCGGGCAGCGCGCTGCCGGCTCGCGCTGGCGCCGTACGAGGAGCAGGGGCCCGAGCAGGCCGAGCTGCTGCTCGCGCCCTGCGAGCAGGCGACGGTGAGCCTCGGCTACCTGCTGCCGGCCGAGATCGAGGCCTGCGAGGACGCGCTGGCCTGGACCCTGGGGCCGGCGGACGCGGAGAGCCGCGGCGAGGCGAGCGGCTTCGCGAGCTTCTCGGTCGACGGCTTGAGCCTGGACGTGCTCGCCTCGCTGGACGACTGCTTCTACCGGCCGGGAGACACGGCCCTGCTCGCGCTGCAGGTGGCCTCGAGCTCTGCTGCCAGCGGGCTGCCGCTGCTGGTCCGGGTGGGCTACGCGGGCATCGAGCTCGAGCGCGTCTTCACCCTGACCGACACGCCGCAGCAGCTCGCGTTCGAGCTGGACCTGGGCGAGCTGCTCTCGGACCGGATCCTGTACACCTTCTCCTTCCTCTCCGGCCGGGCCGTGCACATCGACTCCAGGCGCATCCACGGGCACGATCGCCCGCTGTGGCTGTGCAGCGACCGGGATCGCTACGACGCGGGCGACACGGTCGGGGTATCCTTCGGCTCGGATGCGGACTGCCTGTTCGTGCTGCGGGACCTCGCGGCCGGCTGGGAGCACGAGCAGCCCGCGATCGCGGGCGAGACCTACGAGGCGAGCTACGACCTGCCTCTCGAGATGCGCCAGGGGACCCACGTGCTGGAGTACGGCTGCGATCTGCTCTCCGAGCGCCACCCCTACGAGATCCGGGCGGTGGGCGTTCGCTTCGTCAGCCTGGAGGCGTCGACGACACGGGCCGAGCCGGGCGATCCGATCTCGGCCGAGGCCGTGGTGGATGCCAGCGCCGCGTTCGAGGGCTGGGCCGTCATGAGCCTGCTGCCGCCGGACGGCGATCCGGTGCAGCTCGCCGAGGGCCCGGCCGCGCTCGAGGCGGGCACCAACCGGCTCTCGCTCG
The DNA here is from genome assembly GCA_016935365.1 of Deltaproteobacteria bacterium. Taxonomy (GTDB): domain Bacteria; phylum Myxococcota; class B64-G9; order B64-G9; family B64-G9; genus JAFGRB01. The sequence goes on from JAFGRB010000432.1 coordinate 4,787, forward strand.
CGGGCAGCCTGCCTGCGGACTGGGCGGGCCGCGGCGAGCTGGTCTTCGCCCTGTACCTGGACGCCGAGAGATCGGCCTACCTGGGCTCGGATCGCAGCGGAATCCAGATAGGCTCCTTCGAGCTCGTGGCCGTGGGCGCGGACCGTCCGCGCTGCGAGTCGGGCCTCGAGGGCGCGCTGTGCCTGGTGCAGCTCCGGGGCGATCCGGGCACCGAGGCGGAGCTTGGCCTCTTTCTGGACGATCAGGAGCTGTACTCCGGCCGAGTTGCCCTGGACGGCTTCTCCTCGCTGAGCATACCCATGAGCGCCGAGGCCCTGCGGGCGCTCGGCCGGCACGCGATCCGGGGCCGGCTGAGCTCGGGCGATGCGGGCTGCGAGCGGTCGGCCGAGATCGAGACGGTCGACACCCGGCCGCCCGAGATCCGCATCACGGGCGTCGAGCAGGGCGCGATCTACCCGGCCCCGGTCACGCCCGAGGTCGAGGTGCTGGACGTCAACCCGGGCTCCCTGGCGGTGCGCCTGGACGGCGCGGTGTGGCGAAGCGGCCTCATCGTCCCGTACGAGGGCGAGCACCTGCTCGATGCCCAGGCGATCGACGCGGCCGGCAACTCCTCCGCCGAGGGCGTGGCCTTCAGCCTGGATCGCAGCGCGCCCGCGATCGCCATCTCCGGCGTGGAGGACGGGGCGTGCTACGACCAGCCGGTCGCGCCGGTCTTCGCGGTGACGGATGCGCACCTGGCCTCGGTCGAGGCCCTGCTCGACGGCGCGCCCTTCGCGAGCGGTGAGCTCACAGGCGAGGGCGCGCACGCGCTCGAGATCCGAGCGCTCGACCTGGCCGGGCACGAGAGCGCGCGCAGCCTGTCCTTCACGGTCGACCTGAGCGACCCGCAGATCCTCGTCTCGGGCGTGCAGGACGGCCAGGTGGGCGAGCTGGACGTTCAGCCCGAGGTGGAGATCGACGACCGGAACCTGGTCGCGTCGAGCGTCGTGCTGGACGGCGCCGCGCTCGAGCCCGGCACCGTGGTCTCGGGAGAGGGCGAGCACCTGCTCCAGGCCTGGGCGCTCGACTGCGCCGGGCGGAGCGCCTCCGCCTCGGCGCGCTTCCGCATCGACCGCAGCCCGCCCGAGATCTCGCTCGTCGGCATCGAGCACGCGGGCTGCTACCCGCCGCCGGTCTGGCCCGGATACGCGGTCTGGGACGCGAGCCTTTCGAGCGTCTCGGCCGAGCTGGACGGACAGGCCTTCGATAGCGGCACCGAGGTCTCGGCCGAGGGCGTGCACGTGCTTCGCGTCGAGGCCGTGGACGCGGTCGGGCACGCGAGCCTGGTCGAGGCCGAGTTCGTGCTGGACGGCACCGAGCCCGCGCTCGAGGTCGGCGGGATCGAGCCCGGCGGCCTGTACGCCGACCGGGCGGCGGCCGTGTTCTCGGCCGGCGACGCCAACCTCACGAGCGTGCTGGCCGAGCTCGACGGCGCGCCGTACGCCTCGGGCGAGGAGATCGCGATAGACGGCGAGCACCGGCTCGAGATCCGGGCCTGGGACTGCGCCGGAAACCAGGCGGCCTTCGACGCGGACTTCACAATCGACGCCTCGGCGCCGGTCATCGCGGTCTCGGGCGTCGAGCCGGGCGGGGTCTACGCCGGGCCGGTCTACCCGGAGATCCAGGTCGCGGATGCCCACCTGGCCACATGGTGGGCGGAGCTGGACGGCGAGGCCTTCGAGAGCGGCACCGAGGTCTCGGCGCCGGGCGAGCACTGGCTGTGGGTCGAGGCCGAGGATACGCTCGGGCACACGTCGGAGCTGGGCCTGGACTTCTCCATCTCGCATCTCGGCCTGCCGGAGTTCCGCTGGGCCATCTGCGCCTTCGAGGACGTCCTGCTGCTCGACCGCTTCGAGGTGGCCTCCGAGGACACGAGTCCGCCGGCCCGATGCCACGGCGGCCACGGGCCGGCCTGGCCCGCGGGACACGGCGACGTGGCCGCGCACGGGGACGTGGGGTTGCACGGCTACGCGCGCATCGACGGCGAGCTGGTCGCGGGCGGCGACGTGCGCCTGCTCGGCCGCTCGGCCGTCACGGGCGACGTCTACCTGGCCGGGAGGCTCTGCAAGAGGTGGGGGGCCCGGGTGGGCGGGGAGGTGATCGAGCTGGAGCTGCCGCCCGAGCCCTGCGAGTGCGGCTTCGACCTGGACGCGGCCCTGGCGATGCGGGCGCTTGCGAACGACAACGCGCAACTCGAGGCCGACCCGGAGATCGCGCCCTACCTGGTCGACGGCGCGCTGCTGCTCGACCGCTGCCGCCGGCGCGACAAGTGCTGGGGCTGCCACCCGGAGATCACGCTGCCCGAGGGCGTGTACTACTTCGACCGGGTCGTCATGCGCGACAGCGCCAGGCTGCGCGTCGCACCCGGCGCCCGGGTGGAGATCTGGACGGCGCGGGACTTCGACCTGGGCGGCTGCAGCCGGCTCGACTGCCGGCCCGGAGACGGCTGCAGCCTGCTGGTGGTCAGCGGCGCGGACGACGCCGCGGCCGGGAGGCTGCGCCTGCGCGCGCGGAGTGACCTGGTGCTCGACCTCTACGCGCCGCGGGCCGCGCTCTGGCTCGGGCCCTGGGAGCGCGTCCACGGATCGGTGGTCGTGCGGCGCTTCGTGGGCCAGGACCGGAGCGAGCTGCTCGTGCCCGAGGAGCGCTGCGAGGACGATCCGCCGCCGCTGACCTGCGAGTGAGCGGGGATCAACAAGGCCCGGACGACTCTCGCCGTCCGGGCCTCGTCATGGCCTTCCTGTCTTCCTGTCTTCGCGTCCGGTATCTACAGCTTGGTCTTGAACTGCCTGGCCGGCTTGAAGCCCACGGTCTTGGTCGCCTTGATGCGGATCTTCTGGCCGGTCTGCGGATTGCGACCATTCCGCGCCTTGCGGGTGCGCACGTTCCAGGTCCCGAAGCCCGGGTAGCTGAAGCGGCGCTCCTTCTTGATCGCCTTGCTGATGTTGTTGAAAACAGCGTCGACGACCTCGCCGGTGGCCTTCTTGGACAAGCCCCAGGGATTCCTGGCGTGCACGGCCTCGATGAGTTCCTGCTTGGTCATGATCCTACCTCCTGAATGAATGGAAACACCGTTTACCTAACAAGGAAATCCATTGGCTGTCAACAGAAAAAAACACAAGATCTTGGGGTCGTGCTCTCCGGCACCCAATACATGCCGCATGCCACACGATGTCACGTCACGACATGACATGTATCGCGAGTCTACTCGACGCGGAGCCTCTTCCCGACGCGCAGCTTGTCCGTCGCCCCGAGCGAGTTGATGCGCCGGAGCTTCTCGACCGAGCTCTCGTATCGCTCGGCGATGCTCCAGAGCGAGTCGCCGGGCTGCACCGTGTGGTAGCGCGCGCCCCTGGTCCTGCGTCCGCGCATCGAGGCGCCCGGCCGCGCGCGGGCCGTGCGCAGCCCGCATGGATGCACGGGCACGATCAGGCTGCGGCCGGCTCGAACGCGCCGCGCGTCGCCGATCCGGTTGGCTGCCATGAGCGCCTCCACCGAGGTCCGATAGGCGAGCGCCACGTGGCTGAGCGTCTCGCCGGGCCGAAGCCGGTGGCGCAGAAAGGCGACCTGATCGTCCCTGGCCGGCGGCCGGTAGTGCTTGCGAAAGCGCTCGGCCGTGCCCCTGGGCAGCCGCAAGGGGTAGCGCTTCCGATCGGGCGGCGAGCACCAGAAGCGCAGCTCGGGGTTGAGCTCCTTCAGGGTCGCCAGGTCGCTGCCGACCGCCCGGGCGGCCGCCTTGAGATCCGCCATGCCCTCGACCTCGACCACCTCCCACTCGAGCGGCTTCTGGTACGCGATCCCGCCGAAGCCGTAGCGCTCCGGGTTCTGGCTGATGACCGCGGCGGCGATGATCTTGGGCACGTAGCGCTGCGTCTCCTGGGCCAGCGCACCCGCGGCGGCCAGGGACCAGAAGTCCCGGGCGCCGCTGCGCTCGATGGCGCGGCGCACGCGCCCCGCGCCCGCGTTGTACGCCGCCCAGGCGAGGTACCAGTCGCCGAACTCGGCGAAGAGATCCTCGAGGTGCCTTGCGGCCGCCTCGGTGGCCTTGATGAAGTCGCGCCGCTCGTCCACCCAGAAGCCCGACTTCAGGCCGTAGCGGGCGCCGGTGTGCTTCATGAACTGCCAGGGACCGCTGGCCCGGGCCCGGGAGAAGGCCGCGTAGTGGAGCCCGCTCTCGACCAGGGCGACCGAGACCAGATCCTCGGGCAGGCCGTGCTTGCGCAGGATGGGCTGCATGAGCGGGTAGTACCGGGAGGTGCGCGAAAGCCAGCGCGTGAAGGTCGGACGGGCGCGGCCCTGCAGCAGATCGAGGTACTGCTCGACCGCCGCGTTGATCACCACCGGGATGTCGAAGCCGGCCAGCCGGGCGCCGCGCGTGCCGCCCAGAGAGAGCGCACTGGCCGCGCGAAGCCCGCCCGTTCCGAGCTCCCAGGAGAGCTGGTCGCCGCGAAGCCCCTTCGGTCGCGAGAGCTCCTGCATGCCTTCCAGGTGCGAGAAGTCGCCGGCGTCCGGCGCTTCGAAGCGCAGCTCGCCGAGCACCGTCTCCTCGACCGCGCGCAGGGCGCCCAGCTCGTCGCCGGGCCCGGGCTCGGGCGTGGGCTCGGGCGCGGCCGGATCGGGCGCGGCCGGCTCGGGCGCGGACGTGGGCTCGGGCGGCTGCGCCTGCGCTCGCAGAGCAGCAGGCGCCAGCAGGATCGCGGCAGCCACGAGCAGGCCTGTCTTCATGGCTCCGCAGTCTAGCCATTCGATCGAGGGCCTGTCAAAGACAGCACCTTGCGACTCCTCCTTCTCGCTGCGAAGCAGCGATGGGATATAGCCTGGGGCTGAAGCCCTGAGCCGTATACATATCTTTTGGCGCCTCTCGATTTTCCGTAATACTGCGAAATGCCCGTCAATGGAGATCCACCTCGGCAAGATCGAGCACAGCGAAGCCCCGCAGGGGCG
>JAFGRB010000433.1 GCA_016935365.1 Deltaproteobacteria bacterium
CGCGTTCTGGCGATGGCTCTCGCACTGGCGGGCTTGGCTGCGCTGACCGGCTGCCAGGGATGCCCGTCGTTCTCCGGCCAGTGCTTCAATCTGGAGACCGGGCGCAGCACGCAGCTCACCCACCTGCGTCCGTTCTACGACATCGCGGAGCCCCGCAGCATGGCCGGCCGGAGGCTGCTGTGGTCCGAGTTCCGTGGAGAGTCTATCGAGGATGCCTGTGGCAACGAGCGCAAGGCCACGGACAGGACCATGCTCCTGTTCTGGAAGGACATCGAGTTCGACTAGCCGACCGCAGCAGGGCTTTCTCCGCTCATCCCACGTCTACCACCCCGAGGCCGACTGATCTCCTGCGCCCGGGAGCGGGTCGAGGAAGAAGGCGCCGCCGGGGCCGGCCACGATCGGCAGCGCGCGCAGCGCGCTGGAGCGGGCGCCGCGCATGAGGCGATCGAGCGCCAGCCAGGCCCCTTTCGGCAGGCCGTGGCGCGCCATGGCCTGGTGGGCGTACTGCGCGCAGCTGGGCCGGTGGGCGCAGCGCGGCCCGTCGATGCGGGTAAGCAGCCGGCTCCAGAGCCGGAAGGCCAGTCCGAAGGGCGAGCAACTCGCGATCCGGCTCGCGGTGAGGGACTCCGGCTCGGGCCGGGCCGCCTCGGCGGTCACCGGGTGGCGCGGGTCGGCAGACCAGGGGCCGAAGGGCTCAGCTGCGGCCGTGCCGGCGAGAAGGGTCGCGAGGGCCGCGCCCAGGACCGGGACGCCGAGTTGCCAGCAGGAGCTCGCTCCAGACCGCGCCCGCCGTCCGGCTAGACGCCCGAGCGGGGCCAGCAGCTGGCGGGTGGGGGCTGGGCAGAAGTGCGGGATCTTCACCTCGGCTCCTCTCCACACTCGTCATCATCGGCCTGGTCGCGCTGAGCGCGGCAGGCGGCGGGCCCCGGGATCGGGGCCAGCAGCGCGTGGCCGGGGCCCGGTCTGGAGCGCAGAGCCCTCACTCCGGCTCCTCCCGGCTGCCGTCCTCATCGGCCCCGTCGCGCTGGGCGCGCCAGGCGGCGAGCCGCTCGCCGATCTCCCGCTCGAGGCCGCTCTCGGACGGCGTGTAGTAGCACCGTCCGCGCAGCGCCTCGGGCAGGTAGTGCTCGGCCGCGTAGTGGCCCTCGAAGTTGTGCGGGTAGCGGTAGTCGCGGCCGTAGCCGAGCGAGCGCATCAGGCCGGTCGGGGCGTTGCGCAGCTTCAGCGGCGCGGGCAGGGCGCCCGACTCGAGCACGTCCTTGCGGGCGCGCGTGTAGGCGCACAGGGCCGAGTTGCTCTTGGGCGCGCAGGCCAGGTAGCAGGCGGCCTGCGACAGGCAGAGCGCCGACTCGGGCAGGCCCACCAGCTCGTGGGCCTGCAGGGCGGCCACGGCCAGGGGAAGCGCGTGCGGATCCGCGTTGCCCACGTCCTCGGAGGCGAAGATGACCATCCGCCGCAGGATGAAGCGCGGGTCCTCGCCGGCCTCCAGCATGCGCGTCATCCAGTAGACCGCCGCGTCCGGATCCGAGCCCCGCAGGCTCTTGATGAAGGCCGAGATGACGTTGTAGTGCTCCTCGCCCGCCTTGTCGTAGAGCAGGCTCCGGTGCTGGACCGCCTCGTCGACCAGCCGGGCCGAGATGCGCTCCAACCGGGGCTCCTCCAACTCGGCGAGCTGGGCGGCCGCCTCGAGGACGTTCAGCGCCCGGCGGGCGTCGCCGGCGGCGCTCCGGCAGAGCGCGTCGAGCGCGTCATCGTCGATGGCGATACCCGCCCGGCCCAGGCCGCGCTGCGGATCGGCCAGGGCCCGGCGGACGATCGCCGCCAGCGCCTCGGTCTCGAGCGGCTCGAGGGTGAAGACGCGCGTCCGCGACAGCAGGGCCGCGTTGACCTCGAAGGAGGGGTTCTCGGTCGTGGCCCCGATCAGCACGAAGGTGCCGCGCTCCACGTGGGGCAGCAGCGCGTCCTGCTGCGCCTTGTTGAGCCTGTGGATCTCGTCGATGAAGAGCACGGTCCGGCGGGCGTGCAGGTCGCGCCGCTTCCCGGCCTCGGCCGCGATCTGGCGGATGTCCCGCACGCCCTGCATGACCGCCGAGAAGGGCACGAACTCGGCGCCGGTGCTGCGGGCGATGACCGCGGCCAGGGCGGTCTTGCCGCAGCCCGGCGGCCCCCAGAGCACCATCGACGGCAGGCGATCGCCCTCGATGGCCCGCCGCAGCAGGCGGCCGGGCCCGAGGATCCTCTCCTGGCCGACGAGCTCGTCCAGCGCGCGCGGCCGCATGCGCTCGGCCAGCGGCGCGTGGCGCTGCTCGCGCTCGGCCTGCGCGCGGAAGAGATCGTCCTGTGCCGGCATGCGCTCCCTCGACTCCAGGGTGCATTATCGCAGCTCCTGCCCGCCGCGCAAGCCGGCTGCAGCCCGAGCGATCCGCGTTGTTCGCAAGTGCGCTTGCAGTGCGGGTTTGCGCAAGTCACGAAAAGAAAATACCCCATGATTTGGCCGGGAA
>JAFGRB010000434.1 GCA_016935365.1 Deltaproteobacteria bacterium
GCAGCGATGGGATATAGCCTGGGGCTTTAGCCCCAGGGAAGCGGAGAGAACACAATCATGCGCCCTGAAAGGGCGCGGCAATCTCGAGCTTTGTCCGAAACGCAGAGATGGCTGCGCCCCTCCAGGGCGCGTAAATACTTCTACCTTCTTGAACCTGGGGCTGAAGCCCCAAGTTTTTCCCCCGCTGCTTCGCAGCGGAGAAACTTGCGACGGAAAAAATGTGTATACGGCTCAGGGCTTCAGCCCCAGGGAAGCGGAGAGAACATAATCATGCGCCCTGAAAGGGCGCGGCAATCTCGAGCTTTGTCCGAGACGCAGAGATGGCTGCGCCCCTCCAGGGCGCATAAATATTTCTACCTTCTTGAACCTGGGGCTGAAGCCCCAGGCTTTGTCCCCCCGCTGCTTCGCAGCAGAGAAACTCGCGACGGGAAAAATGTGTATACGGCTCAGGGCTGAAGCCCCGGGCTATATCTGGGCCTTGCACAATCCCGGCTACGGCTGCGGCGGGGCGAGCCCGATCAGCCGCCCCTGATGCAGGGCGCGCAGAAAGAGCGACAGCCTGTCCCAGATCGGCTCGACCTGCTGGCCGAACTGCGCCTGCAGCGCCCGCCCGATCTCGGCCACGCTGCGCTGCCCGTCGCACTGCAGCCAGACGCTCGAGCCGATCGGATCGAGGTGCAGGCCCACGTGGGGCCTGCGGAGCCGCCTCTGCAGCCAGGCCATCCAGCGCGAGCGGAAGCGGGGCACCTGGACGGTCACCCGGAGCGGATCGCCGTCGCGAAGCTCGTGCGCGAAGAGCCTGCTGGGCCGCATGTCGAGCAGGTTGCGCTCAGCCTTCACGCGACTCGCCTCCGTCTTTCCCGGGCGCCTTCGGCTCCTGCTCGCCCGGAGGCGGCCCGCTGCCCGAGCCCGGCCCGCTGCCCGCGATCGCCTTCAGGGACGAGCGCACCATGTAGTAGCCCAAGAAGAGGATGACCAGGAAGCCGAGCCAGGCCTGGCCGAACCAGCTGGGCGCCTGGCCGAGCAGGGTCGTCTCCGAGAGCGAGCGGCGGGCCGCGATCTTGCCCTTGACCCGCTCGGCGACCTTGCCCTCCTCGCGCATCGAGCGGATCGCCAGCTCGATCTCGCCGTCCAGCAGCCTCTCGGACGCGAGCAGCTCGTGGAGCAGGATCGGGTTCTGCGCCACGCGCTCGGCCGCCACGGCGTCTGTCTTCGCGCCCAGCTTGTCGATCTTGGCGATCACCGCGCGGGCCTTGTCGACGTCCTGGACGTACTTCTCGCTCGGCAGGAACTTGATGCCCGCGGCCACGATGCCGGCGACCAGGATGCCCACCAGCGCCTCGCCGGCCACCAGGCCCGAGGCCACCAGCAGCCCCCGATTCTCCACGGACTCGCTCTTTTGGGGATCTCCGGCCGCCTTGCGCTTGCTGACCGCGTCCAGGATCCACTTGATCAGCCCGCCTGTGAAGATGGCCAGCGTGGTCTCGAAGGGCAGGTACATGCCGACCGCGATCAGCATCGGCGAGGGGCTCTGGATCAGGATCAGCGCCAGCGCGAAGAACATACCGATCAGGATGAGCTCCCAGGCCATCGCGCCGCCGATGATGCCGTCGGCCATCGTGGCCATCAGGCCCGCCTGGGGCGCGGGCAGCGCGTCCGAGCCGATGCCGCCACCGTACTGGTGCAGCAGCATGATCGGCAGCACGAGCACGAGCGCGGCCGCGATCACGCCGATCACGCCGCCGACCTCCATGCGCCAGGGCGTACCGCCGAGGTTGTAGCCGACCTTCCAGTCCTGGATCATGTCGCCGGCCACGCCCGCGACGCAGCAGACGATCGTGGCCACCCCCAGCACGGCCAGCACGCCCGCCTGCCAGTCGCCGGTGCCCTTCTGGCCCCCCATGCCGAGCAGGATGAGCAGCCCGGCCGCCAGCAGCAGGGTCGAGAGCGTCAGGCCCGAGATGGGGTTCGAGGAGGAGCCGATGATGCTCACCAGGTATCCGGCCACGGCCGCGAAGAGGAAGCCGGCGATGGCCATGACGACCATGGTGATGATCGAGATGCCGATGCTCTGGCACAGCCAGTAGTACAGCCCCAGCATGGCCAGCAGCAGCACCGCCACGGCGATCACGACGGTCTTGATGTCGATGTCCTTGTCGGTGCGCTTCTCGACCGCGCCGCCGCCGCCGATGCTGCGGATCGAGCGGCCGACGCCAGCGATCAGGCTGTTTCGCATCTTGAACAGCGTGTAGAAGGCGCCGACGATCATGGCCCCGATGGCCACGATCTTGATGCTGCCCGAGTAGATCGTCTTCATGCCGATGAAGGACGTGCCCTGGCCGCCGAAGATGTGCTCCCAGCGCGGCGCGGAGATGCCGTCGAAGAGGTAGCCGATCTCGCCGGCGGAGATGAGCCTGGCGACCGCATCGCCCATGCCCGCATCGCTCACGGCGTAGACGAACATGACGATCGGCATCAGGAAGAGCCAGCCGAACACGCCGCCGGCTGCGGTGATGGAGGCCAGCCGCGGCCCGATGATGAAGCCCACGCCCAGGAAGGCGGGCGAGGAGGTCGGCGACATGTACGGGAAGGAGCCCTTGCCGACCGTGAAGGCGCCCTTGACGTTCTCCTTGATGATCTGGATGCCGTTGGCGTTCTTGAAGAACTCGATCAAGGCCGCGATGCCCATGGCCACGAAGACCTGGCCCGCGCCGCTCGAGCCCTTCTGGCCGGCCTTGACGATCTCGGTGCAGGCCTGGCTCTCGGGAAAGGGCAGGCTGCGGTCTTCCATGAAGGTGCGCCGCAGCAGGATGACCAGGAAGACGCCTAGCACGCCTCCGACGAGCAGCAAGGCGGTCGAGGTCAAGTAGTCGAAGTCCTCCCAGACGCCCGACATGATGAAGGCCGGGATGGTGAAGATGGCGCCGGCCGCCAGCGCCTCGCCCACCGCGCCGGTGGTCCGGGCGATGTTCTCCTCCAGGATGGTGCCCTTGAAGGGTCTGAGCACCGCCATGGCGATGACCGCCGCCGGGAAGGTGGCGGCCACGGTCATGCCGGCCTTGAGGCCCAGGTAGGCGTTGGCCGCTCCGAGGATGACGGCCATGACGATGCCCAGCAGCACCGCCTTGAGCGTCAGCTCCTTCATGACGGTCTCCGGCGGGACGTAGGGCTTGAACTCTTGTTCGGGCGCGCTCATGAGATCACCTCGACAGGTCGTCGGTTTCGACTGAGGTTCCAGCGACATCCGCCGCCCAAAGTCCTGTGCGGCCTCGCTCGGGCGCGAATCATGTCACGCCGATCCGGCGCCGTCAACCCGCGAGTTTTTCGATGATCGAGAAGCTCACCGTGGTCAGCCAGGTCGGCTCCTCGCGCGGGCCGCTGAAGACCAGGGCCCGGTTGACCTCGTCCAGGCTGTAGACCCAGTCGCCGGGATAGCGGATCTCGAGCTGCAGCTCGGGCGAGCGCAGCACGTTGACCTCGCCGGCCCGCTCGACCTTCAGCGCGCCGTCCAGGCTCTGCGCCTTGAGCTCCTTGAGCATGCGGCTGAAGACCTCGTAGCCGTCCTCGAACAGATCCTCGTCCGCCGGCGCCGTGTAGTGGATGACGTTGAACAGCCTGGCCTGCTCGACAACGTAGATGATGCCCCGGCGCGGCTGTCCCTCGTGCTTCCAGCGGGCTTCCATGCGCACGGCCGGCTGGCCGGCCAGGCCCACTTCGCGCTGCTTGACGAGCTCGAAGCCGTCCAGCTCCTCGAAGAGATCGAGGGCGATGCGCCGCGCCTCGGGCAAGGAGCGCGGCTTGGCGGCCGGCGCCGGCCGCTCGGAGGTGCAGGCTGCGAGGAGAATGGCCGCCGCGCCCAGGCACGCCGATCGTCGCTGCAGCTGTGACAAGGGGCGCTACTCCCAGACGGACAGGTCGATCTCGTCCCCCAGCGTCCAGAAGGCCCAGACCTTCAGATCGGGCGTCGCGACCAGACAGGGCTGCTGGGTGTCGCCCCCGAGCGCGGAGGCGAGATCCAAGCCGGCCGACCAGGCCTGACCCGGGGATCTGGCGTAGTAGTATGCGCCCCAGTGGGTTCCATCGTCGAGCTCGACGAGCGCGTGCGCGCAGCCGCCCGCGTCGACCGCCACGCTCGGCCAGGCCGGTCCGGTCGTCGAGTCCAGCAGGCCGGTCGTCCAGGTGCCGTCCCACAGGCCCCAGGCGTAGTCGCTATCGTCCCACCAGACCAGGTGGAGCTGGCCGAGCCCGTCGGCCGCCAGATCGAGGTGGACGTTGAGCGAGTCGGTCGTGATGCCCGCCACCACGCCGGCATCCCACCAGGCGCTGCCGTCGAAGAAGTAGTGCTGCAAGGCCGTGTCGATGGCCGCGACCGCGTGCAGCATGCCGGCCGGATCCACGGCCGTGGCCAGCACGCCCGCGCCGGTCAGGCCCACCTCGACGTCCTGGGCCGCGGCGGCCGAGAAGGCGCCGCTCCGCAGGTTGTAGCGCAGCCGCGTCTGGTCGCCCGACGACCACACGGCGACGATGGTCCCGTCCGGCAGCGCCTCGAGCCCGAACTGGGCCGACACCGCGTCCCCGATGACCTCGGCCGGAAGCGCGTTCCAAATCCCGCTCGACTTGCCGCGATACAAGAGCCGGGAAGTGGAGTCCTCGAACCAGGCGACGTGGAAGTCGCCGGCCGGATCGGCCGCCACCTCGCTGAAGCCGAAGCCGGTGTCGGTCTCGTTGACACGATCGTAGCCCGCGCCCCACTGGGTGCCGTCCCAGTTGTTGCCCATGATCTCGCGCGAGCCGCTCAGGTCCTCGCTCCAGGCCATCTGGATCAGACCCGAGTTGTCCGACGCACCCGCGCAGAAGCAGGGAGCCGTGCCGCTCCGCCATGCCGCGGCCGCCTGCCAGGCGCGCTCCTGGCCGCTCACGTTGAGCTCGGGCGTGTTGGAGCTCAGCCCGTCCACCACGACCTGCACCGGGCCGCTGTCCGCGTCGCCCGGCACGTCGACCTCGATCTGGGTATCGCTCCAGGTCGTCGCCGTCGGCGAGCTCGCGGAGCTCGTGAAGACGATGACCGAGCTGCCCTGGGCGGCGCCGAAGCCCGTGCCGGTCAAGGTCAGGGCCGGATCGGCGTAGGCCGTGGACTGGATCCAGGGGCTGAGCTGGAAGGCGCCCGCGGCGCTGCCGACAAGCCCGCCGCTGTCCGTCACCTCCACGTCGAGCGCCCCCTGGCCGCCGGTCAGGGCCGGGACCGCGGCTGCGATCAACCCGTCGTCCCAGGAGATCACCGAGGCGGCCTGGCCCCCGATGGTCAAGGTCCCCGAGGCCGCACCGAAGTCCTGGCCCGAGACGTAGACGATCGCGCCGACGGCCGCGCTGGCCGGCCGGACGTCCGCGATCTGCGGGCAGGAGATGCAGACCGGCACGTCGTTCGACAGCGGCGATACGTTGCCGCGGTTGTCGAGCGCCTCGAGCGCGAAGTAGTACTGGCCCGGGTTGAGCGGCTGCACCAGCAGGGTCTGGGGCAGGCCGGGAAAGGCCAGGCTGCCCGGGCCGCCCACGGGCGTGGCTGCGCCGAAGGCGGTCTCATCCGGGATGGGGCTCGCGGCGTAGCGCACGTCGTAGCTGTCGACCGGGTCCTGGTCGCCGTCGTCGCCCACCGCGGTCCAGACCAGGGTGACCGAGTCGGCTGTCTGGGACTGGACGGCCAGGTCCGTCACCTGGTCGGGCGGGGTGGCATCGTCGGTGATCGCGCTGGTGGCCGCGAAGGTGGGCGACTCCAGCATGTAGTCGTCGTAAGCCTTGACGGCGAAGTAGTAAGTCGTGTCGCGCGTCAGGTTTTCGACCAGCATGGTCTCCTGGGTGCTGCCCATGGAGTACGGGGGATTGGGCCCGGGGATCGCATCCGCGGCGTCGAAGTCCTGCTCGGTCAAGATCGGCGCCGTGCTCTGCCTCACGAGGTAGCCGCTGACGGTGTCGTTCATGCCGTCGTCGCCCGGGGCGATCCAGATCAGGGTGATCTCGTTCTCGCCGTCGACGCTCGCGTTCAGGCTCGTCACCGCAGCCGGCGGGACGTCGTCGGTCGGCGTGGCCGAGACCGTCTCCATGCTCGACTCGTTGCCCACGTTGTCCACGGCCTTGACCGCGAAGTAGTGCAGCACGTCGGCCTGGGTCAGGCTGGTCACCTCCAGGTGCTCGGTCTGGCCCGGATCCAGCGGGGCAGCCGGGCCCGGGAAGTCGCTCGCGCCATCGAACTCCTGCTCCGTGGTGATCGGGCTCGTGCTCCAGCGCACCAGGTAGCGGGTGACCGGATCGCCGCTCGCACCGTCGTCGGCCGGCGCGGTCCAGCTCAAGGTGACCGAGGTCTGGGTGACGGCATCGACGCTCAGGCTGCCGACCGGATCCGGGGGCACGTCGTCCTGCTCGCCCGGCGTGGCGACGATCACGTTCGACATGGGCGAGACGTTGTCCAGCTCGTCGTAGGCCACTGCGGCGAAGTAGTGCGGCTGCAGGCTGGCGAGCCCGGTGATCTCGACCGACTGCTCCTGGCCCGGGGCGAGCGGTGCGGGCGGGCTCGCCCACAGGCTGCCGGGCGACTCGCAGAAGGTCGCGATGTCGCTCGCCGAGTGGCAGATCTCGTAGCGGGTGACCGGATCGCCGCTCGCGCCGTCGTCGGCCGGCGCGAGCCAGCCCAGGGTGACCGAGGTCTCGCCGACCGCGAGCGTGTAGAGCGCGATCTGGGCCGGCGCCTGCATAGGCGTGGCGGAGACCGGCGCGTTCGAGATCGGCGCCCAGTTGGGCACCTCGTCGCCCGCCTTGACCGCGAAGTAGTAGGTCTGGCCCTCGGTCAGACCGTCGATCCGGACCGTCTCGGCCAGGCCGGGGGCCACGGGCACGGCCGGTCCGGCGGCCTGGCTGTCCGAGCCGAAGCTCAGATCAGTGATCTCCACGGTGCTGTACCGCACGTCGTACTCGGCCACCGCCCCGCCGCCGCTGCCGTCGTCTCCCGGCGCGGTCCAGGTCAAGCTGACCGAGCTCCCGGTCGTCTCGGCGTCCACCACGGCCAGGTCGGTGATGGCGGCCGGCGGCGTGTCGTCGCCGGCCGTCACGGTCGCCTGCGCGCCGTTGGAGATCGCCGACGCGTTGGGCGGCTCGGCGTCGTCGAGCACCTTGAGGGCGAAGTGGAACGTGCCCGAGCCCAGGCCCTCGACATCGACCGTCTCGGTCTCGTGGGCCTGCACCGGGCTGCCGGTAACGGCGATCGGCGTGGCCGAGCCGAAGCTGGCCTCGTCGATGGCCGCGTCCGCGTAGCGCAGGTCGTAACCGCCGGCGCGGCCCACCATGCCGTCGTCTCCGCTAGCGGTCCAGCTCAGGCGCACCGTCGTCCCGATCACCTCGGCGCTCAGATCCTCGACCGCCGCGGGCGGGTAGATGTCCGCGGTGTAGCCCGGCGAGAGCTGGACGGGGACCGAGACGGTGTGGCCTCCCACGATGGTCACCCCGGTGGTCGTCCCGTGGTAGACGACGGTCTCGGCCGCGCTGGCCTCCACCAGGAAGGTCCGCTCCTCGCCCGCCGGGATGTTGCTCACCGTGGCGCCGTAGTTCTCGTATGGAAAGCTCGCCTGGACGAGCTGCTCGTCCGCATGGCTGACCGTCACCCGGACCGTGTCCACGATCCCGCTCAGATCACCCCGCAGATCGCCGTCGGGGATGGTCCAGCGTATCTCCAGCGCGGCGCTGCCCAGCTGCGGCCCGTCCGAGCAGGCCGGGCAGAGCGCGGCGAGCAGCAGGATCGCGTGCGAGATTCGAAATGGGGATTCCCGCTTCATCATGCGCATGGAGCACCTCCTAATCCCAGCTCAGGATCGCGCTGCCGGTCTCGGGCGCGGGCTCGCCGCCCCCGGCGAGCAGGGCCACCGACACGCCCGCCGCGGCGCCGGCGACGCCCACGCCGACGATGGTCCAGAACCACCAGGTCTTGTACCAGGCCGGGCCCGGCTTGTCCTCGTCCTCGTCCTTCACGGGCTCCGGCTCGGGGGTGGGCATGAAGGGCTTCTCGCCTCCCGTCCCGACCGCGCCGCCGCCCGCCACGCTGGTGCCGCCCTCGCCCGCGGGCTTGGTCTCTTCCTTCGGCTTCTTGGGGCGCTCGAACAGGGCCCAGGGAGGCAGCTCCTTCTCGGGCTTGGTCTCGTCCGGCTTGGTCTCGTCCGGCTTGGTCTCGTCCGGCTTGGTCTCGTCCGGCTTGGTCTCGCCCGGCTTGGTCTCGTCCGGCTTGGTCTCGTCCGGCTTGGTCTCGTCCGGCTTGGTCTCGTCCGGCTTGGTCTCGTCCGGCTTGGTCTCTCCCGGCTTGGTCTCGCCCGGACCGGGCTTGCCGGCGTCGGCCACGAGCGCGTCGGTCTTGTCGACCGGCTCGAGCGCGGCGACCACGACCTTCTCCTGCTTCGGCTTGACCACCACCACGTCGTGGAACTCCGCGAAGCCCTCCTTCTTGACCTTGATGTCGAAGACGCCCGAGGAGACCTTGAAGGAGCGGTTGGTCTTCTTGCCGAAGGACTTGCCGTTGATGAACAGGTCCGCGCCGCCCTCCTGGCAGTCGATCTTGAGCCGGCCCTTGCCCTTCAGCAGGGTGGTGATCATGGGCGAGGAGACCTTGCGGGCGAGCCAGCGCGACTGGCGCTCCAGCTTGACCGGATCGTCCGTGTCCATGCGGGCGACCGCCTTGCGGACCTCCTTGCCCGAGCGCACGTCGAAGGTGCGCATGGTGACCGTCACGCCCTCCCGGGCCTTGGCCACCTGCATGTGGTAGACCACCTTGGCGTTGAGGCTGCGGCCCACCTTGCGAAGGCAGCCGCGTTTGGCGTGGCAGTCCCGGACGTAGATCTTCTTCTTCCGGAGCTGCCGGAGCTTGGCGACCGAGCGCTTGTCCGCCAGCACGCGGAAGATCCCGATGTCCTGCAGCTCGTGGATCATGGACTTGCCGAGATCCTTGCCCAGCGTCCGCGCCCGGTCCGCGCTCAGGCCCTTGACCTGGACCGGCAGGATCATCACCCGGATGGCCGCCGCCTTCCGGGGCCGGGCCTTCTTCTTCTTCGCCGCCGCATCCGCGCCGAGCGCCAGGAGCAAGAGAGTCGAAATGCAGACGACCAGAGATCTCCTCAACATGGCAGCACCCCTTGCGTGTGCGTTGCGCCCTCGAGACAGGCATCGATCCTGCCAGAAAGACAGGTCAAAAGCAATCAATGCGGGTTGTGAGCGGGGCCCGGGACGAGGTCGTCGCTGCGGATCCAGCCCAGGATGTACTCCGCGCGCGAGCCGGGGCCCGGGCAGACGGGCGGTCCGGCGCGGTGGGGGCGCTCGATGGCGGCCAGTGGATCTCGGGGAGCGTCCGCCGGGGCCTGGAAGACGGCCAGCGCCCACGTTCCGCCGTCCGCGCCGCGCCGCAGGTGCAGCACCCATCCCGAGGAGCCCGCGGCCAGCATCTGGTAGAGGTTTCCGGGCCACTCGAAGCCCATGCCGCTCTCCTCGGGCCGGTCGTCGACCCGCGGACCGGTGCGCAGGGCGGCGTCCCGGGCCAGGCTGCAGGGACGGATGTCGCTCTCGGGCAGGGGGCCGGATATCTCGCCGGCCCAGCGGAAGACGAGCTCCCGGCAGGTACTCGCGTCCCGGGGCTCGCAGTCCCAGAGGACGAAGCTCGAATCGCGCGCGACGCCGTAGCCTTCGCGCGCCGCCATCAGCACCAGCCGGCGCTCGTGCAGCGAGATCCCGAGCAGCCTCGCCGGGAAGTCCCGCCAGGCGGCGAAGGCATCGCCCGAAGCCGTGAGGATCACGAAGTAGGGCTCCGGCGTGCATCCGCCGGCGAACACCAGCTCCGGCCGCCCGTCGCCGTCGACATCCCAGCGCACCAGCTTGCCGGCCGGAAGCGCCGGCGGGCGCTCCCCGCTGAGCCGGCAGCCCTTGCTGAACAGGCGGGCGTGCTTCCGGTAGAGCGGATCGCTCGCCTCGACGGCCGGCCGGCCCGCGACCGCCTGCCAGGTCTCGCAGGCTCGACCCGGACCGCAGGGCCTCGACAGCCACAGCCTGAGCTGGGCGAGGTACCAGCGCGGATCGCCTTGCCCGTCGCTCTGGCGCGGAGCAGGAAGAAGAGCCAGCCCCAGGATGAACGCGATCGGCTTCATGGAAGAAGAACCCGTGCGGCGCGCGGAGCTCAGCCGCGGCGGAGGGGGTTGCGGATGACGATCGTCTCGGATCGCATCGGGCCCACCGAGATGATGTCGACCGGCAGGTCCAGGTAGTTCTCGACGAAGTCCAGGTAGCGGCGGGCCCCCTGGGGCAGGGCGTCCTTCTCGCGCACCTCGCTCAGGTCCTCGTCCCAGCCGTCCAGCTCCTCGTAAACCGGATCGACCCGGCCGTAGACGCCCGCATCGGCCGGAATGCCATCGTGCGGCTGGCCGTCGAGCGTGTAGCCGACCGCCAGGCGCAGCGGGCGCAGGCCGCGCAGCACGTCCAGCTTGGTCACGCAGATCGAGGTGCAGCCGCAGGCCGCGGTCGCGTAGCGCAGGGCGGTCAGATCGATCCAGCCGCAGCGCCTGGGCCGGCCGGTGGTCGCCCCGAACTCGCCGCCGGTCTGCTGCATGTGCAGGCCCCGCTCGTCGGTCAGCTCGGTGGGCATCGGCCCCTCGCCCACGCGGGTGCTATAGGCCTTGACGATGCCCAGCACGCCCACGTCCCGGCCCGGGCCGATCCCCAGTCCGCTCAAGGCCGCGCCGGCCACCGTGCTGGCGGCGGTGACGAAGGGGTAGGTCCCGTGATCCACGTCCAGCATGGCGCCCTGGGCGCCCTCGAAGAGCACGCCGCGCCCCCGGTCGAGCGCGCTGCGCACCAACGCGCACACGTCGCCCACGAAGGGCGCCAGGCGCTCGGCCTGGTCTCGAAGCCCGAGCAGCAGCCCGCTCTCCGAGAGAGGCTCCCGGCCGTGATGCGCGAGCACGGCGTTGACCTCGGGCAGGCGGGCGCCGATCCGCTCGGCCAGCGCCTCCGAGTCCAGGAGATCGCACACCCGGATGCCCGAGCGGGCGGCCTTGTCCTCCAGGCAGGGGCCGATGCCCCGCAGGGTGGTGCCGATGCGCATCGGGCCCCGGGTCGCCTCGCGGGCCGCGTCCAGCTCCTTGTGATACGGCATCACCGCGTGGGCCCGCGGGCTGATGACCAGCGAGCCCGGCTCGGCGAGCAGGCCCCGCTTCTGCAGGCCAGCGATCTCGGCGAGCAGCAGCTCCGGGTCGACCACCACGGCCGGCCCGATCGCGCAGCGCTTGCCCGGGTGCATCACGCCCGAGGGCACCAGGTGGGTGACGAGGTCCTGCCCGTCGACGACCAGGGTGTGGCCGGCGTTGCTGCCGCCCTGGAAGCGGACGACCACGTCCGCGAAGCCCGCCAGGATGTCGACGACCTTGCCCTTGCCCTCGTCCCCCCACTGCGTGCCGACGATCACCAGGCTGCTGGCCATGCGTCCTCCCGTGGACTGGACTGGTGGACTGGCGAGCGATAGCAGACCCGAGCCTACCCCGTCAAGAGAATGCCGAAAAACGAAGTATTCCCTCGGCGGTGCAACGAGGCTAGAGTTAAAACAAGCGCGGTTGAACCGCGTTTGTTTTCAGGGCTAGCCGCCCGAAGGGCGGTCGTTTTGGGGTGAAGATGCTGGAATTGAATTCCAGCATCGAGGGGGCTTTACGAAAGCCCCCTGAAAGATACTAGGCCCTAAACAAGTGCAATGCACTTGTTTTGGGGCTAGAATCCCCGCAGCATGCAGCGCCGCCTCGAACGCATCGTCAACCATCCGTTCACCGACCTGGCGGTCGTGCTGCTCATCCTGCTCTCGGTGGCCCTGCTCGTCGTGGAGGCCACCATCCCCGAGCAGCACCCCTTCTTCGTCCCGGCCGAGCTGGCCGGCCACGCGCTGACCGGCGTCTTCATTCTCGAGCTCCTGCTGCGCCTGCTGGCCATGCGCAAGCGGCGGCGTTTCTTCCGGGTCTACTGGCTGGACATCCTGGCCGTGATGCCGGTCATGCGCTCGCTGCGTATCCTGCGCGTGCTCAGGCTGCTGCGCCTGTTCCGGCTGGGCACCCTGGTCAACCGCCGCCTGCTCGGCCTCAGCGAGGCCTTCCGGCACGGCAAGACCGAGCTGCTGACCGTGGCCGTGATCGTGCTGGTGGTCGTGCTGGCCAGCGCCATCGGCATGAACCTGCTGGAGCGCGGAAGCGAGGAGGAGATCTTCCACTCCATCGAGGGCTCGACCTGGTGGAGCCTCTACACCCTCGTGTCCGGCGAGCCGCAGCTCGGCACGCCGACGACCTTCGCCGGGCGCCTGCTGGCGCTCGTGGTCATGCTCGGCGGGCTCGGCTTCTTCGCCACCTTCACGGGCATCATCTCGGCCGCCATGGTCACCCGGCTGAGCAAGCGGATGGAGGTCAGGGAAATGGTCCTGGACGAGGTCAACGGCCACGTGGTCATCTGCGGATGGAACCGCGTCGCGCCGCGCGTCATCGAGGAGCTGCTGGAGGACCCCAAGCTCCGCAAGAAGCACTTCGTGCTCATCGCCGAGATGGACGCCGCACCCGCCGTGGACGGCCTCGGGCTGCGACCCGAGCAGTTCTTCTTCATCTCGGGCGACTTCACCCGGATCGAGGTGCTCAGCCAGGCGGGCATCGAGCGGGCCCAGATCGCCATCCTGCTCGCCGACCGCACCCTGACGCGCAGCGACCAGGACCGCGACGCGCGCACCGTGCTGGCCGCGCTGACGATCGAGAAGCTCAACCGGGACATCTTCACCTGCGTGGAGCTGCTCAACCGCGACAACCGGCAGCACCTGGCCATGGCGGGCGTGGAGGAGATCGTGGTGCCCGACGAGTACGCCGGTCGGATCATCGCCGCCTCGTCGCGCACCCGCGGGCTGGTCAACATGTTCGACGAGCTGCTGACCAGCCGCTACGGCAACCAGATCTTCAAGGCCGAGGTCCTGCCCGGCTGGGCGGACCAGACCGTGGGCTGGGCCTACCGGACCCTGAAGGAGCGCTACAACGCCGTGCTGCTGGCGGTGGAGTGCTGCGTGCCCAGCGACCGCAAGGTCCAGGTCAACCCGCCGTCGGACGCCGTCCTGCGGAAGGGAGACCGGCTGATCTTCATCGCCGAGGCCTACCCCGAGGACTTCGGCGCCGAGCTGATGGACTCGCTCGACGTCGAGCCGGTCTGAGCTCGCGCCGGGGAGCAGGTCAGGACACCCAGTCGATGGACAACTTTCTCTGGTGGACGACGCAGTCCCGCAGGTACAGGTTGATGAGCGTCTGGTAGGGGATCCCGGTTTCCTCCGAGAGCTCATTGAAGTAGTCGATCACATCCACGCCGATACGGATCGTCACCGGCTTCTTGAGCCGCCTGGCGTAGGGATTCCGGCGCCCTTTCAGCTTCGAGAAATCATACTCCTTCCTCATTACAGCCCTCCTGGGTAGGACCTGCGCTCCTTCTTGGTCGCCTTGCGTGCCGAGATGATCCTGATGCCGTTTTCCCTCAAGCAGTACGATACGACGATCATACGGAGCCTGGCGCTTTGACCGAGCATCAGGAACCGGTCCTCCTCGGCAGAATGATCGGGATCGAAGAACTCGATTGCTCTGTCATCGAAGAAGACGCTCTGCGCCTCCTCGAAGGAGACACCGTGTTTTTTCCGGTTGGCTTCATTCTTGCTGTCGTCCCATTCGAATCTCATGTCCGCAGGCCACTCGATTCTTACACTGTATTTACAATGTAAAACTACCACATCTGGACAGATGAGTCAATCTTCTCTTGCGAAGGCAAGGTCACTCGGCAGGCGGGACGAGCACCTCGAGGTCGACCTCCAGCCAGTCCACCCCGTAACGGCCGTCGCGCACGATCAGCCACAGGCGCACGGGCCCGGCCTCGAGGGGCGCGGTCCATTCGTTCGCATCCAGCGGGACGCCCTGGCTGTCCACGTCCAGGATGGTCCGCCGATCGCTGAAGCCGCCGGCGGTCGAGAACCAGGAGAAGAGGTGATCCTCGAGCCGCTGCTCGGTCTCGCCCTCGGGCAGGAAGAGCTCCTGCGAGCCCTCGACCACCATGGGTGTCAGCCGGTAGCCATGGCCGGCCGCCAGCTCGAAGGGCTCGCGCTCGATCCGCTCGTCGAAGACCCGCACTCCCGCGAGCGCGGGGTTGTGGTTGTAGGGCTCGTCGCCCTGCAAGCGCACCTTGACCCGCTTGATGCTGCGCACGCGCTCGCCGCCGGCGCGCACCTCGAGCCCGACGAGCATGGGCACGTCGTCCGGCAGCTCGCCCCCGATGCCTTCCAGATCGTAGCCCTGCTCGGCCAGCCAGGAGATGAGCTCGGGCATGGACAGCCGCGCGCGCGCGCCTTCCGAGGGCAGGAAGAAGGAGTCGGGCCCCGGGCAGGGGATGTCCGTGGCGGTGTTCTCGAACTCGAACAGGCAGACCGCCCAGGTGTAGGTGATCGGCCGTCCGTCGCCGGCAGGGTCTGCGACCAGCGCCTCCAGCTCGGCCTCGTCGAGCAGCCCGAGCTCGGGCGGCTCGGCCCGGATCGCCAGGGGCCGCAGGCGCTCGACCAGGGTCTGGGGCGGGAAGGGATCGCCGCAGCCCAGCGCCGCGAACATGCCCGACAGGGCGACGAAGAGGCGAATCCGCATCTAGAAGCTCCCCTTCACACCGAGGGCCGGCAAGATGGGCAGCCCCTCGAAGTAGGCCCTATCGGTGTAGTCGTAGTTGTAGCGCACACCTTCCACGCTGCGGTAGTCATAGACGTTCTGCACGTCGAGATACAGGCTCAGCGCCCAGCTCTCGAAGGCCCAGGTGTAGTCGACCCGCAGGTCGAGCCGGTGGTAGAGCGGCAGGCGCTCGGAGTTGATCGCGCCGGGCACGGGCAGGTAGTTGTCGTAGTCCGCGTCGTAGATCCCGCCCAGGATGGGCGTGGCCGGGTTGCCGGACACGAGCTGGAACCGCAGCCCGAACTCCCAGCCGTCGGCCAGGCCGTGCGCGGGCTTCGCCGGACCTTGCGGCAGCCGCAGGCCGGCCACCAGCGTCAGGATGTGGGTCTGGTCGAAGTCGAAAAGCCGCCATGGCTCGCCCGTGCGGTCCCTGCGCGCCGAGCGCATGAGCGTGTAGGCCAGCCAGCCGAAGACCCCGTCCGCCAGGTCTCGCCGCACGAGGATCTCGATGCCCGCCACCTTGCCGATCCCGTCGTTCGCGTAGTTCGTGTCCGGGTCGGAGACCACCAGCTGATCGAGGGTCTTGTAAAAGACCGTGAAGTCGAGCAGGACCTGGAGGGGCAGCTGCTGCTCCACGCCCAGGGTGAAGTGCCAGGCCCGCTCCATGTCGAGCTCCGGGTTGCCGAAGTTGGAGCTCAGCTCGTCCTCGGTGGGCATCTGGTAGTACAGGCCCGCGCCGCCCTTGAGCACGGTGCCGGCGCGCAGCTCGTACTTGAAGGAAAGCCGCGGCATGATCGCCCAGGCCCGCACGTCCCCCGAGAGCACGGCGTCGAAGCGCAGCCCGCCGGTCACCCGCAGCTCGTCGATCGGCTTCCAGGACGCGCAGGTGTACAGGGCGTTGACCCAGGCCTGCTGGCTCTCGGTGCCCTCGTTCAGCGAGAAGTTCTGCAGGCGGCTCGGCACCTCGCCTTCCTTGGGCGGATGGGGAATGCGGTGCGCGAGGTCGAAGTACACGTAGCCGGTCTGGACGCCCGCGCCGAGCTTCCAGCGCTCGGTGATCTCCCACTCCCAGTCGGCCCGGGCCGCCGTGTTGGGCACGACCAGATCGAGGTACATCTCGCCCACGTCGACTTTGGCCTCGGTGTAGCCGCCGATCAGGGACATCGACAGGTTCCAGCCGGCGTTCTGCGGCGCGTGCTTCCAGCCCGCCTGGATCCGGTGGAAGCTCGTGACCATGCCGAAGTCCCCGCGCATGCTCGGATCGCCCGACGGCGGCTTGGCGAGCAGGAACTTCAGCTCGTCGTACGAGCCGAAGGCCATGAAGGAGAGGCGGTCGTCCGCGGACAGGCTCCAGTCCACCTTGGCCTGGTAGTCGTAGTAGACCGGCGCCACGGTCATCTCGAAACCCGGCTCGTCGGGCAGCACGTGCGGCAGCCACAGGTCCACCGTGGACCGGCGCGCCGCGGCGAAGAAGCCGATCTCGTCGTTGATCGGGCCCCGGACGAAGAAGCCCGAGTCCAGCATGCTCAGCTCGACGTAGCCGTCCAGCTGCTTGTGCGTGCACGGCTGGGTCTGGACGTCGACGATGCCGCCGATGGCCTGGCCGTACTCGGCGCCGAATCCCCCGGGCAGGAAATCGATGCGCTTGAGCATGTCCGAGTTGAAGACCGACTTGAGCCCCCCGAAGTGGTACAGCATCGGCACCTCGAAGCCGTCGATCAGCACCCGGCTGTCCTCGGGGGCCGCCCCCCGGACCACGATGCCCGCACCGGTCCCGCCGACGGCCAGGTTGCGCGCCACGCCCGGCAGGCTCTGGACGATCTTGAGCACGTCCCCCTGCGTGCCGGGGATCCGCTGCACCTCGTCCATCTCCAGCACCGTGTCCGAGACCTCCTCCTCCAGGCGCCGGGAGCGGATGATCACCTCCTCCACGTCCTGCTCGCCGGGCGGGTCGAGCGCGTAGCGAAGCCGCGTGACCTCGCCAGCGCGGACGGAGAAACCGGCATCGAAAGGCGCGCACTCGGGATCGTTGACCGTCAGCCGGTGGCGTCCGGGCCGGACGTCCTCGAAGCGGAAGCGCCCGGCCTCATCGCTCACGGCGAAGCCGCCCTCGTCGAGCTGCACCGGCGCCCCGATGACCGGCTCGCCGGTCGCCTTGTGCACCAGCAGCCCCTCGACTCGCTGCCCGTCCGCCGCCCAGGCCGCGCGGGCCGGGAGCAGCGCGAGCGCCAGGACGGCGAGCAGCAGCGGCCGATGGGTATCAGTCGCGTTCCGCAATGGCGTCGATCTCGACCTGGGCCCCCTTGGGCAGCGCGGCCACCTGGACGCAGGCCCGGGCCGGAGGCGGATCGTCGAAGCAGCGCCCGTAGACCTCGTTGACGGCGGCGAAGTCGCCCATGTCCGTCAGGTAGATCGTGCAGCGGACCACGTGCCCGAAGCCCAGCCCCGCGGCCTGCAGCACGCCCTCGAGGTTGTCCATGCAGCGCTGCGCCTGCTCCGCGACCGAGCCGCGGAGCAGCTCACCGCTCTTAGGATCGATCGGGATCTGCCCCGACAGGTAGAGCGTCCGGCTCTTGCCCGCCGAGCACGCTTGCGAGTAAGGCCCCACGGCTGCAGGAGCCCTGTCCGTGGCGATCACCTCTCGACTCATGCCTTCCTCCTCTGAATGCGTAAGGTGGCCCCCTTCTCATCGAGACCATCGCCAGGAGTCTATCCCGTTGCGCCCCGGTCGACAACTCTGCTCTTGCCAGCATCCGCGATTGAAATACAATAGGCTTCTGACACGTCTCACGCTCGGAGGTGTTGGCAGCGATGAAGCGCACGATCGTGATCTCGATTCTCACCTCGTTCTTGCTCCCGACTCTGTGGGCGCCGGATGCCGGGGCCCGCAAGCGGAAGACGAAGACCCCGCCCGCACCGCTCAACAAGGCGGTCAAGTACGAGGCCTATCCGAACACCGACGTGGCCCAGGTGGTCTACGAGACCAGCCGCAAGGAGTTTCGCGTCGGCCACGCGCCATACGAGGAGGTCCGCTTCCACGTGGCCGAGTACGTGCTGATCGCCGAGCACGTACGGAAGTACAAACGCCCCGACTTGAAGGCCGAGATCAAGATGGCGCCCGGCCACACCAAGCCGGCCCTCATGGCGAACAAGGTCTTCCAGGACCGCTGGCGGACCCTGCTCACCGAGTACGAGAAGATCCGGACCAAGGTGAGCAAGCTCTCGCGCCCCAAGGAGTGCGAGGAGGCCCAGGCCGCGTTCCTCCAGGCGCTGGACGACGAGATCTTCCTGGCGAGCAAGGTGGCCGAGCGCATGTTCCCGGCCCAGGACATCCGCGCGCGCGAGCGGCTCCGGGAGGAGCTTTCCGGCCGCTTCCGCGCGCGCAACACCGACTGGTTCGATCGGCTGTGCGAGGAGTTCGAGTCGTCCGCCGATCTGTCCAAGTTCTACCCGCGGTTCTCGGACGTGCTGATCCAGCCCGCCTTCGAGAAGGCCCACAAGCTCGCCGAGGCGTCCATGAAGAAGGTGGGCCTGGAGTACGCCACGGCGGTCGAGGAGGACGGCGACATCGTCGCCCCGTGAGGCGTCTCAGCCGCGCCCGCGCTGCCGGATCCGCAGCCACGGCAGGACCAGCAGGCAGCCCGCCGCGATGAAGACGGCCGGCCAGGCGAGGTATCTGTCGGCCGGAAGCGAGGTCTCGTCCGCGAGGCCGAGCCGGCAGGCCACGATCTCGCCCTGGCCGGGGTACGCGCCCCGGACCGCGACCGTCCCGTCGGAGCGGATGGCCTGCGAGATGCCGGAGCTGGCCAGCCTGAAGATGGGCACGCCGTACTCGGCAGCCCTGACCGGCCCGACCCGCGCGTGCAGCTCGTGCTCGTGCGCGCCCCAGCGCGCGGTGTCCATGGTGGGGACGATCAGCAGCCGGGCGCCCTTGCGGATCAGCTCGTCCGTCACCCTCGCATAGCCGAGATCGTAGCAGATGCAGATGCCGATCTTTCCCCAGGGCGAGTCCCACACCTCCTGCCGCTCTGCCGGCAAGCCGTCTGCGAAGAACTGGATGGGTACGCTCTTCGCCTGCTTGAAGATCTCCTTGCCATCCGGGCCGATCACGAAGGCGGTGTTTCGGAACTCGGGCGCGATCTCCGCCGGGCGATCCACCGCCCCCAGGACCAAGTAGCGCCCGTGCTCCCGGCACCAGCGCCTGACCGTCTCCGGCACCGGGCCGTGGAAGGTGTACTCGCTCAGCACGAGCACATCGGCCCGGGGATGCGCCTCCAGGGCCCGGTCGAGGAGCTCCGTGACCTCCGACTCGCCGGGGTGCTCGAACTGGACGCCGGCGATCAGCGGGGCGCCTCGCTCCGCGGCCGGCGAGCCGGAAGGCAGGTTGCCGAGCAGGCCGAGCAGGGCCAGCGCGAGCCCGCCGGAGACGGCGGCCGCCCTCCTGGGCAGCAGGACCAGCGCGCCCGAGAGCAGCATGAGCATGAAGCCGACCCCGTACATCCCCCACAGGCCCATCAGGACGCGTGCGGGCTCGTGGCTGAAGGCGTAGCCGGGCGCGAGCCAGGAGAACTTCAAGTAGTACAGCTCGCTCTTGACGTACTCGAGGCCGGTCCACAGGCACGGCACCAGCGCCGCGGCCAGCTCGCGGCGGCACAGCCCGATGCACAGCCGGGCCAGGATCAGAAAGCCGCCGATCCACAGCGCCAGGATCGTCCACAGCAGGAAGGCGAACGGCCCGAACAGCCCCCAGAAGAACCAGAGCTGCGGCGCGAAGAGCAAGAGCCCCAGCCCGATGCCCGGGTAGAACGCCATCCGCAACGAGGGCGCGCGCGCCAGGTTGAACAGGCAGAAGACGTAGACCGCGATGAGGAAGCCGGCCCAGGGGAACGTGAAGGCCAGGTGGAAGGCGGCCGCGGCGCCCAGGCCGAAGAGGGCGGCCTGCCCGTAGCTCAGCAGCGGAATGCGCACAGGCTCGCCCGAGGCCATGCTGCCCGGCTCAGCGGGGGCGGGGCACGAAGAGCTGCGACTGCATCTCCCCCATCGTATTGGGATCCGAGTTCGGCAGGCCTCCGGCGAGCAGGATCCAGCCGCTCTCGAGCTGGGTCGCGGTGTGCTGGAAGCGCGGCGGGTCGAGCGAGTCGCTCAGGCGAGAGACGGTGTAGGTGTTGGAGCCGATCAGCACCAGCTCGCCCACGCTGGTGGCCACGCCGCCCGCCAGCCGGCCGCCGGCCACCACCACGTTGCCGGTCTCGAGCAGGTTGCAGCTGTGATCCATGCGCCCCACCTCGAGGTTGATCACGTCGGGCTTGAAGCCGCCGTACGGCTTGCCCTCCAGCATCAGGCTGAAGATCTCGACGCTGCTGTCCGGGGTGAAGTCGCCGGCCGTGGTCGTGCCGCCGGCCACCAGCACCTCGCCGTTCTGCAGGCGGGTGGCGCAGAAGCGGGAGCGCGCCCGGCTCATCGAGACGTTGACCCCGGCAAAGAAGCCCTTGTCGTTGGGGTTGTAGATGTCGATCGAGTCCAGGGTCCCGTCGGCGTTCTCGCCGCCGACCACCAGTACCTTGCCCTGGGTGGTGGCCGGATCGAGCAGCACCGCCTGGTGGAAGGCCCTGGCAGTCGACATGTTGGCCGTCACGTCGCTCCAGGCGTTGCTGTCCGGGTTGAAGAGCTTGGCCGTGTTGAGGTAGGTGCTCAGGCTGCCGGTCGTGTAGACCGCCCCGCCCGTCAGCAGGGCCTCGCCGGTGGCCAGCAGGGTGGCGCAGTGGTGCGCCCGGGGGGCGCCCATGTCGGTCGGCGTGGAGAGCGAGTCCGCGTCGCCGCTCGGGACGAAGATGTCCCTGGTCGGATCGAAGATCTCGGCCGAGCGCAGGGCCGTGGCCACGTCGTCGATCCGGCCCACGCCGCCGGCGATCAGCACCCGCCCGTCGCGAAGCCGGGTGGCGGTGTGGAAGGCCCGGCTGGCCGTCATCTTGGCCGCATCGCCGCTCGAGTCGAGCAGCACGCTGTGCTGGCCGGTCAGCGGGTCGTAGATCTCGGCCGTGTCGAGGTAGACCGTCACGCCCTGTCCCAGACGGATCACGCCGCCGGCGATCAGGACCCGACCGTCGTCGAGCAGGGTGGCCGTGTGCCCGAAGCGGCCCTGGTTGCGGGTGATGCCCAGCTTGCTGCAGGTCCCGAGGTCGTCGCCCGGATCCAGGACGGTCGTGTCCACGAAGCCGTTGACGTTGCCGAAGAGCAGGTTGAGGGTCTTGCCGCCCGCGCCTCCCCCGCCCGACTCGAACTTCAAGGCGCTGGAGGTCGCCCGGGCCACGGCCTCGGTCTCCAGGCTCAGGTAGCAGCGCACGTCCACCACCCGGCCGTCGCCGACCAGCTCCTCGTCCGAGATGCTGCACTGGCCGTCGCCGATGTCGCAGGTGCCGCGCAGGGGGCCGAGCCCCTCGACCTCCCGGCCCGGGTAGAGCGGATCGGCCGGGTCGAGGGCCGAGACCTCGACCTCGATGAGCTGGCAACCCATGGTGCCGAAGAGATCTTCCTGGCAAGGGTTGATCAGGTTGAAGGAGACGTCCACCGACGACGAGCAGGCCGTGAAGCACGAGGCCAACACCGCCAGTGATGTCAGAGCTGCGAGTCTGCCTGGATTCATTCCGCCTCTCCGCGTATGCACGCGCCCTCCGAGGGCGCGCCGATCCGTCAGATGGGCCAGCGCACCGTGACCGAGCCGCCGCTGGCGGCGCCGTCGCTCAGGCCTACCCCGAGCCCCACCGCGCCCCCGATGACCGCCGCGCTCGCCACGCCGATCAGGGTCCAGAACCACCACGTCTCGTAGTATCGGGTCTCGCCGGTCTCGTCGATCGGCTTGACCGTGTCGGCCCCCACCGCGGTCGGGACGACCAGCGGCTGGCGGGGCTGATTCAGCGCGCTGCCGCCGGTCGTCACCAGGCCGGTGTCCGCGGCCACCACGGGCTGGGCCGCCCTCACCGGGGGCTGGACGACCGGCTGAACGGCAGGCCCCCTGCCGGGCAGGGCGGGCCCGCGCCCCGGAGTGGCCGGGCCGCGCGCCGGTGTCGCGGGCCCCACGGCCGGGGTGGCCGGGCCGCGCGCCGGTGTCGCGGGCCCCACACCCGGGGTGGCCGGGCCGCGCGCCGGGACCGCGGGCCCCACGGCCGGTGTCGCCGGGCCGCGCGCCGGGGTCGCGGGCCCCACGGCCGGCCCGCGCGCTGGAACGACCGGCCCCGTCGCGCCCGTCCCGGCCGGCGGTACGGCCGGGCCCACGGCCACGGCCGTGATCTCGGTCTTCTTCTTCTTGGCCGTCTGCACCACGGCCACGGCCGGGGCGCTGACCGGATCCGGGCAGCCCTCGACCCGCTTGACCAGCACCGAGGCCATGTTGTAGACCTCGACGCTCGCGCCGAGCAGATCGGGATCGAACTCGATCTCGGGCAGCGGGCAGAGCGTGCGATCGCTCACCTTGACGAGGAAGCTGCCCACCCGGTAGTTCTTGCCCACCACGGCCACCCCGCCGAGGACCACGAAAGTCGCGCCGATCTTCTTGCCCTCGGACTGCGCCTTGGCCACCACCGAGGTCGTGATGCGGTTGGCGCGGAGGGCCTCGGCGATCTCGCCGAGCGGCCCGGTGGCCTTCTTCACGCCGCCCAGGGTGGCCAGCACCCGGACCTTCTTGGTGGAGACCACGCCCACCTTCCCGGCCCAGGTCTGCAGGCCCTCCTTCTCGACCCGGACGTAGTGCTCGCCCGGTACCAGCTCCTTGAGCAGCACCGGGGTCTGGCCGACCCTGCGGCCGTCGAAGAAGACGGCTGCCCCCTCCACGTTGGCCACCACCTCGGCCTCCCCGCGGGTCTTGCGCAGCAGGCGGGTGCGGATCTTCTCCAGAGTGTTGCGGAACATGGGGGGGTACTTCTCCGGGTCCAGGACGATGTCCGGCTTGAGCCGGATCACCTTGACCAGGATCTTGGCCCCCTCGTCCTCCATGTCCCGGCGGTAGTAGCAGACCGAGAGCATGAGCAGGCTGTCGAGCACCGGCGAGAAGTCCTGCAGCAGGGCCAGGGAGCTCTCGTACTTGTCGAGGGCCGCCTTGAAGCTCTTGAGCGCCTGGTCGAGGTCGAGGGAGCTGTAGAGCTTCTCGCCGCGCTCGTGGAGCTTGCGGGCGGCCTTGAGATCCTCGTCGCTCAGCGGCTCGATCTCGGTGGCCACGGCCTCGGGGATGAAGATCGGCCCCTTCTGGAGCTCGATGTCCTCGCTGTGCTTGATCTCGTTCTTGAGCAGGTCGCTCGTCTGGACCGGGATCTCCTTGGGGACGCCCTTGAAGACCCGCTGGTACGGAAACACGTAGATCTTCGCGGCGTTGGCCACCCCCGCGCGGGCCGCGGGCAGCAGCTCCGGCACCGGAGCGAGCACGCCGGCCATCAGACCGGCGAGCAGCGCACATGCCCAACGAAGCCATGTCGTGCCGTTCATGTTCCGGATCATCACCGCTCTCCTTGCTCTGCGGGCGAGGCCCTGACTTTGCCAAGCTCGACTGATCACCAGCTGATCAGACGCGTCGAGGGGCCTTCTCGATCTGCCGCTCCGGTCGGGGCCGACCCTAGCATATCGGCGTTTCCGCTGTCAACAGAATGACATGAAGCGAGATGAGCGATCCGCGTTGTTCGCAAGTGCGCTTGCAGTGCGGGTTTGCGCAAGTCACGAAAAGAAAATACCCCATGATTTGGCCGGGAA
>JAFGRB010000435.1 GCA_016935365.1 Deltaproteobacteria bacterium
AGATCGTCGTGCAAATCAAGGAGCTGCGCCGAAGTCGAGCGGAGGCGTGGTTCTCCACGTCGAGCATCGACTTCGGCGCTGCGACGCAGAGTTGCGCGACGAGGTGGCGTATCCGGGTTCTTTACACGGCTGCCTGCGTGCCCCATACTGGAATGCGCCGGGGCCTTCGCCCCCGGCGGTGACCTTCCGCGAGGCGAGGAGCGGAGATGGGCGAGCAGTCCTCGGATCGGCGCGAGCGTGTGGGCATGGAGACCCGGGCGATGCAGGTGGAGCCGACGGGGCTGAGCTTGCAGCGCTGCAACCTCGTGCAGATCGAGGGCCCGGATCCGGGCAGCGTCTTTCCGGTCCAGGGCGACAAGCTGGTCGTGGGCAAGAGCGCCGACGCCGACTGGACCGTCGAGGATCTGACCGTCAGCCGGCTCCACTTCGAGATCCGCAGCGAGGGCGGCCGATATCTGATCAAGGACCTGGGCAGCACCAACGGGACCGAGCTCGACGGCGCGCGGGTGCGCGAGGCCTTCGTCCGCCCGGGCGCGATCATCAAGGCCGGCGAGGTCGTCTTCCGCTTCCTGACCGAGTACGACGCGGTCCGGATCGAACCTTCCGGCCGCGAGCGCTTCGGCGCGCTGCGCGGGCGCTCGGTCCGCATGCGCGAGATCTTCGCCATGCTGGAAAGGGTGGCCGGCTCCGATGCCACCGTGCTGCTGCTCGGGCCGACCGGCACGGGCAAGGGAGCGGCGGCCGCCGCCCTGCACGGGGCCGGACCGCGGGCGAGCAAGGCCTTCGTCGTCGTGGACTGCGGTGCCGTCGCCCGCAACCTCATCGAGAGCGAGCTCTTCGGCCACGTCAAGGGGGCCTACACCGGAGCGACCTCCCAACGCCGGGGCGCGCTCGAGGAGGCCCATGGAGGCACGCTCTTCCTCGACGAGCTGGACGACCTGCCGCTGGATCTGCAGCCCAAGCTGCTCAGGGCCATCGAGGAGCGGGTCTTCGTCCGGCTGGGCTCGAACCAGCCCGTGCCCTTCGACGCCAGGCTGGTGGCCGCCAGCAAGAAGGACCTGTGGATGGAGGTGGCCGCGGGTCGTTTCCGCGAGGATCTCTACTACCGATTGTCGGTGGTGACGATCCGGCTGCCGGCCTTGCGCGAGCGGGCCGAGGACATCCCGCTGCTCTTCGATCACTTCGTGGGCGAGGACGGCCCCCGCTTCGAAGAGCTGGACGAGGCGCTCCGGCAGCGCTGGATGAGCCACTCCTGGCCGGGCAACGTCCGCGAGCTGCGCAATGCGGTCGAGCGCAGCCGCGCGCTGCAGGGCGACGGCCTGTCGGGCGCTTTCCATGTCAGCGGACGCAGCTTGCCGGCTTCGGGGGGCCTGGTGCCGGACTACGGCCTGCCCTTCAAGGAGGCCAAGGAGCGCCTGGTCGACGCCTTCGAGCGAGAGTACCTCTCGCGCCTGCTGGAGCGCTCGAGCGGGAACCTGAGCAGCACGGCCCGGGAGGCCGGCATCGACCGCAAGTACCTCTACGCCCTGCTGGACAAGCACGGACTCGACCGTCCGGGGCGCAAGGGGTAGGCGGGATCGCAGGCTCGGCGCGTTGGGTGCTTTCTTCGCGTCCAGCTTGTTGACAAGGCCCGCGAGCGATGGTCAAATCGGTGAAACCAGAGGCCGAAGGGCTGCAGACCGAGACGGCGAGCAGCTCCTATCCCACAGGCCTGTGAGCACGGAGGCGGACGGCATGCGAAGGTCGTTTCGAATCGTGGTTCTCGGAATGTGCACGCTGCTCCTTCTCGCTTGCGGCAGCAGCTCGCCCCGCATCGAGATGGATGATGTCAACGTGAGGAACCTGTGCAACATCGGAGTCAACGGCGAGAGCGAGGATCGCTGCGACCTCGCGGCGCCGGAATGTCCGGGATCTCTGTTCTGCTGGGATCCCCAGGACGAGCAGCTGGTGCAGGGCTTCTGCCGGGAGTGCATGGACGACAACAACTGCGAGGCGGGCGAGGAGTGCGACCACGGCTGGTGCCACGCCACCTGCAGCCAGCATGGGGACTGCGGCACCAACGAGATGTGCGTCGGCGGCCTCTGCCGGCATCCGTACACCACCGAGTTCTCCTTTTCGAACTCGGGCAGCGGCGATCTCGAGATCTACAAGAGCCAGACGACGCTCAAGGGCGAGAGCGACGCGTGCGCATACACCGAGGTGGTGTGGAGCATCGGGGGGGATCCGGTCGTGCTGGGGACGGACGAATCGGTCATGCTCCGGATCTACTTCTTGCCGCCGGACGTCGGCATGTTCCGGGCCGTGATCAACATCTACTCCAACGACGATGCCTTGAGCCCCTTGCCTCTGCTCCTGTGCGGCGAGTCGGTCGAGGCGAAGTGCATGCCTTCCAGCGAAGAGGATTGCGCACCCTGCACCGCCGCCTGCACGGAGGAGAATTTCACGCCGATCCTCGACAGCGACCCGGGCTGTGCGCTCAACCACGGCTCGGCGAGCTGACCCGCCCGTCTCGATCCGCTCGGTCGCTCTTCGCGTTGACCCCCATCTGCCCCGAAGGTAGAATGGGGAATCGCATGTTTCAGACTTGGAGGTGATCCATGCGTCGATGGATGCTGCTTTTGGCGGTGATGAGCTGCGGCTGTGTGCTGGCCTGCTCGGGCAACGGCGGCAGCCCGGACAGCGGCACCCACCAGGATGGCCAGGACGTCGACGGGGGCGGAGACGAAGAAGCGCCCGTCCGGACGATCCACTTCGACGAGGCCGTGGTCGTGGAGGACGAGCTGGCCGGCCAGCAGATCGCGCTGGCCGCGACGCCGGACGACCAGTTCGCCGTGGCCTACTTCAAGCAGGAACCCGAGCCCGGTACCTGCGAGAACCCCATCCTGGGCGGACCGCCCACGCCGGTGAGGCTGGACACGATCCGTTACGCCCGCTTCGACGGGACGGTGTGGAGCGAGCCCGAGGACGTGGTGACCATCGAGACCGCCATGCTCTCGGGCATCGACCTGGTCTTCGACGGAGAGACGCCTCTGATCGCCTACCTGGGCGGCGACGAGGGCCGGCAGATCTGCGGCGGCTCGGACGCCATGATCGCCCGGCCGGACGGCAACGGCGGCTGGACCGAGTCGGCCGCGGTGACCATGTCCGACGAGGCCCCCGAGCTCGACGCCTGCCCCAAGGGGCAGGGCATGTGCGACTTCGGCGACGTGGTCGGCATGTGGCCCTCGATGGCGGTCGCCCCGGACGGGACGATCGGCCTGGCCTACCGGGACGTGCACAACGGCTACACCAAGGAGGCCGACGAGAGCTCGGACCTCGAGTGGGCCTTCGCGCCGCACGGCGCGACGAGCTGGAGCCACCAGTGGATCGACATCGGACGCGGCAGCGGGCTCTACAACAGCCTGGCCTTCGGTCCCGACGGGACCGCGGCGGTGGCGTATTACAACGGCAAGCACGGCGTGCTGACCGTCTCGGTGGCCGGGGAAGACCGCTGGACTGAGATGCCCACCTGCGTGCCGTGCACGGTGCGCAGCGACTGCCCGCCCGGCGAGGACTGCATCGGCGGGCACTGCGTGGGCGTGGCCTGCGTCGAGGACACCGAGTGCGAGTTCGGCGAGGCGTGCCTCGAGGGCAACTGCACCTCGCCGGCCGACTGCCCGGCCGGCCTGGACTGTGTGCCCGGCACGGGCTGGTGCTGGTCGCTGGTCGCGCAGCCCGAGCGATCGCTTCCCCAGCAGTCCGCCTCGCTGGCCATCGCGCCGGACGGCCGGCTGCTGGTGGCCTGGTTCGATCCGGACAGCGGCACCCTGCGGATCTCGCACTCGGCCGACGGGCTTCAGTGGACCCACGGCAGCATCGACACCTCGGGCCGCACCGGCATGTACCCCAACATCCTCGTCGATCCGCAGACCGGCAGGCCCGGCGTGGCCTACTACCGCTGCAGCGACGGCCAGGAGGAGTGCCAGCGCGCCCAGGACGGGGTGCGCTTCGCGTTCTTCACGGGCGTCTACCCCGACGAGCTCAGCTCTCGCTACATGTGGGTGAAGGTCACGGTCTCCGAAAAGGGAGTCGGATCGGACGGCCTGAATCTCTCGGCGGCCGTGCTGCCGGACGGCTCGGTGGGCATCGCCTACGCCTACTCGTTCTTCGACTCGGGCGCGGGCGAGGGCAGGCAGTACGTGATGTTCCAGAAGGGCACCTGGTCAGAGGAGTGACAGGCTCTTGACCTTTGGGAACCTGGGAGGAGACCGATGAATAGGCTCGGACGCATCGCTTCGCTCGTGCTCCTGCTCTGCGCGCTGGCCTGCGGCGGAGGGGACTCCGGGCTGTCGGGCAGCCAGTGCGACCTGATCGACTGCAGCTACGACAAGATCGCCTGTCGCCTGTACGCGCCGCCCAACGAGGCGCTGATGGTCTATTACAAACGCCAGCTCGAGACAGGCGGAGACGAGTACGCCGCCATCATCTCCATCGACCTGGACGGGGCACCCGAGGATCTGGCTGGCTGGAGGTTCGAGGGCGGCGATTTCAACGATCGGGTCCGGATCTACCGCCCGGAGAGCAACAACTGGCCGAGCTTCGACGGCAACATGTGCGAGTTTGCGAACGGGGGCGCCGTCGGATCGAGCCTCGACGGCAAGTGCGCGTTCCGCTTCGACAACGGACGCTTCGCCACGGCCAGCTTCAGCTGCGAGCTGGAAGCGGCCGAGCAGTAGCCCAGCCAGCCTCCGGCCGCGCGCGCCGATGAGCAAGTTCTCCCAGAAGAAGACCGTCGTGATCTCGCGCGACGGCGCGGAGGCCCTCTCCTATCACAAGTTCAAGCTGGTGGTCGTGGAGGGACCGGAGGAGGGGCGCGAGTACCTCGTGGACCGGGACGCGGTGGCGGTCGGCTCGTCGCCGGGCAACGATCTGGTGATCCGGGACGAGACGGTCTCCAGGCAGCACTTCGAGATCCTGGTCACCGAGGAGGGGCACATCATCCGCGATCTGGGCTCGACCAACGGCACCGACGTGGAGGGCTGTCGCATCCGGGAGGCCTTTCTTCACCCGGGCGCGCGCATCGGCGCCGGCGAGGTGGTGCTGGTCTTCCAGCCGCTGCGCGAGCGGGTGGAGATCCCGCTGTCGGCCCACAACGCCTTCGGTCGCATGATGGGGCGCTCGACGAAGATGCGAGCCCTGTTCCACCTGGCCGAGCGGGTGGCCGCCCGGGACGCCACCGTGCTGGTCACCGGCGAGACGGGCACGGGCAAGGGCCTGCTGGCCGAGGAGATCCACGCCCACAGCCCGAGAGCCGAGGCCGATCTGGTGGTCGTGGATTGCTCCACCATCCCGGCTCACCTGATGGAGAGCGAACTCTTCGGACACGTCAAGGGCGCCTTCACCGGGGCGGTGGCAGATCGGCCGGGCGCCTTCGTGGAGGCCGACGGGGGTACGATCTTCTTCGACGAGATCGGTGAGCTGCCCGCTCCGCTGCAGCCCAAGCTCCTCAGGGTGCTGGAGAAGCGGGCCGTCAAGGCCGTGGGGACGACCGAGACGGTCCAGGTGGACGTGCGCATCCTGGCCGCCACGAACCGCGACCTCCGGGCCGAGGTGGAGGCGGGCCGATTCCGCGAGGATCTCTATTTCCGCCTGAGCGTCTTCGAGCTCGGCGTGCCCCCGCTCAGGGAGCGCAGAGAGGACATCCCCTTTCTCGCGCGCGAGTTCTTGATGGAGTTCACCCGCGATCCGGACCGCCGCTTCAGCGAGGACGCCATGCGCCTGCTCGGCCGCCACGACTGGCCGGGCAACGTGCGCGAGCTGCACAACGTGATCGAGCGGGTGGCCCATCTGGTCGACGAGCCGGTCATCGATCGCCCGAGCATGCTCTCGACCTCGCTCTCCGACCTGGGCCTGCCGACCTCGGGCAGCATCGGGCGGGGCAACCTACCCTTCAACAAGGCCAAGGAGATGGCCGAGAAGGAGTACCTGCACGACCTGCTCCGCAGGCACCGCTACAACGTGTCGGCCGCGGCCCGAACCGCCCAGATCCACCGCCAGAGCCTCCACCGCCTGCTCCGCAAGCACGACATCAAGGCCTCGGAGATCGACTGAGGCTCGCCAGGTGGGTGAACCCGTTCGGTGACAGGGTCGCCCATTGAAATCGTAGGGTTTTTTATCGCCATGTAAAATCTGCAGAGCTGCTCGGCTCCACGGTGAAGCTTTCTTGCTTCGGTATCTGGATCGAGCGCGGGCCGTCTTTTTTACTTCTCGTTCTTATCCGGCTGCTTGTCTTTCTGCAACCGGCTTGGTACGGCCCGTGCTCTAGAGCTCTGCCAGATAGCCAAAAAGGAGGTCGCCGATGAAAGCCTTGCTCGTCACCCTTACCGGCCTGCTGCTCGTCATCGCCGTTCCCGCCTGGGCCCAGGCCCCGGGCGAGTGCTCCGGAGGCCTGTGCGGTACGCCGGACGAGTCGGGCGGCGGGGGCTGCGGCTGCGGCTGCGGCTGCGGATCGATCCTGATCGCCAACACCGATCTGGGCGACACCTATCAGTACGCGGATGACTACGACGAGGACGGCATCGAGGACGACTTCGACAACTGCCCCTTCAGCGAGAACCGCGGTCAGGACGACGCGGACGGCGACGGGGTGGGCGACGCGTGCGACAACTGCGCGGCCGCGCCGAACGAGCTCCAGGCGGACATCGACGGCGATGGGCTGGGGGATGACTGCGATCCGGACATCGACGGCGACGATGTCGTAGACGAGCTGGACAACTGCCCTCGGGTCCGCAACCCGAGCCAGAAGGACGTGGACGAGGACATGTACGGCGACGCCTGCGACCCGGACATCGACGGCGACCTGGTGCCCAACCTCCAGGACAACTGCCCCTTCGCCCACAACCCGAACCAGGAGGCCACCGGGCCGTGGAACGTGGAGGGCTGCGACCAGGACGAGGATGACGACCGGGTCTCCGACCTCTACGACAACTGCCCGTACCGCACCAACCCAGACCAGGCCGACTCCGATCTCGATGGGCTGGGCGACGCCTGCGATGCCGACGACGACAACGACCTGATCGTGGACGGGGCCGACAACTGCCCCAAGGTCTACAACGCGGATCAGAACGACGAGGATCGCGACGGCGTGGGCGATGCCTGCGACCCGACCTTCTGCTTCGTGGCGGATAATGCGAGCGCTTGCCTGGATCCCGGCTCCACCTTCACGGTCTACGGCGGGGCGGACCGCAAGATCCATACAGCCGAGACCATCCCGCTGCTCTTCTGGGCCAATCGGGCGAACCGGGGCATCCAGTACGAGTGGACCGTGGTGAGCCGGCCGGAGGGCTCCAGCGCGAACATCCGCCACCCGCGCGGCTCTGCCACGCTGTCGACGCCGTACCAGTACCACTACAAGAAGGGCCGGGTGGTCGAGTTCGCCGCGGATCAGCCGGGCGTGTACGAGATCAAGATCTCTGCGCAGCTCGTCTTCGACGACGATCTCTACCCCGGCAAGCAGACCGACGAGCACGTCGTGAGCCTGACCGCCGAGGGCGAGCCCGTCTCGACGGGCTGCGCCACGGCCAGCGGCGGCTCGGGCATCGCGGGCCTCGTCTTCGGGCTCGCCCTGCTGGGGCTGGCCCTGCTGAGGCGCAGCCGCTGAGCGAGCGCTGGAGTGCAGTCGAGGGCCCGGCGGGATGCGCGTCCCGCCGGGTTTTTCGTGTCCCGCAGCGCTGGCGCCGGTCTGTCTCCCAGATGTCCAGTCCGAACCGCATCTTTTTCAGCCCCTGTCTCCTCTCGGTTTCGGATCGGCCTCGCCCGTGGCTGCAGGCAGCCGGCATGCGCCTCCAAGTAACTGGAATACGTCGAAAAACCAGCATGGGCTGGCCCGGGCCATGGCACGCTTCTTGTAGTCAGACTAGGCGGCGAGGAGGAGGGCTTTCCAATCGTGGCGCGTTTCGGTCGTCCGATTCGTTCCTGTGGTATGAGTTCCGGGCGGCTTGCTTTCGCGGGCCGCTCCGGCGATAATGGATCGGCTTGAAAAGCGGGAGGTTTTTGCGATGCGCAAGGCGTGGATGATCTCAGGGGCGCTGTGCTTGTTTGCGATCGGTCTGCCCGCGTGCACGGACAGCAACGTCGAGGTGCTGGAGACCTTCGAGGTTCCGCAGGTCGACGACCAGCTGCTCATCCACGGCCAGGTCTGCACCGAGCGGCAGGCGGATGCCGACTTTCCGGTCAAGATCATGTTCATCGTGGACTGCTCGGGCAGCCTCCAGCAGACCGACGAGGGCGATCACCGGGTCGAGGCGGTCCGCCAGGTGGTGCGGCGATACGCCAACCACCCCAACGTCTACTTCGACATCGTCAAGTTCAACGGCCGGGTGACCGAGCTGACCGGCGGTTTCGTCAACAACCTGACCGGCAACGAGCCGGAGGTCTTCGGGACCGAGGGGCTGCTCGAGGCGGACTCGATGACCGACTACCAGGGCGCGCTCGGCAAGGCCTACGAGGCGCTGGAGCGCGACATCAACCGCTCGACCCCGACCGAGCTGAGCCGCACCAAGTACGTGGTCATCTTCTTCTCGGACGGCACGCCGGATCCGGTCTGCTTCGGCTGCGTGACCGAGCCCCAGAACCATCCGCGCTACATGGAGGAGTGCCACGAGGACCTGCACGTGGTCTGCACGCTGATGGACGATATCATCCTGGATCTGGACTACCGCGAGGAGGGCCAGTTCTCCGAGCTCGAGGGGGGCACGGACTACAACCACAACTACCAGATCTTCCAGCTCATCGAGGACATGATGAAGCTCAAGGACCACTTCCACGTGGGCGACCTGCGTTTCCACACGGCCTTCCTCTACTGCCGCGACCAGTACGGCAATCCGACCTCGGCGCTGTGCACCGCGGCCGAGGAGGCATACAACCTCGATCCGGACCGCGGCCGGGCCCTGCTTCGCGAGATGGCGCGCCGGGGCAACGGCACCTTCCGCGACTTCACCTCGGGCCAGGCCATCAACTTCCTCAACTTCGACTACACCTCGGTCAAGGCCAACTACACGGTCAAGAACCTGGTGGTCACCAACATCCACGCCTTGCCGGACATCGACGGCTACCTGCCCGATACCGACGCCGACGGGATCGACGACGACTCCGAGCTGCGCAACGGCACCGATCCGCTGATGGCCGATACGGACGGAGACGGCTACGGGGATTTCGTGGAGGAGAGGCTCCGTGCGGCCGGCTACGACCCCGACGATGCCAGCCGTCCCGACGTCGAATGCCCCTCGGACGGCGTCTACTTCATCGACGAGGACGACGACGGCTTGATGGCCTGCGAGGAGGATCTCTTCAAGACCTCGGACAACAGCGAGGACACGGACGCCGACGGCTTCCCCGACCTGATCGAGGTGCGCTTCGGGACGGATCCGTTGCGGGACGACGTGGACGAGGACCTGGACTCGGACGGACGCCGCAACGGCGACGAGCTGCTGTTCCACTCCCACCCCGGCCGCTCGGATCCCGACCTGTTCTCGGATCACCGCTACTGGTACGAGATGCGGTCGGTCGACAGCGGCGACGAGGACATCGAGTGCTACGACTTCGACATTCGCTACGTGACCCTGGTGACGACGCTCGACCGCGAGGGTCCGGGCACGCGCGGCTTCAACGACATCCTGATCTGGTTCGCCCAGGCCTCGTACGACAACCCGCTCGAGACCGGGCTGTGGCAGGTGGCCTGCGTGGAGGCCCAGTACATCGAGCCGGATTACAAGATCCCCTTCGAGGGGGAGATCTTCCTCGAGGTCGGCGACTTCAAGCCGCTCGAGGAGGTCGGGCCCAGCCTGCAGGGGCTCGAGTGCGTGGTCTCCGACGATTGAGACCTGCGACAGGTCGGATCGAGGAGGGATGGAGATGAGAAGACGATCCGTGCTGGGCCCATTCGCGCTGGCTGCGATCGCGCTGGCCGTCTGCATGCCGGCCTGTACCGATGTGGACATCTTCGAGACCCCGGGCATCGGCGAGGGGCAGCTGGACAACAAGCTCCTCGTGCGAGGCGAGTTCTGCACCGAGCACCCGGACGAGATGAGCTTTCCGGTCAAGATCCTCTTCATGATCGACTGCTCGTCCAGCATGAACATCACCGATCCCCCGCCCTCGCCCAACGAGTACCCGGGGCGGGTCCAGGCCGTCTGGGAGGTGATCCAGAAGTACCGCTTCGACCCCGGGGTCGAGTTCGGGATCATCCGTTTCGAGGGTGCGGTCAACGTGGCCACCCAGGAGGACACCAACGGCGATGGCTTCGCCGACCGGTTCGGCTTCGTCAACGACCTGCCGGCCCTGCTCCGGGCCCTGAACCAGCTCCAGGCCGCCGGCGGCAACACGAACTACCAGGCCGCGCTGGGTCTGGCCGAGGCCACGCTGGCCATGGACATGTCCAACTCCAGCGTGGACGAGCGCGCGCGATCGAAGTACGTGGTGATCTTCTTGACCGACGGCTTGCCCTACCCGGTCAACCACAACCAGGAGGTCAACACCTACTTCGGGATCACCCGGGCCCTGACGGAGATGATGAACCTGCCCAAGCGCTTCGACGTCGAGGACTTCAAGGTGCACACCGCCTTTCTGTCCGTCGGCACCCCGGCCTATGTCGAGGCCGAGGCCGAGCACCTGCTGAAGAAGATGGCCGAGATCGGCAGGGGGACCTTCCGCAACTTCCACAACGGTGAGGAGATCAACTTCCTCGACATCGACTACACGTCGGTCAAGCGGATGTACTCCATCAAGGATGGAGCCTTCGTGGTCTCGAATGCCAACGCGCACCCGGCCTGGGCCCTGACCGATGCGGTCGACACCGACGGCGACGGCCTGATCGACGCCCTGGAGCAGTCGCTCGGCACCGACATCGGGAGCATGGATACGGACGGAGACGGCTTCAATGACCTGCTCGAGTACAACCTCCGGCTGAGCGGATTCGACCCGCTCGACCCGGACGACGCGGACTGCAGCCTGTCTCTGGACCGGCTGGACCGGGACGGAGATGGGCTGCTGGACTGCGAGGAACGGTTCATCGGCACCAATCCGGATCTCTTCGACACGGATGCGGACGGGCTCCCCGATCCGATTGAGGTGCGCTCGGGCACGAATCCGGTCTGGGCGGATGCCGAGGTCGACATGGACTTCGACGGCTCGCTGAACTTCAGCGAGGTGGCCTGGCACACCAACCCGACCGGGAACGATGCGGCGCAGTTCTCCAAGCTCGCGTACCGCTACCGCTTCGGGCGGCAGCCGGGTATCTTCGAGAGCCGCTTCTGCTATCACTTCGAGGTGGACAACATCACCCTGGTGGGCACGGACGCCAGGGTCGCCGGCGCGCCGGAGGGCTACAACGACATCATGGTCTACGCGGGCCAGATCCCCCTCGACGACCCGGAGGATTTCGGGACCTTCCGGGTGGCCTGCGCCCGGGTTCGCTACGTCCCCCGCTATCCCGATCCCGATCTCAAGTACCCCCCCAACGGGGAGGTGGAGTTCGAGCAGAAGGACTTCAAGCGGCCCGTGGCCACGCGTTGCAGCGCGGACGTGGAGTGCCCGCACCACGTCTGCGATCCCAGACATCACCTCTGCCAGGCCCCGCTCGGCGATAAGTGCGACGAGAGCACGCCCTGCCCCCACTTCGCGTGCGAGACCGACCGCAGCGGCGAGTCGTTCTGCATCTATCCCGTGGCCGCGGCCTGCCTCGAGCAGGAGGACTGTCCTCCCTATCCCGTCGACCCCATGACCAACCTGTGCATGGATCCCACCCACAGCTCGCCGGTGGGGGGGATCTGCC
Source organism: Deltaproteobacteria bacterium (assembly GCA_016935365.1). GTDB lineage: Bacteria > Myxococcota > B64-G9 > B64-G9 > B64-G9 > JAFGRB01. Next base: position 11,810 of record JAFGRB010000435.1, read on the forward strand.
CTCGCCGGGAGTGCATCGCCCAGTACTACACTTGCGAGCAGGCGTCCGAGTGTCCGGAGTACGGAACGGGCGGGATCGATCCCGAGTGCCTGAACGGTTACTGCCGCAAGCCTTGCGAGGATGCGGGCGACTGCAATCCGGGCGAGACCTGCGACCCGGACGAGCTGGAGGACTACTCGGCCTGCTCGGTGGTCTCCGACTGCCCGAACGCAGGCCCCAACACGATGTGCCGGGACGGGGTCTGCCGCGACTCCTGCTTCAGCGACGAGGATTGCACCGCCGAGTTCGCGACCTGCGAGGAGCAGATGTGCGTCACGCACCACTGCGTCGATCACCACGGCGGCACCTGTGCGCGCGTGCCGTGCACCGACGACGACAGCTGCCCGATCCAGCCCTGCGACCCCGAGGTGCACCGCTGCCGCTGGCAGCCGTGCCTCGACTCCCGCGAATGCGATCACCAGCACTGCGAGCTCGTGCTCAGCACCTGCATGGGCCCGCGCTGCGAGGACAACAGCGACTGCAGGGGGGAGCGGGGATTCACCTGCAACGAGATCATCGGCGATGCGTGCGATCGGGACGTCGATTGCCCTTACAACTTCTGCACCGTGGAGGTCTTCAGCTGCGCCGTGGACGAGGGGGCGTGCGAGTTCAACACCGACTGCACGCCGAACCTGTGCACCCGGAACTGCGACGACCCCGAGACATCGGGCGTGGAGATGTGCTGCAGCCTCTCCGATCAGCAAAATCCCGAGCGCTGCAACCTGGACGTCGATTGCTCGTTCAACTACTGCAAGGCGTCCTTTGTCTGCGCCAACGACGAGAGCGTCGGCTGCACCATGTCGCTCGACTGTCCCCAGACGTTCTGCAAGCGCACGACCGAAGGCAGCGACGCCGGCGTGTGCCTCAACAACGAAAGCGTGACCTGCTCGGTGGCGAGGGAGAACATCGAGAACCACTGCCACGTCGGCATGTGCTCCCGGGAGGAAGGGCTGGGCACCTGCGACACGCTGCAGGGCGAGCCTTGCAGCAGCAACGCGGACTGCCCGCCTTACCGCTGCAATCTGGCGGTGGGTCAGTGCTACTATCCCGTCCTGATTACGTGCTCCATCTCCGGGACCAATCCCGATCTCGAGCCCTGCCCGACGGGTCTGACCTGCATGGATGATCCGGTCAACCCGACCAGCGACAACGGGATCTGCGGAGCGCTTTGCAGCAGCGACGCCAACTGCCCGCCCGCCCTGTGCAAGGGCAAGTGCATCCCGCAGCTCGCCGAGGACCGGATGCGCTGTACGGACTGGTTCGACGCGGAGCGGGATTGCCGCCTCTACGACCACGAGCACTCGGGCGAACCGATCGGCGCGGACACGGCCGAATGACGCCTGGGGTGCCAGGATAGCGAGGAGAGACATGATCCAGAACCGACGATTCAGTACCAGCCTATCCATCTTGCTCGGCCTCTTGCTCGCCGCAGCCATGGGTTGCAGCGGGACCGGATCCGGCGGCGACGGGGGCCTCGACGGACAGGATGCGGGGCCCGGGGTGTGCATCCGGGACAACTCGGAGCGACGTCCGGCCACGCCGGCAGAGTGGCAGCTCACCGTGGGCGGAGAGCCCCTGTCCGATTTCATCTGCCCGCGAAACGACTACGACTACTACTGGTTCAACCTCTCCAGCTCGACCGGCACGATCCTCGAGCTGGAGCTCGCCAACAACGTGGCCTTGAGTCCGGTCGACTACTGCTATGCGATCTACTTCGTCGACGCCCAGCAGCAGGAGAGGCTGGTCGGCAGCTTGTGCGATCACGACGGCACGAACGGGGTGACCGATCTGGTCGGCAGGCACTACATCAACACGGCGGGCAACTACTTCGTCGACGTCTACGACGAGGGGACCGATGACGAGGACGCGAACAACGGTTACGCCATCTCGATCAACATGACCGATGATCCGGATGCCAACGAGATCAACAACAGCCCCCCCACGGCAACCGCCATCAGCGATGGCCAGAGCATCCGCGGCTATATTTCCTATCTGGGCGATCAGGACTGGTTCCGCGTCGAGGCCGGCGCGGGGGACGAGATCCTCAGGCTCGATCTCACCTCGCGAGAGGCCGGTCCGGTGGACCTGCGGTACGAGGTCTTCGAGTCGGACGGGACCACGCTGGTCAACACGGGCAGCCAGTTCGACGGCATGTCCGCACCGGCGGACATGCACGACGTGCTGTCGCTGGGAGGCCAGGGGACCTACTACGTGCTGATCACCGACATCGATCACGACGACGCCGAGCTGGAGGTGGGCTACGATCTCCAGGTCCGCCTCGATCAGGAGCCGGACGTCCGCGACCGGGGCGGGTCCAGCAACGATACCTGGGAACAGGCCACGGAGATCACCAGCGGGCAGCTCGTCGACGACGCCTACCTCGCATCGCGGGCCGATCAGGACTGGTACCGGATCGTCTCGCCTTACAACACGACCGACGCGGATCCGGACCTGATCGAGGTCGAGCTGATCGTGCACAACGACAGCCGGGTCGGGCCGGCGGTCGACCTCATCGTGGCCGATCCGCGCTATTCGTGCACCCAGGCGACCGATTGCGGTCTGCTGGCCTGGGAGTGCTCGGGCGACAGCGAATGCGGCGCCGATTGCATGAACGCCCAGTGCCCTTCGCACGAGTGCGTGGCCCACGAGGGGCACTGCAAGGGCTCCGGGGCCTGCCTGCCGCGGGATGCCGGGGAGACGGCTTTCGGGTGCGGGATCACGAGCTTGATCATGCAGGGCGTCGAGTGGGGCGAAGGCGGCAACCACAAGCATCTCCACACCGTGGCGCCGATGTACGGGAAGGTCTACTTCATCAAGGTGCGGGACTACTTCGGCACCCAGCTGGATGCGGACCATGCCTACTCCTTGCGCGTGACCGTCCACGATGAGCTGGACCTCCACGAGCCCAACGGCCTGTACCTGCCCTATGTGACCAACCAGCAGGAGGAGGCCACCCGGAGCTGGAACCACAGCCAGGCCAGGGCGGCCAGCTGCTCGGACAACGGCACGGCGGTCACCTGCACGCTGGACGGCTACCTGTCGTTCCGGGGCGATCAGGACTGGTTCGTGCTCGACATCCCGCACGAGACCAAGTCGACGCCCCCGCAGCCGCAGATGCCCGCATGCGATGCGGAGAACCCCTGCCAGAACGGGACGACGTGCACCGACGGCCACTGCCTGTGCGCAAATGACGACGACTGCAGCCCGCCTCACTGGACCTGCGATGCGGGCGCGTGCGTCGAGCAGGAGGTGGCCGACACGGCGGTCGACTGGGGGCTGACGTTCGACTACAGCTTCAGCGGCAAGGCCTCGGTTGAGGTCTACTACGAGATGTACCTCGGCGAGCGCCGGCGGACCGGCTTCTGCGCCACACCCGGAAGCAGCTCGCACGACTCGGCATGCAACCGCAACTCGACCAGCGGGACGGTCACCTCGTCGGGCGGGGAGTGCGTCTACATGTGCGGCGAGTATCACTCCGGACGCCCGGTGTACCTGCGCGTGATGCATTACGACCGCAAGGAGTACGACTACAGCGCGAGCGGTAAGTACGCACTGGCGGTGACGGCCGTGCGCGAGTGCCCGCAGGAGTGCTCCTACTGCATGCCCGAGGTCGTGGATTACGCCTGCCCGAACCCGGTCAACCCGAACCCGGGTGCCGAGGAGGATGAGTGATCCGGACGGGCCGGGCTGCAGAACGCCAGGAGGTCTTGCCATGAAGCGACTCTGTCTCGTCGGGCTCGTGTGCTGTTCGCTGGGCGCGGCGTTCGGCTCGTGCACGGACACGAACATCTACGTCACGTCCATGGAGCCCAACGTGCCCAACAAGATCACGGTCTCCGGCACGGTCTGCACGGACGATCCGCTCCAGCGCCAGTTTCCAGTTCGGCTCATGTTCATCATCGACACGTCGAACATGATGGCCGACAACGACCAGTCGGGCCACCGGATGAGCTCGGTTCAGGACATCGTCAACCGTTACATGGCCTCGCCCAACTACTCCTTCGCCATCATCAAGTACGGCGGCGAGGTGATCCAGCTGACGGATGGCTACACCAAGGACATGGCGGTGCTGACCGAGGCCATCACGGATCTGATGTCCGCCAACAACTGCGCCGATGGCCAATGCCGGGACTGGAAAGGAGCCATGTCGCTGGCCTTGAGTGTGTTCACGGGCGACGTGCTGACGTCGAATCCGGGCACCCGGTCGCGTACGCGCTACGTGTTCATCTTCCTGGCCAGCGGTCCTCCGGACCCGTCGCTCGGCGACGCCGCGGGCGAGGTCGATCTCGCCAAGGAGTGGGTGGCCGAGTTCACGACCTTCGGCGACGACGAGGGCGTGGCCGAGGTGGCCTTCCACACCGTGCAGCTGGCCGATCACCCGTCCACCTGCGACGGCATGGCGGAGATCCGTTTCTGCAGCGACGCCGTGCCCTGCCCCCCCAACTGCACGAGCCCCGGTGAGGTCTGCCTTCCGCCCGCCAACCTCTGTGCCGCGGATCACGGCCTGACATGCGAGGAGTGCGCGGGCCGTTGCGAGTTCGTCCGCCTGTGTCAGGACGACGGGGTGACCGAGTGCGTCAGCGACGAGGAATGCTGCGATCCCTACCCCTGCCCGGACACCGGCACCCGGGCGCTGAACAACCACACGGCCGACATGCTGCAGGCCATGGCCTATGCGGGCATGGGCGAGTTCATCTCCTACAACTCCGAGCACCAGCTCAACTTCGGGGGCATCAATCTGGATACGACCCAGAGCATCTTCGTGAGCAAGGCCTTCCTGGTCACCAACGCGAACGTCAAGAGCCTGTGCGGCGAGATCATGACCGACAGCGATGCCGATGGCCTGAGCGACCGGGAAGAGGAGTGCTACAACGAGATCCTGACCGGGGAGTGCAAGGATCTGGCGAGCTGCCATTGCGAGCTGGACGTGTGGGGCGAGGCGACACCCGGGGGTACGGATACCGATCCCGCCAACTGGGACACCGACGGGGACGGGATCGGGGACATGCTCGAGATGGTCTTCGCCACGGTGAACCTGGATCCCCTCAGGACCGATCTACCGCAGGCCTGCTACGGGCTCGAAAAGCCCTACGGGAGCTATGACAGAGACGGCGACGGCCTCAAGGACTGCGAGGAGAAGCTGCTGGGGACCGATCTGAACCTCTTTGACACCGACAGGGACGGATATCCCGACTGGGTCGAGTTCAAGAGCGGGTCGAACTACTTGCGGGCGGACCAGCTCAGCGATTCGGACCTGGACGGCACGCCCAACGGCGACGAGCTCGAACTCCATCTCGACCCCCAGTGCAACGACGCCCGGGCCCGCGCGGGTGATGCCTACCGCTACAAGCTTGTCGACGAGGGACTGCGGATCGTCCCCTTCTCGGAGCAGCCCTTCCTGGTAAGCGGCGTCGAGATCACGGACCTGTCCGGACGATCCGAGGAAGGCGCGGGCGCGCTATACTTCTATCCCGTCGGCACGCGCAGACCCGACAACACGACGCGAGAGTGGCCGAGCCTGGCGTGGAGGGACCCGGCCGACGGCCAGCACGGAATCGAGATCGACATCACCGGTCCGGGCATCTACCAGCTGTTCTCATCCTGCGATTGCGTGAAGGACTGCACGCAGGAGTGCCAGCCCGGGACGTGGTGCGATCCGAACTTGGGGACATGCGAGACCGATCCGTGCGACCGGATCAGCTGCCTTTCGACCGAGACCTGCGATCCGTACCAGCAGCGCTGTGTGCCCGATTGCTCCAAGTCGGAGTGCGAGATGGGCGAGGCTTGCGATCCGCTGCTCGGGAAGTGCTTGACGGATCGCTGTCTCAACGTGGATTGCAGCGGGGAGCAGACCTGCGATCCCGAGTCGGGGGTCTGCATCTCGGCACCCTGCGAGGGCTGGGCCTGCGGGGCCGGCGAGCGCGTGAACGAGGAGCTCAAGCCCCCCTGGATCGTGGTCCGGGTCGATGATCCGGACAACCTCTTTCCGAAGTCGGGCTTCTGGTGCGACGGAACCGGCACGACCGCGGACGGCTGCACCAGCGACAACGACTGCACCGGCAACACGTTCTGCCGGATCCGAGAGTCGATCGTGGTCGGGCTGGCCAACAAGAACTGCATCTCTTTCAAGGTCAAGAACATCACCCTGGTGGACACGCTCGAGACCCGGCCGGGCTTCGGACCGGGCTGGAACAACGTCTACCTCTACTTTGCCCAGACGCCGCTGGACAACCCGTACGCCTACTCGATCTTCCGGGCAGCCGTGGTGCCCATCCGCTTCCACGACGGCCAGAAGGAGCCCGACGTGGCCGAGTGGCCCCTGGGAGACGGGGACTTCTTCGCCATCGAGGAGCGGTAGACGACGGGCCATTCGCTTGACCGCTTCTTCCATGGAGGTCTACAATCCCGTCATGATACCGAAAACGCGATGGTCCTTCATTCTCTGCGCGCTCGCATCGTGCTGCGCCGCGGCCTGCGGCTCCTCGACACCGACCTGCGGGGAGGGCTACGACAACGTGCCGAGCCTGATCTCAGAGGAGGAGCTGAACACCTACCTGGTCTCCTCCATCGGCATCGACGAGCTGGCGGTGGACGACGGCGAGCACAACACCCTCGTCCAGGCCCACTTCAGCGACTTCTCGGACTACTCGGTGATCCTGGCGCCGCGGATGGATTTCCGCGACTACCCCGCCTGCTACGTGATCACGGGCAAGCCCGAGATAAGCGGCGCACCCATCCCGATGCACGTGGACTCGGTCGCCTTCACCGGCCTGACCGAGGAGGTCCTGTTGCTGCCCGACGAGAACGGCAACCTGCCCCCCGAGCTCTTGCCCGTGCGCGGCTTCGCAGCAGAGCAGATCGGCATCGAGGTTAGCTCGGGCTCGGAGGATGGGGACTTCCCGGCCTTCGAGGACTTCGTGGCCGCCCCGGCCATGCCCGTGCTCGAGGCCGTGGATGGCAGGAGCTACGAGGCGCTCAGGGAGGACTGCGCAATCGGGATCGCCATCGACCGCGTCGAGCCCTTGCGGGTCGAGTGGGAGCCGGCCGAAGGCGACTACGTCGAGTTCAAGATCATCCCCAACTCCGGGGCGAGCACCGACTACATGAAGCTGCGCTGCATCACCTTCGACGACGGCTGCCTGGAGGTCCCGCCCGGTGCGCTCGGGAACCTGGCCCTGGACGCCGCGACCAACTTCCGCCTGCGCCTGGAGAGGCACCGCTTCACGCTCCATTCCATCAAGTCGGGCGACGAGGTCGAGGCAGCGGCGCTCATCGACGCCAGCGCCTCCATGGAGACGCTCGTGACGCGATGAGGGACCGTTTCGCCGCGCGCGAGGGAGGAAGAGGATGAGCATGAAGCTGACATGGGGCGTGCTGATCGCCGCCTGGCTGCTGACCGCCTGCGGCGTGTCGGAAGGCGATTTCGTCGCCGGGGCCGATCCGGACCCCTGCGAGGCCAACGTCTCCGTCTGCCAGACCTCGGCGGGCTGCATCATGGGCGAATCGAAGTACCTGGAGGGCAACTTTCCCGGCTTTCGCTCCTTCGTGGTGACGACCCCGGCCGACACCGGCATTCGCGTCAAGCTCTTCTTCAAGAGCATGGTGCACCCGGGCGAGGATACCGAGATCATCTGGTACGAGCCCGGATGCGGCAACTCGTACCACTACGAGAGCATGGGGGCGGACATCTTCTCCAAGGCGGGCTCCAACCGGGTCTTCTCCCAGGAGCAGAAAGTCCGCATGGCGGGAGATCACCTGATCGAGATCTACTCGGACGCCACGACCCATTACTTCGCCCGGGTGGAGCTCGAGATGCCCTGATCCCGGGATGCCAGCCCCGCCCACCGCGCCGCGGAGCACCTTCGCGGGCCTGCTGCTCCTCTCCGCCGCCACACTGTGCCTCGAGGTCTGCCTGACGCGGATCCTGTCGGTCACACTCTGGTATCACTTCGCCTTCATGGTCGTGTCGACGGCGCTGTTCGGCCTGGGCTTCGCGGGTGTGGCCCTGGCGCTGCGAAAGCGTCCGCAGGAAGTCTCGGCCCGGCTGCTCGCGCGCGCCGCGGCGGCCACCCCGATCGCCTTCGGAGCGGGTTTCCTGCTCTTCAACGCCATTCCCTACGAGCCCTTCTCCCTGGCGAGCGACGCCTGGCAGTGGCTCTGGATGCCGCTCTCCTACCTCAGCGTGACGCTGCCATTCTTCTTCTCCGGGCTGACCATCTCGGCGCTGCTGACCCGGCACGCTCGCGCGGTGCATCGGCTGTACCTGTTCGATCTCGCCGGCGCCGGTGCGGGCTCGCTGGCCGTGATCGCGCTGCTGCCTGGGCTCGGCGGGCTGGGGACGGTCTTCGGCGCGGCGATGCTGGCCGCCTGCGGGGCGGCGTGCATCGCGCTCGAGTCCTCTCGCCGTCTGGCCGCGGGCGCGGGGTTGGCGGCGCTCGCGATCGCGGCGCTGGTCCCTTTCGCGGACGCCTGGATCCCCTTGCGCATCAGCTCCAACAAGGCGGTGGGCGATCCCGCGCAGGGCGGGCGCACGGTGGCCGAGCTGCTGGGCGATCCGCAGCACCGGCTGCTCACGGCCTGGAACACGCTGTCGCGCATCGACGTGGTCGCCTTTCGCGACCGGCGCGGAGGGGAGCACCGCCACGTGCTGATCGACGCCGGCACGGCCATGACCCGGCTGGCGCACCCCGAGGGCCCGATCGAGCAGCTGGGCCCCACCAGGACCGAGGAGTCCTACTTCGTCCAGCTCTTCGAGCACCCGTCCGTGCTGGTGATCGGCTCGGGCGGCGGACGGGAGGTCCTGATCGCGCTGCGAAACGGCGCTTCGAGGGTGCTGGGCGTGGAGATCAACCCGGCCATCAACGCGCTGCTCCTCGAGCGGATGGCCGACTTCACCGGCGGCCTGGCCGCCGACCCGCGAGTCGAGATCCGGACCGACGAGGCGCGGAGCTTCCTGCGCAGGCTGGATGAGCGCTTCGAGCTGATCTCCTGCCCGCACACGATCTCGAACGCGTCGCTGGCCAGCGGCTCGCTGAGCCTGGCCGAGAACCACCTGATGACGGCGGAGGCCTTCGAGGACTACCTGGCACACCTGAGCGACGACGGCCTGCTCTTCATTACCCGTCCCGAGGCCCACCTGCCGAGGCTGTTCAGCACCGCCCGGGCGATCTTCGCGCTCCGGGGAGAGCAGGGCTTCGAGCGCTCGGTGATGGCCTACAGGGCCCGCAGCCGGGGCCTGGCCTTCTACGCGGGCTTCGCCTTGCGGCGGCGGCCATTCACCCCGGCCGAGGTGGACCGCTTCGCCGCCGTGCTCGAGCAGCGCGGGCTCCAGCCCTTGTATCTCCCGGGCCGGGACTCCGCTTGCCGGCCCCCGTACCCCGAGCTGGCCCGGGCGCCCGACCCGCGAACGGTGGCGGTGCCCTTCCCGGCCATCCTCGAGCCGGCCACCGATGACCGGCCCTTCTTCAACCGCAGGGTGCCGCTGGCGGAGCTCCGCTGGTCGGACCTCGCGGGCGTCTTCGATCGCCGTACCGACGGGCGCCAGGCGCTGGAGGATCGGCCCGTGGCCGAGGCGTCGCTGCTGGTGCTGCTCATCGAGACGGGGATCATCGGCCTGGCGTTCATCTTGCTCCCGCTGGCGGTCTTCAGGCGGCGCAACCTGGCGGGCGAGGGGCGCCTGCGGACCCTGGCCGCATTCGGCCTGCTGGGGCTCGCCTACATCACCGTGGAGGTCGGCTTCATCCAGCGCTTCACGCTCTACCTCGGACGCCCGGTGCTGGTCTTCTCGACCGTGCTGGGCACCCTGCTCGTGGCCTCGGGGCTGGGCTCCAGCTTTGCGCGCCGGTTCAGCGCCGCGCGCGCCCCGGTCTTCGCGGGCCTCGTGGCGGCGGCCATCGCGGCGGCGACGGTCCTCGTCACCGCGCCGCTTCTCGCGGGCACGCTGGCCTGGCCGGCCTGGGCCCGCATCTCGCTGAGCGTGCTCCTGCTCGCGCCCAGCGGCTTCGTCATGGGGATGCCCTTCCCCCTGCTCATCAGGCGCCTGGACGCCACCCACCCCGAGCGCATACCCTGGGCATGGGGGGTGAACGGCTTCGCCTCGGTGGTGGGCTCGATCGGCGCGGTCTTGCTGGGCATGACGCTCGGCTACACCGCCGTGCTGCTCTTCGGCGTCGGGTTCTACGGGCTGGCCGCCGTCTCGGCCCTGGGCTTCTCCGGTGACTTGCCAAGCCCGAACGCGAGCGGGTAGACTGGCGCTACCCAGATGGCAGAAGAGCACGACAGGCAACCCGCGGAGCAAGTCGGCGACGCCGATGGGCCGAGCCGCCGGGATTTTCTCGTCGGCTCGGGCCGCGCGGTGCTGTGCGCCTGCGCGCTGGGCGCTGCGGCGGGCAGCCTGCGCCTGGCGATCCCTCGGGTGCAGGACGGCCCCCCGGCGCGCTTTCCGGTCGGCCGGCCGGGCGACTTCCAGATGCGGACCTTGACCTGGCTCAGGGAGCGCGATCTCTTCGTGCTCCGCGACGAGGGCGGGTTCGGCGCCATGTCCGCCCGCTGCACGCACCTGGGCTGCACCGTTCGGCGCACGGCGGACGGATTCTACTGCCCCTGCCACGGGGCCCGATTCGGGCTCGCCGGCGAGCTGGTCTCGGGTCCGGCGCGCGAGCCGCTGCCCTGGTATCGGCTGAGCCTGGAACCGGACGGCAAGCTGTGGGTCGATCGGCGCGAGGAGGTCTCCGCCGGCACGCGCTCGCTCGGCGAGATCGAGGCCGGGGAGGCGGGCGGATGAGTCGAGAGGCGGACGAGCCGCACCTGCGCATGCGGCGCAACTTCGTCTTCCACGTCCATCCGCTCAGGGTGAGCGAGCACGCGCTCAACCCCTGGCTCACCCTGGGGTTGGGGATCCTCACCGGGGTGCTGTTCTTCCTGCTGTGCGCGAGCGGCGCCCTGCTGATGATCTACTACATCCCGTCGACCGAGCGCGCCTATGACTCCATGCTGGACATCCAGCACGCCGTGGCCTTCGGGCCGTTCGTGAGGGCGCTGCACCGATGGTCGGCTCACGGCATGGTGGCCTGCGTCGGGCTGCACCTCGTGCGGGTGGCGGCCTGCGCGGCCTACCGCGGCCGGACGCTCAACTGGTTCATCGGTCTTGCGCTGCTGGCCTCGACCCTGGGGCTGGCCTACACCGGCTACCTGCTGCCCTGGGACCAGCGCGCCTACTGGGCGGTGACGGTCAGCGCCAACCTGCTCGATCACTTCCCCTGGCTGGGCGCACCCCTCAAGGAGCTCTTCCTGGGCGGCGAGCGCGTGGGCCAGGCCGCCCTGATCCGCTTCTACACCCTGCACGTCTTCGTCTTGCCTGTCGTGCTGCTCGCCCTGCTCGGGCTCCACCTGTGGAGGATCCGCAAGGACGGGGGCCTGGCCGGCCGGCCGGCCGACGATCGGCTGCTGCCGGCCTGGCCGCACCTGCTGCTGCGCGAGGCGATCCTGGTGCTCTGCGCGCTGGCCGTCGCGGGCCTCTTCGCCGCGCTCGTCGATGCGCCTCTGGGAGGCCGGCCCGATCTCCATCACCCCTCCAACCCGGACAAGGCGCCCTGGTTCTTCCTGTGGGTCCAGGAGATGGTCTCCTACTCCGCCCCGGTCGGGGGGGTGGCCTTCCCGTCGCTGGCCGTCTTGCTCCTCGTCGTCTGGCCTTTCGCCGATCGGGGCGAGCGAGCCACGGGCCGCTGGCTCGGGGCGCCGCGCAGCCGCTGGCTGCTCGGCGCCGTGGTCCTGAGCGCCGCCGCGGCCTTCGCCTCGCTCGAGTGGGCTTACCTGGCGGGCGAGGGCTGCGCCGGCAGCCACCCGGATCTGCTCAACCCGGCCTCGGGCATGCTGGTGCTCGCCGCGGTCGCGGCCGCGGCTGCCGGCTGGGTCGACCGCTCGCGGCGCACGGCTCTGCTGGCCGCCCTGGGCGTGACCCTGGTCGCGGTCGTCGGCTGCATCCTCGTCGGACTCTGCCGGGGTCCGGACTGGATCTTCTACTGGCCCTGGGAGGACTGGCCCCTTGTCGGCTGAGCGCGATCTGCCCACCGATGCCAGGCGCTTGCGGATCGGGCTGCTTCTCGCCGCCTGCGCGCTGCTTACCGTGATGGTCCTGGCGGCCGTCCGGGCGCTGCGGCCCGGCTTTGTGGAGATCCAGGCGCGCTTCGCCGGGCAGGTAGGCGAGGCCGCAGCGGGGGTCAGACAGGTCCAGAGCTGCCGCGGCGAGCTGGACCGCTGCACGACCTGCCACCTGGGCGTCGAGCGGGAAGACCTCCGCGCGGCCGGGCTCCCGCCTCCTTTCGGGCCGCACCCCGAGCGGCTCGGGCACCACCAGCGCGCCCATGTCGAGATAGGCTGCAGCGCTTGTCACGGCGGCGTGGGCCGGGCGCTCAATTCGGACGATGCGCATGTGAACGCCGCGACGGGCGAGCGCGATCCGCTCATGCGAGAGCCCCACATCCAGGCTGCCTGCGCCCGCTGCCACCTGCCGGGCGAGGTGCCGGGCACGGAGCGCCTGCTCCATGGCGCTCGGCTGTACGCCGAGCTCGGCTGCGCCGTCTGCCACCCTCTGGGGAGAGAGGGGCTCGGAGGGGCGGACTACGGACCGGACCTGCGCACCATCGGTCGCAAGAGCCTCGGCTACCTGCGAGACAGCTTGATCGATCCGAGCGCCAACTTCGCCGGATCCACCATGCCGGCCTTCGACCGCAGCTTCGAGGATCACCCCGAGGCCTTGGCCGATCTGCTGGTCTATCTGGAGAGCCTGCCGCTCGAGCCCGCACCCGGATGCAGGCTTCGCGAGCGCAACGCCGGGCTGCTGGCCGCGCCCTGCGCGAGCTGCCACGCCGGGACAGCCGGAAACGCCGCGGGGCGCTTCCGGCACGGCTGCGTCTGGATCCGAGAGCGCCGAGATGCGCTGCGCTGCGGCCGCTGCCACCCTGGAACGGTGCCCGATCCGGGACCGGACAAGGGCTTCTGCCCCCGGATCCAGCAGGAGCGGAAGGCTTGCTCGGCCTGCCATGACGCAGCACGTTGAGCTCGGCTTGGGGGCTCGAGACCCCAGATCCATCTGCCAGGCGGCTTTTTTGGGGGCTGGATCCGCACAGTCAAGACATTGTAAATATTTTGTTTTCATGGATGGAGCTCCGTTCTGCGCTCGGGCTGGCAGCTCTTTGTGGACTCGAGACCCCAAAAAGAGCAGAGATCCGGCGCTCGAGCCGGGCGTGATTCTTGCTAATGCCATGAAATATAGGCCTAATTATTATCTAGCCGCCAGCTCGATCATTGGCTCGGATCTTGCGTACATAGAAGGCCGATGAGCAAATCAACAAACAATCAAAGATTTATGAACAAGAAGGACAAACCTGAAAGGAGCGGAGAGATGAAGTGGACAGTCATTTTGGCACTGGCGGCGATGACGCTGTTCCTGGCGGCCCCTGCTGTGGCACAGACCGACGACTCGGCCCCCGGCGAGTGCTCGGGCGGGCTGTGCGGCACCCCGGATGAGTCAGGCGGCGGCTGCGGCTGCGGCTGCGGCTCGATCCTCATCGCCAACACGGACCTGGGCGATACCTATCAGTATGCGGACGACTACGACGAGGACGGCATCGAGGACGACTTCGACAACTGCCCCTTCCACTCCAACCGCGACCAGGCCGATGCGGACGGCGACCTGGATGGCGACGCCTGCGACAACTGCCAGAACGAGCCCAACGAGGAGCAGGTGGACGCGGATGGCGACGGCCTGGGCGATGCCTGCGACCTGGACGTCGACGGTGACGGCGTGGACAACACCCTCGACAACTGCAAGGAGGTTCGCAACCCCAGCCAGCAGAACCTGGACGAGGACATGTTCGGCGATGCCTGCGACCCCGACATCGACGGGGACCTGGTGCCCAACCTCCAGGACAACTGCCCCTTCGTGAACAACCCCGATCAGGAGTCGACCGGCCCGTGGAACCTCGAGGGCTGCGACCAGGACGCCGACGATGACCGCGTGCCCGACCTCTACGACAACTGCCCCTACCAGACCAATGCGGACCAGCTCGACTCGGATCTGGACGGCATCGGCGACAAGTGCGACGTGGACGATGACAACGACCAGATCCTCGACCAGGCCGACAACTGCAAGCTGGTCGCCAACAAGGACCAGAGCGACGAGGACCGCGATGGCCAGGGCGACGTCTGCGACAGCACCTTCTGCTACGTGGCCGACGAGGTCGGCTCCTGCCTCGACCCGACCTCGACCTTCATGGTCTACGCGGGCATGGACCGCAAGGTTCGCACCGGCGAGACCCTGCCCCTGGTCTTCTGGGCCAACCGCAAGAACCGGGGTATCAACTACGAGTGGACGGTCGTGAGCAGCCCGGACGGCTCCGGCGCGACCATCCGTCATCCTCGCGGCTCGGCCACCCTGTCGACGCCCTACAACTACCACTACAAGAAGGGCCGGGTGGTGGAGTTCACGCCGGACCAGCCGGGTGAGTACGTCATCAAGCTCAGCGGCCAGCTCGTCTTCGACGACGACCTCTACCCGGGTGCCCGGACCGACGAGCACACCATGAAGCTGACCGCCGAGGGCGATCCGGTCTCCTCGGGCTGCGCCACGGCGGCCGGCAGCGGCAGCGCGCTGGGCCTGCTCGGCATGCTGCTGGGTCTGGTGGCCCTGAAGCTGAGGCACTGAGCGCGAACGCGCGCTTGTTCTCAATACCTCCTTTCCTCGCCACGGGCTGCGACTTCGGTCGCAGCCCGTGAACTTTAAGCCCGGCCTGTAAGCCTTGCGCGGTGAAGCCGGATTGCTTCACCTGCTCGCTCCTGCGTCCGCTGTCAGGAGCGAGCTTTCCACGTATCTGAACGATGAGATGAGCACCCGCGTGCTGGCTGGCACAGGTCATGCAATTCCCTTCCGAGAAGGGCGCGGATCTCCTCACTTGTTGCGGGATTGCGCGCTCTCCAGGCGAGGAAAGGAGGGATTTCTCTCATAGCGACGGCCAGGGGAACACGGGCAGCCAGGATGAGCTCCTTTGGCGGGATCTCTTGACTCGCCACAGGGCGGTCGCTATAATCCGGCGTCCGTGAAAACCCACGGAATCCGGCATGCTTTGGCCTTTCGAGCATCCGGAGCGCGAGCAGGTCGGAGGAGAGGAGACAGCGCAACACCAGATGGCCGTCGATCCAGGACGCCAGGAGAACCACGATGACTGATTTCCTTATGAAGTTCAACCCATTCGACCCGGGTGGTTTCTGGATGTTCCTGATCGCCCTCACCTCGGTCTTCACCGTCTTCGTGGCTGCAGAGAGAATCTATGTCTTGTGGTTCAAGTACAAGGTGGATTCGCGGCAGGTGATGAGCCGCATTCTGTCCTTCGTGGACTCGAACAACTACAGCCGGGCCATCGAGGTCTGCAACGCCCAGAGCAACAACCCCATGATGGTGGTCCTCAAGGCGGGTCTGCTCAAAGCCAACCGTTCGGACGTGGAGATCCGGCGCGCCCTGGAGCAGACCACCATGAAGGTCGGGCCACAGATCTCCAAGCGCATCCCTTACCTGGCCACCCTGGCCAACGTGGCCACCCTCCTGGGTCTGCTGGGAACCATCTTCGGCCTTATCCTCGCATTCGAGAGCGTCGGGGCCGCTTCGGCGGCCAAGAAGCAAGAGGTCCTGGCCCAGGGCATCGCCATCGCGATGGAGACCACCGCGGGCGGGCTTCTGGTGGCCATCCCGACCACCATCGCCCATGCCATACTCATGGCAAAGCAGGGTTCCATGCTGGATGCCATCGAGGACAGCGCCTTGACGCTGTTCAGCCACATCTCGGCGAAGAACCGCATGGGCTCGATGCAGCGCTGAGGCCGATTATGTCGCTGCGGCGAGGAGGAGGAGAGAATCATGAAGAGACGCGAGTCAGTCGGTCCGGTGGATCTCAACATGGTTCCGGTCATGAACCTCTTCCTGGCCATGATCCCCTTCCTGCTCAGCTGCGCGGCGTTCTTCCAGGCCGCGGTCATCAACGCCTCGGTGCCGGCCCTCTCCGAGGGCGCCGCGCCCGGCGATGCGGACGAGGACAAGAAGCAGCTCGACAAGGTCTCGCTCACTTTGCAGATCACCAAGACGGGCTTCGTGCTCACCGCCCAGGGCGATCAGACCGAGGAGGAGCTCAAGAAGTGGGGAGGCACGATCGCCAAGAAGGGCAAGGAGTACGACTTCGAGCAGCTGGCGGAGAGGGTGAAGAAGATCAAGGACCGCTACAAGAAGAGCGACACCATCGTCATCCTGCCCGACAAGGATGTCCTCTACAACACGATCGTCCAGGTCATGGATGCCACCCGGGAGCGGACCGTCGACCCCAGGCTGGACTCGCGAGAGGTCCTGTTCTCCAACGCCGTGGTCTCGTCCATCCTCTAGAGGTGTGGGAATGGCGATCAAGCGTAAAGAGCCCGAGAAGCCGATGAACCTGAACCTGACCTCGATGATGGACATGTTCACCATCATCCTGGTCTTTCTGGTCTTCAGCTTCTCTTCTCAGGACCAGAACCTGAAGCTGGACACCGACCTGACCCTGCCGGAGTCGACCGCCGCCATTCCGTTCAAGTGGGCCATCAACGTCAACATCACGCCCACCGAGCTGAAAGTGGAGGGCAACCAGGTGGCCGTCATCAAGAAAGGAAAGTTGGCCTCTGTCAAGATCGATCGGGAGAAGAAGCGCGTCACACCCTTGTTCAACCTGCTCAAGAAGTTCAAGGAGATCGAGAACCAGGAGAAGATCAACCCGACGGGAGACGAGACGGTGATCAGCTTCCAGGCCGACAAGAACCTGCCCTTCGAGACGATCGATCTGGTCATGAAGACCTCGGCCCAGGCTGGCTACCCCAACTTCCGCTTCGTGGTCATGAAGAAGTGAGGAGGGCGTCATGCGACTCGCGAGGACTTGTCTGGCTGTGGTGGCGCTGTGCATCGCCTGGCTGGCTACCGATCTGGACATCGCTCGGCCAATGGTATCCGGCGATGTCTCGCCTTCATGGGCGAGGGCCGAGCCGGCTGGCCAGCTCGTGGCCAGGCGCAGGCGCAAGCCTCGCCCCAGGCGCAAGCCGAAGCCGAAGCCGAAGCCCGCTCCTGCCCCCGAAGCCGAGCCCGCGCCCGAGCCCGAGGCGGACTCGGGCGGGGGCGCTGCGCTGCCGGTGGGACCGGGAGGCCGTGCGCGGGTGGACTTCGAGGCGCAGCTTATCAAGGGCCAGACGACCAAGGCGGGCGAGGTGCAGATTCTGGCTCGCAAGGACAGCGAGCTCAAGAGCATGGTCATGCGTCGGACGAGCTTCAGGGACGAGATCATCCAGACGGTGTTTCCGGAAAAGATCGAGCCCTGACGGCGCTGACCGTGGTCGAGCCCAGAGAGCAGGGAGGTCGAGATGGCTAGAACTCCAGAATCGACCGTGCTCCAGATCTTCATCTTCCAGGAGGGGAGGTTCTGGGGGACCGAGTGCTTCGCCCAGCACCAGGTCATCATGGGGCGGAATCCCGACGTCGACCTGCAGCTCGATGACGACATCACCTCTCGGACTCACGCTGCGGTGACGGTCAGCTCCGAGGGGCTCATCCTCGAGGACCTGGGAAGCTCCAACGGCACCTTCGTCAACGGCGAGCCCATCGAGCGCTGCTACATCGACTCGCGCGACGAGGTGGCCATCGGATCCTTCAGTCTCAAGTTCAAGCTCCTTGGGCGCAAACGTCCCCGCGCGGAGTCATTCCAGGACTCCACTCGGATCATGCAGGCGCCGGAGGAGCCCGACGACCGGACCGAGGTCGTATACGCACCTTCGAGCGATGCCCAGCGCGCGAGCGAGATCGACACCGGACCCGACGAGTCGGGATCGGACTACGATCACACCGTGCAGGTCCGGCCGTCACAGGCCTTCCAGCCCGAGCGGCCGGCCTTCCAGCCCGAGCGGCCGGCCTTCCAGCCAGAGCGGCCGGCCTTCCAGCCAGAGCGGCCGGCCTTCCAGCCAGAGCGGCCGGCCTTCCAGCCAGAGCGCCAACCGCCACAGAACCGCCGGGAGCAGATCGCCGCTGCCCTCAGGGAGGAGCTGGGCTTCGAGGGCTCGACGGAGCGCATGCCGGACCTGTCCTCGCGCTTCGAGCGCGATCTACAGCCCGAGCCAGACGATGCAGCCGAGACCCATGTCAAGGTCCGGCCTTCACCTCCGGATGAGCCGGTATCGGACTTCGCCGCGATAGATGGCCTGGATTCGCGTCCGCTGGCCGAGCAGCTCGAGCCCGAGCCGCCCTCGGTGCTCTACGAGCCCATCGAACCGGCCGTGGAGGAGGTTCCGACCGGGCCCGGGCTGTCACCGATCTCCGCCCCGATCGGACGCATGACCCCGTCGGTCGAGGCGCGGATGGACGAGCTCGAGCCGCCCATCCCCCAGGGACCTCCCCCGGACCACGACTTCGCCGACGAGGACGAGCTTGAAGATGTGGAGGTGCGGGACTTCGTGGAGCCGTTCTCGCTGCTCAACAACTTGATCCGCGAGAACTTCGCCGAGCCTGCGGTCCCGACGGGGCCCGTGCCGATCGTGGAGATCATCGGCTACAGCAGCGAGAAGCAGGTGCTGCGATACGATCAAATCCAACCGGGCAAGAAGTATCGGCTCGGCGCCAATCGTTTCGTCCTGGTCCAGTTCAACGAGAAGTCGGCCTGCCGGGTCCTCTTCACGGACGAGTTCTCCGGCGGTGTGATCGTCGGCGGCCAGACGCTGGCGCTGGACGGGCTCAAGAGCGAGGCCAACCGGGCCGGCAGGCACAAGGGGCGCCCGGTATACGGCTACAAGCTGATGAAGGGTGACTATGCCAATCTGATCCACGAGGGCGGCGGATCGTTCATCCGCTTCGTCCATCCACCCAAGCTCCCCAAGGCCAGCCGGGACTGGAAGTTCGACCCGCTCCACATGAAGATCTTCGGCTCGACTTTCGCGGGGCATTTCATCCTGCTGTGCATCATGGGCTTGCTGGCTTCGGACAAGCAAGCGGCTGCAGACGTGGACCTGGACCGCTTCGCCAAGGTGGACATCAAGGACATCAACATGGACAAGCCCGAGGAAGAGGTCGAGGTGCCGCTCGACGAGCTTCCCGAGCCGGACAAGAAAGAAGAGGAGAAGAAGGAGGAGGTCAAGGAGGAGGAGCCCAAGGAGGAGCCGAAGGAGAAGCCGAAGAAGACGAAGCAGCGCAGGAACAAGCGGCAAAAGAAAGGCAGCGGCGGCGGCGGTGACGGCGGCAGCGGCGGAGTCGGCATGATGGCCGCGCTCGGCAACCTTTCCCAGAAGAAGTCCCAGCACAACATCGTGGCTGCCGTGACCAACCTCGACGCGGTCCGGGTGCCGGGAGGCCGTTCGAGGTACAAGGTCTCCGGGCTGGTGGCCAAGCTGCCTTCCTCCAGCGTGGTTCTGTCCCGCGGCAGGGGCGTGGGTGTGCGCGGTGGCGTGGAGCTGCTGCGGGGCGGCAAGGGACGGGGGGGCGTCGCCGGGATCGGCCCCGGTGGGCTGGCCGGCGGCACCACGGGGCGTCGCAAGGTCGGCGGCGTCGTCTTCAAAACCCGCAAGATCGTGCGCAAGGGCGCTGGAACCCTCAGCCGCGAGGCGATCGCCGCGGTGGTCCGCAAGCACCTCAAGGAAGTTCAGGCCTGCTATGAGAAGAACCTCCTGCTCAATCCCAAGCTGGCCGGCAAGCTCAACATGGAATGGGTCATCTCGCTGAGCGGCTCGGTCAGCATAGTCAAGACCCAGACCAACACGATGCAGTCACCGGCGGTGGCCATCTGCGTGTCGGCTCGAATCAAACAGTGGAAGTTCCCGAAACCGAAGGGCGGCACGGTTGTCGTTACGTATCCTTTCATATTCAACGCCGTTGGCTTCTGAGTTGCGAGGCCAAGGGAGGGAGGGAGCAATGCCCCCCCGCAACACACACCGGCCCGCAGGGCCGGTGATTGTCTCGATCTGCATGCTGCTCTGCTGGCGCCTGCCCGCAGCCCAGGCCCAGGAGGAGGATCTCGATCAGGGGCGAGTCTATGCGGTCCAGCCGCGGGCATACAAGATGAACCACGAGTTCGCGCTGACCTTCGGCTTCCTGCCCCTGGACGCGTTCTACAAGATGTTCTCGGTCAACGGGCACTATGTGGTGCACTTCGACGACCTCTTCGCCTGGGAGGCCGTGCATCTCTCGTTCAGCAAGTATCTGGATGTGAGCACGGGCCTCAAGGAGGAGCTGGCCGATCGATGGGATACGAGCCCGACGAGCCCGGAAGAGGACAGGATCGACTTCACGCTCGACACGAATCTGATGTTCAAACCGCTCTACGGCAAGATGGCCCTGTTCGACAGCCTGGTGATCCACTCGGAGACTTACTTCCTCCTGGGCGTCGGGGCGGAGAAGTTCGAGACCGCCTGGTTTCCGGCCATCGATTTCGGGGTCGGTATCCGGATCTTCATCATCGAGACGATCTCGGCCCGGCTCGAGGTCCGCGAGTACATCCACTTCGGCGAAGGGGTGGGCAGCACGCTCGCCTTCGTGCTGGGCTTTTCCTACAACGCGTTTGCCGAAGAGGCCCGCCCCGGACATAGCCTTCGAAAGGAACTGGCCAAATGAACGCGACAAGGCCGCGTTTCGGCCCCGTTCGGGCCGCGTTGCTGACGGCGGTTTTGGCTTTCGTGGCCCTCGGCGCGACGGCTTTTGCCGAGGAGGTCGAGGAGCCGCCCGTCAAGGAGAAGAGCGCCTTCGGGCCGATCCAAAAACGGCTCTACCGAATGGACCACGAGCTGTCGTTCGGCTGGTCCTACCTGCCGCTGGATGCATACTACAAGGGTTACGGGCTGGCGCTGAGCTACACGATCCATTTCGACCACGTGTGGGCCATCGAGCTGGTTCGGCTCGGCTGGACCTGGAACGTGGACTCCAATCTCAAGACCAAGCTCATCGATCAGATGCCGGACATCTCTCCGGCCGAGTTTCCGGCCGTGGTGCTGTTCGAGAACACGAACGTGCTGTTCAAGATGCTCTACGGCAAGCAGACCTTCCTCAACCGCATGGTCTTGCACTTCGAGCTCTTCGCGTCCGGTGGCGTGTCGCTCGTCTTTCGCAACCCATTCAACATCCACGAGCTCGACATGGAGAACTCGCGCTACGAGCTCGGGCTCAACTTGGGTATAGGCTGTCGGTTCTGGATCGACCCGGACTGGTCTCTGCGCGTGGATCTGCGAGACACGCTGCTGCTGCTGAGCTTCAATCGCGGCTTCGACGACCAGCTTCCCAAGAACGCCGCCGAGATCGGTATATCCATCTCGTACAACCTCTAGGAGTGGCAGATCCATGATCGTGTCGAAAACGTCATTCCTGCTGGCCGCATTCGGCCTACTCGTCTGGTTGTTGCCGCCGCCCTGCTCGGCCCAGGACGATCCGGGCACCGGTGGCGGGGAGACCGAGCCGAAACCCGCACCGCCCGAAGGAGGAGAGGAAGGCGCGCCTCCGCCCAAGAAAGACGCGGGCGAGAAGCTGAGCGAAGAGGAGCTCAAGGAGCTCGAGGGGGCTGTCGAGGAAGAGGTGCTCGTCGGCCCCGAGGTCTTCGACGAGGGGGTCAAGCTGTACTACGAGGGCAACTTCGTCGGCGCGTGCAAGCGGCTCTGGGACTACATCTCCGGCAACCAGCCCGGGGCGGACAAGTACGGCTACGCCGAGTTCTTCCTCGCGCAGTCTCTGGAGCGGATCGGCCTGATGCACGCCGCCGTGGAGTACTACTACAACGTGGCCAAGAACCGCACCAAGCCCGAGCTGCTGCCCGATGCGCTGAGC
This sequence comes from Deltaproteobacteria bacterium, assembly GCA_016935365.1. GTDB lineage: Bacteria > Myxococcota > B64-G9 > B64-G9 > B64-G9 > JAFGRB01. Next base: position 33,705 of record JAFGRB010000435.1, read on the forward strand.
GCCCTCGAGCGCATCTCCCGGCACCACCCTTTCGATCAGAACCTGATCCTGCACGATCTCCTCTACGACTCGACCTTCGGCTACCTGCGCCGCGATCTCAGGGATTTCATCGAGTACAACCAGGGTCTGCTCGACTATCGAAACGGCTTCATCCGCTGGGGCCAGAAGCACTTCCAGTCGGTCCGCGAAGGCTCCTACTACGGGTACAAGGCCAAGTACGTCGAGGCGGTATACGATCTGGTCAAGTACAACCTCGACGACGCCCTGAAGGGCTTCCGGGCGATACTGGACTCGGACATCAAGCAGGCCGACGTGATCAACAACGCCCGCCAGAGTGTGGCCCGGATCCTCTTCGAGCAGAAGAAGTACAAGGAAGCCTATGAGGTGTACGAGACCATCGACGCGCCCATCGAGAAGCAGGCCTCGGTCTTCCTGGAAGAGGCCTGGACGCAGTACTACCTCAAGGACTACCAACGGGCGATGGGGCTCTTGTACGCGCTCGAGGCGCCCGCGTACTTTCGGTACTTCAACCCCGAGAAGTACGTGCTCAAGGCGCTCATCTACAAGAACCTCTGCCATTACAACGTGGCCAAGGACGCGGTCAGCGAGTTCTACCAGTACTACGGCGATGCCATCCGGGTGGTCTACGATCGGGTGGACCTGGACCGCAACGAGATCCTGCTCGACGCGGCTCTTCAGGAGCCCCGGATGGTGGAGATCGGCAGGTTCCAACGCCTGCTGGACACCGAGCTGGGGATGCTGGACGGCTTCGCCTTCTCCTGGTCGGAGAATGGCCTTCTGGAGCACTTGAACCGGGTCTACGATCTGAAGATCAAAGAGGTCAACCAGCAACTCCGCCAGAAGCTCGACAAGGCGCTGAGAGAGGTGGCCGAGAAGCTGCTGCTGTTCGAGGAGCAGATGAACTTGCTGGAGTACGAGATAGGCCTGTCCATTTATCGGCGCATCAAGGGTGCCCCCGCGGACAAGGAAGAGGAGCGGGACGAGATACCCTACTACTCCGAAAACACCTTCTTCGAGTTCGACGGCGAGTTCTGGAACGACGAGCTGCACGATTTCCGTTTCTATATCGAGGATCGCTGCTTCAGCGAGGAGCGCTGGGAGTAGGCGCATTCGTTGCGTACAAAGATGGGGTGAGTGGACATGATAAAGCTGCCGAGTCGATTGAGCGCGCTCGCGCTCCTGAGCCTGACACCCTGGCTCTTCGGGTTCTCCCTGACCGACGGGGCCGAGGAGAAGGCCGAGTTCATCGACGGGCTCAAGCGGGACATCATCAAGGTAGAGCATTCGATCGAGGTCACCAAGGACCTGATCAAGAAGTCCAAGGGGGCCAAGTTCCTGCCCGACATCAAGTTCAGGCTCGCCGAGCTCCACGTGGAGAAGTCGAGGCTCGTCTACTACCTGGAAGTCGAGGAACGCGGCGCCGAAGCGGCCAACTCTCCCGAGGCCAAGCTGCTCAAGAACGAGGCCATCACGATCTACCGTGACGTGATGCGGGAGTTTCCGGAGTACCGCTACAACGACAAGATCCTCTTCTTCATGGGGCACGAGTACCACGAGCTGGGCATGCACGAGGACATGCTGGAATCTTACAAGAAGCTCGTGGACGAGTATCCCAAGAGCACGCTGCTGCTCGAGTCGCTCTACATCATCGGCAACTACTACTTCGATCACGACCAGCTCGACGATGCGGAGAAGACCTACAACAAGATCCTGGAGTACCGCGAGTCGCATATCCACGACATGGCCCGCTACAGACTGGCGTGGGTGGCGATCAACAAGGCCCGGCTGGACAAGAAGTGGTGGAAGAAGGCCATCCAGCTCTTCGAGACGGTCGTGCTCTCGACCGCCACGACCGATGAGGACATCTCGGTCGACACCCACAAGCCGATCAACATCAAGCTCGAGGCGCTGAACGGGATCGTCTTCTGCTACACCGAGGTCTACAAGCCCAAGATCGCCCTGGAGTACTTCCGGAAGCTGGCCTCGTCGAAGACCGTGTACGTCCACGCGCTGGAGAAGCTCGCCAACCGCTACTTCATCAAGGAGCAGTTCGACAACGCGGCGCTGCTCTACCGGCGGATCATCGAGCTGAGCGACGACGTGGACAAGAACCTGGACTATGCCCAGCGGATCTACGATGCGTCCTCGTATTCCAAGAAGAAAGATAAGGTGGATGAGGACGTGCGGGCCATCGTCAAGGCCGCCTCCAAGTACGCTTTCTCGTGGCGGATCGCCGACAACGAGAAGAAGCAGCTCGCCAAGGGCTTCGAGGTCTACTCGCGAGACATCGTGACCAAGCTCCACCTCCTCGCCCAGCAGCGCAAGGAGAAGCGCGCATTTCGGATTGCGGCCCGGGCGTACCAGAACTACTTGAGCTTCTTCGAGGAGTACTCGGAGAAGATACTCGACGTGAAGTACAACTACGCCGAGGCCCTGTTCAACTCGGATCAGTACCTGCCCGCGGGCCGGGCGTATGAGGACATCGCCCGGGTGATGGACGAGAGCAAGGACCGCAAGGACGCGCTGTACTCCTGTATCCAGGCATACCAGTACGCGCTCGGCGGTGCGAAGTACCTCAGCCGCTTCGAGCTGGTGGAGTCGAGACAGGCACTGAAGCAGCTCGGGGCGTACTTCGTCAAGAAGTACCCCAACGACGAAAAGACACCCACCATCAAGTTCAACGTGGCCCGCATGTTCTACGACCAGGGAGAGTACGAGCAGGCCATCGAGTCCTTCAACGAGTACATCAACCAGTATCCGGCCCACTCCGAGGTCGCCGTGGCCGGGCACCTGGTGCTCGATTGCTACAAGCAGATGGAGGACTACGAGGGCCTTGCCAGGCAGGGCCGGGAGTATGCCGGCAACGCCAGCATCAAGGACGAGAAGTTCAAGAAGGAGGTCGGGGAGATCGTCGCGGCGGCCGAGCATCGCGAGCTGGACAAGAAGACGCTCGAGGTCACGAAGGAAGGCGGCGACGCGATCGAGGAGCTCTTGAAGTACGCCGGCGAGATGGAGGTGGGCGGCAAGGCGGAGAAGGCGCTGTACCGCTCCTTCGTCATGGCCAAGGAGAAGCGCAACATCGAGATGGCCTTCAAGGCCGGCGCCCAGCTGGCCGCCCAGTACAAGAAGTCTCAGTACCTGGAGGACGTCTACGGGACGCTGGGCAACTTCTCCGCCCAGATGGCCGATTTCGAGCGCGCCGCAGCGCTCTACGAGGACTACTACAACCGCTTTCCGGAGAAGCCGGAGGCCCGTGAGGCCATGTTCGCCGCCGCTCGCTTCCACAGCTACCTGGGCAACCAGCGGGAGGCCATCAAGGACTACAAGGTCCTGCTGGAGAAGGCGAGCGGAGACGAGAGAGGGCGAATCCTGGTGGAGATCGCGGACGCATATGCCATGATGGATGATTGGCGCATGGTCCTGTCGAGCGCCCAGAAGGCCGTGTCCGAGGTGCCCAGCAGCGTCAAGGGCCAGCTCCTGTACGCCAAGGCGCTCAAGAAGCGCAACAAGATCGAGGAGGCCAAGCAGTCGTTCATGGCCGCCGCCAGCCTGGGCACCGGTCCTGCGGACATGGAGCTGGCCGCCGAGGCGCAGTTCCGGCTGGCGGAGATGTTGATGGGAGACTATCGCAAGGTGCGATTCGGTGCCGGTCAGGAAGACGCGGTCGTGGTCCAGACCAAGATGCAGCTGATCGGAATGATGGAGCAGTTCTATGCCGGCGTGGTGGAGATGAAGGAGCCCCAGTGGGCCATCGCCGCCCTGTTTCGGCTTTCCGAGCTGTATGCGGATTTTGGGGACTTCCTCGACAAGGCGCCCGTGCCTGCCGATCTGACGCCCGACCAGCAGAAGCAGTATAGACAGATGCTCGCGGAGCAGGTCAAGGCGCAGAAGGCAGCCGCGGATACCTACCTGAACACCTGCAGGAAGACCGTCCGTGAAAAGAAGGTCTTCGGAGACTTCGCCATGGCTTGCATCACCGGCGTGCCGCCCGCCGCCTCGGAGAGGATCGCACGCCGCCGCGGTGGCAAGCTGAGCGGTCCTCAGGCCGATGGGGTCAAGGACAAGCTGCTCAAGAACCCATCGGACCTGGATAGCCTCGACGAGCTGGCCGGTCTGGCCATCGCGGCAGGGGATACCCATCTGGCGCGGCTGGTCCTCAGCAAGGCCCTGGAGGTCAACGAGAACCACGCGCCATCGCTCGATCTCATGGGCGTGGTGTCGCTGTATGTCGGCGACGAGCAGGATGCCTACGACTACTTCAAGCGGTCCATGGACTCCGATTCCCGGTACGTACCCGCCCGGCTGAACGTGGCGGGGCTTTTCATCAAGTACAAGGACGAGGCGCGGGCGAAAGCCGTGATCAAGACAGTGGCGTCCAATGCCCGTACGATCGATCTGTCCACACCGGACATCCATCCGTTGGCCAAGGATGCGCTCAGGGTTCTCAAGATCCGGTAGCCGAACACCAGAGGAGATGGAGGCACGATGAACTCGAGAAAGAACCTACTGATCTGGATGTGCGTACCGGTATCGCTGCTGCTGTTGGCCCTGGCCTCCGGCTGTGGGCCGTCGTTGAAGTACACGGTCCCCCAGGAGACGATCCAGCGGCTTCCCAAGGGAAGCCGGCGAACGGTCTTTCAGGCGCGAACGGTCGTGACCATCGCCGTGGACCGCAAGGCGTCCATCCGGCGCAAGATCGAGGCGACGATCCAGGAGATCGAGAAGACCAAGAAGAAGATCGAGAGTGCCAAGAAGGAGAGCAGCAAGTACCTCGGGCTGGAGCTGGCCATGCTCGACGCGAAGGTGGATTTCCTGGAGGACTCGGTCAAGCACCAGGAGACGCTGCTGGAGCTCGCCGACTACGAGCTGATGCTGGCCAAAGCCCAGTTCGAGCTGGCCAAGGCCAAGCTGGTCAAGAAGCACTCGATCGCCTTCGACGCGGACATCCAGGATTTCGAGGAGCAGGTCAAGTCCGTCGGGGAATACGTCCAGCGCTTCAAGAAAGGCGTGGACGCCGAAGCCGCCGAGCTCAAGATAGAGGAAGACAAGTGGCTGGCTGCCAAGAAGACGTACTACTCGGCCATCGGCGAGTCGTCCAAGGGCTGGTGGACCGAGCAATGATGGCCATGCGCTTCTGGTGTGTGCTCGTCGGTTTGATGCTCGCGGGCGGACCCCTCGCCGCCCAGCCGAAACCCAAGAAGAAAGCGCAGGACAAGGCTGCGGGCAAGGCCTCCGACGTGGAGAAGAAAGGGGCGCGCGAGGACGCCGTCTTGCGCGGCGCCGATAAGGTCCCCGGTCTCGATTCGCTCAAGGAGGTCATCCAGGAGTACGAGCAGGAGCTGAAGGCCAACCCGAAGGATGCCGAGGCCCATTTCACGCTGGCGCTGGCCTATCACTCCATGGGCAAGTTCAAGCTGGCCGAGAAGTACTATCGCAGCACGATCAAGTACAGCCCGGCGGATGTGGATGCGAGGCTCAACCTCGGAGCGCTGCTCCAGAAGCAGAAGCGCTACACGGAAGCCATCCAGCACTACAAGGACGTCATCTCTCTCCAGCCGGACCTCGTGGAGGCGTACTTCAACATCGGCGTGGTCTACACGAAGATGGGCAAGCTGGACATGGCCGTCGCCGCGTATCGGACCGCCACGGAGGTCTCCCCCAGGTTCGCGATCGCCTTCTTCCAGCTCGCGGAGATCTACCGCCGGCAGCTCGACTTCGACCAGGCCGAGCAGGCCTATCGAAAGGCGGTCGAGCTCGACCCGGGCTTTGCGGATGCGCTGAACAACCTCGGCAACCTGTTCTACGAGCAGGGCAAGCTCGAAGATGCGATCATCCAGTACAAGAAGGCCATCGAGGTCAGGCAGCACGACCCCGAGTTCCGCTACAACCTGGCGCTGGCCTACTTCAAGTCCAATCGCGTCGACGATGCCATCGGGGCTTACAAGCGCGCCATCGAGTTCGACGAGAAGTACGCCCAGGCATGGAACAACCTGGGCGTGGCCCTCGGGCGCAAGGGCGAAAAGGCCAAGATGATCGAGGCGTTCGAGAAGGCCTCGGAGCTGGATCCGCGCTATGTGGAGGCCCACTTCAACCTCGGGCTCGCCTACTTCAACGAGGGCCGCTGGAAGGACGCCATCCCCAAGTTCCGCGAGGTCCTGATGGTCAAGAAGGACTACGCGGACGCCAAGTCGTACCTCGGCGAGGCGCTGTTCCAGACCGGCCAGACGCGCGAAGCGCTGCGGCATCTCAAGGAAGCCATCAGCATCAACCCGGGCAAGGCGGAGTTCCGCGCCCGGATGGGTTTCGTCTTCATCGAGCAGGGCAAGCTGGACGAAGCGGAGAAGGCCTTCAAGCAGGCGCTGGCCATCGAGCCCCAGGACTCCATGACCCGGACCAAGCTCGGTCTGACGTACCTGGAGAAGGGCAAGATCGACGATGCCCTGGCTCAGTACGATCAGGCCGTGCAGATCGATCCCAACAACATCGAGGCGCATGAGGCGCTCAGCAAGCTCTACGCGAAGAAGCGCGATTTCGAGAAGGCCATCACGCACGCCAAGGCCGTCGTCCGGCTCGACAGCCGGAAGGTCTCCGCGCACATCCAGCTGGGGGATCTGTACCGCGAACGCGGGCTGATGGACCTCGCCACCTCGGAGTACAAGGCGGCCATGGAGCTGGACGAGAAGAACGCCGTGGCCTACCACCGGATGGCGGAGGTCTTCTACCGCCGGGGGAACATCGACGACCAGATCCGCTACTACAAGAAGGCGCTGAAGCTCGATCCGCGCCTGGCCGACGCGAGGGCGGACCTGGGCGTGGCCTACTACAATCGGAGCAAGATGGATCTCGCCATCAAGGAGCTGCAGCAGGCGATCAAGGACCGGCCCGATCTGGCCAAGGCGCACTACTACATCGCGATCCTCTACTTCCAGAAGGCGTTCAAGTCCCGCGCCAAGCGAAAGCAGTACCTGAAGATGTCGGCCGACGCCTTCAAGCTGGCCATCAAGTTCAAGCCCGAATTCGCCCAGGCTCACCACAATCTGGGCAAGGTCTACAAGGAGCAGGGCAAGAAGAAGCAGGCCCAGGCGTCCTTCGAGAAGGCGCTCGAGCTCCAGCCCGACTTCCCCGAAGCGAAGCTCGATCTCAAGGCGCTGCTCGAAAGCAAGTGAGCCTGCGATCCGGCGGTTCATGGATTGCCCAGATCCGCCGCGAGGTCGAGGAGCTACAAGAAAACCGCCCGCAGGCGTGGCCTTTCCACGTCGAGGAGCGGGTTCGCAGCAGCGACGAAGAGATCGCGGCGGAGGTGGGCAATCAGGCGGCTACCCAGTCGACGGGTCCCTTGCCCTCGCGGATCACGTAGGGGAAATCGCCGGTCAGGTCGATCACGGTCGAGGGCACGTTGGGCAGCGCGCTGCCGTCGATGACCAGATCGAGGACCTTGCCGAGCTTGTCGTCGATCTCCCGCGGATCGCAGATCGGCGAGGAGGCGCTCACGTTGGCGCTGGTGGTGATGATGGGATGCATGAGCTCCTTGACCAGCGCGAGGCAGATCGGATTCTCGGGCACCCGGATGCCCACGGTGCGCCTCTTCGACATCATGATCCTGGGTACCTCCTTGGTGGCCTCCAGGATGAAGGTGTAGGGGCCGGGCAGGTGCTTGCGCATGATCCGATAGGCGGTGTCGTTGACCTGGGCGTAGCGGCTGATGTCCTTCAGGTCGGAGCAGATGAAGCTGAGCGGCTTCTTGCGGCTGCGGTCCTTGAGCTGATAGATGCGCTCGATGCCGGACTTGGAGAAGATGTCACAGCCGATTCCGTAGACCGTGTCGGTCGGGTAGGAGATCACGGCGCCCTGGGCCAGCGCCTCGACCACCCTGCGGATGAGCCTGGGTTGTGGATGCCTGGGATTGATCTGGATGATCATCGAATCGACACCTCTCATCCTCGCAGCGCCCTTCTCGGGCCGGTTCGAAATGCAGAGTCTAGAATCAATCGCCTGCAAAAAGCAAGGGGCAAGTGAGCGATCCGCGTTGTTCGCAAGTGCGCTTGCAGTGCGGGTTTGCGCAAGTCACGAAAAGAAAATACCCCATGATTTGGCCGGGAA
>JAFGRB010000436.1 GCA_016935365.1 Deltaproteobacteria bacterium
CCGCGCCCTTTCAGGGCGCATGATCATGTTCTCTCCGCTTCCCTGGGGCTGAAGCCCCAGGCTATATCCCATCGCTGCTTCGCAGCGGAGATCGACCCACAGCTGCCTCGCAGCGCAGACCGCTCAGCGCCTGGCTCGTTTTCGGGGGACGTAGCGCCCCCGGGCTTCCCCGCCCGTGTAGCGGCCCTCCCGGGCCACCTCCCGACCCCTCAGCAGCACGTGCCTGGCGAGGCCCGACACCCACCGCCCCTCGTAGGGGCTCCAGTCGGTGTCCGTCTGCAGATCGCGGGCCCGGATGCGTCGCCGGGCCTCGGGATCCCAGACGACCACGTCGGCTTCGGCTCCGGGTGTCAAGCTGCCCTTGCGGGGATGGAGTCCGAAGAGCCGGGACGGCCCCTCGGTGTGCAGGTACTGCCAGCGCGCGAGCGAGAGCTTGCCCGCGGCCGGGCCCAGCGTCCAGGTCAGGCAGAGGGAGGTCTCCACGCCGGGCAGGCCGTATGGGATCCGGGTGAAGTCTCCGTCCCAGGTGTCTTTCTGGGCGCGGGTGAAGCAGCAGTGATCCGTGCTGACCGCATCCAGCCAGCCCGCGCCGAGCGCCTCCAGCAGGCCCTCGCAATGGCACGCGTCCCGCAGCACGGGGCAGCAACCGAACAGGTGCCCGCTGCGGCCCGAGAGCTTGCGCCTGGTAAGCGCCAGGTACTGGGGGCAGGTCTCCCCGCTCACGGGCAGGCCAAGCGATCGGGCCAGGCCCACGGCGCGGGCCGCGCCGGCGGTGGACAGGTGGACCAGGTGGAGCCGCGCGCCCGTGGCCTCGGCCAGGGTGATCGCCCGGACCGCGGCCTCCTCCTCCACCAGTGGCGGCCGGGCCATGGCCAGCTCGGCTGCGCTGGCGCCCGGCCGTGCCCGCGCGCGGCGGGTGAGCGTCTCGATCAGCGCGTCGTTCTCGGCGTGCAGGCAGACCGTCACGCCGAGGGCGCGGCAGTGCTCCATGACCTCGAAGAGCATGCCGTCGTCGGCCTGCCAGCCCCGGTCGCGGTAGATCATGAAGAGCTTGACCGACGGGGCCCCTCGTCGTACGAGCGCAGCCAGATCGGCTCGCCACGCAGGCCGCCAGGCGACGAGCACGTTGTGCAGGTTGTAGTCGGCCGCGCTCGCGCGGTCGGCCAGCGCACGCCGGGCGCCGAAGGCCTGGAGCGGCGTCTGGTCCGGCTCGGGCGTGGTGTAGTCGATGAAGGTCGTCACCCCGCCGGCCAGTGCAGCGCGGCTGCCGCTTCCGAAGTCGTCCGCGGTGGTCATGCCCGGACCGATGGTCAGGTCGAAGTGCACGTGCGGATCGACGCCCCCCGGGAGCACCAGGCAGCCGCGGGCGTCGATCGTGCGCCCGGCCCGACGCCGCTCGGCGCGCGATATCCGGCCGACCGTCACGATCCGCCCGCGGCGGATGCCCAGATCGGCCCGCGGCGTTGCGCGAGCTGCGATCCGCTTTCCTCCGGCGATCACGAGATCCATGCCTTGCTCCTCCGGTCCTCCTGGTCGATTCGTCGTGTTTCGCAGAGGCGCGTACGCGTTGCTGCAACGCCGAGCACTCCCGCTCGTGCTCGGGCTTGGACTGCGCCCTCCGCGCGATCGGGGGGCCCCCGCTCGGCTGCGCGCAACGCTTGGGTCGGTATCGAATCCACTGTGACGAGGTACTAGCGCATGATGAACCAGAGCACAAGGGGCGTGGTGCCGATGGACACGAAGGTGGACACGGCCACCGCGGTGGACACCAGACCCGGCTCCAGGTCGTACTTCTCGCTCAAGACGACATTCAGCACCGCGGCCGGCATGGCCGAGCCGAGCAGGACGGCCGAGCGGGCGAGGCCTTCCAGGCCGAGTAGCCAGCAGGCCAGCCAGCCGATTCCGAAGCCCAGCCCGATCCGCAATGCGCTGGAGGCGAGCGAGAGCATCAGGCCGGTGATCCGGACCGAGCGCAGGCGCGTGCCCAGAAGCAGCAGCATGAGGGGGATGGTCGCCTTGCCCACGAGGTCCAGGGGCTTGGCGACCGACTCCGGAAGCGGCGTATCGGTGGCGGCCAAAACGATGGCCAGCGCGGCCGCATAGACGAGCGGCAGCCGGAAGACCTCCTTGAGCCCGCCGCGCCCACGGGCGATGGCGATGCCCAGGGTGACGTGCGTGAGGTTGATGGCCACGTAGAAGACGACCTGGTACACGAGCCCCGCTTCCCCGAAAGCCAGCAGGGCGAGAGGGAAAGCCATGTTGGCGCTGTTCATGAACATGGTGGGCAGCAGCAGGGCGCGGCGCTCCGGGCGCCCGCTGAAGGCGAGAAAACCGACCAGGCCGCAGCCCAGCACGACCAGCAGCGCCGCGGCCGCGATCCAGGCGAGCTCCCGGGGATCGATGGAGCGCGAGCCCACGCTTCCGAGCACGAGACAGGGGACCAGCACCCAGACGAGAAGGTCGGAGAGCTCCTGGGCCGGCAGTTTCTTGTAGCGACCGTAAACGAAGCCCACACCCGCGATGGCGAAGACCGGCACCACCGTTCGCAGTATCGTCAGCAAGATATCCACCCGGGGGACGTTTTCATGTTCTTGTCATGCCGTCAAGCCGGTGGTATGTATCCTGTGGAAAAAGGGGGTAGTTTGGCGACCGGCATCGGAAAAGGCGAGCGCTTCGGCGATTATTCGCTCGTCGAGCGGCTGGCCGTCGGCGGCATGGGTGAGATCTGGCTCGCCGAGCGCAAGGGGATCTCGGGCTTCTCCAAGCAGGTCGTCGTCAAGACCATCCTGGAGTGCTTCGTCGACGACCCCGAGCTGGTGGAGATGTTCCTGGAGGAGGGCCGGATCGCGGCCGGTCTGACCCACAAGAACATCGCCCAGACCTTCGATCTCGGTCGGGTGGGCTCGTCGTACTACATCGCCATGGAGTACGTCAAAGGCCGCGATCTGCGGCAGATGCTGCTGGCCAACGTCAAGCGCCGGCAGTTCATCCCCCTCAACCTCATCCTGAGGGTCATCGCCGAGTGCTGCGAGGGCCTATACTATGCGCACACCTGGCGCAACCCGGAAGGGCAGATGGCCGGCGTCATCCACCGGGACATCAGCCCGCAGAACGTCCTGCTGACCTTCGACGGCGGCGTCAAGATCGTCGACTTCGGGATCGCCAAGGCGGTCCATCGGGCCTCCAAGACGCGCTCGGGTGTGCTGAAGGGCAAGTACGCCTACATGTCTCCGGAGCAGGTCCGCGGGGAGGAGATCGATCAGCGCTCGGATCAGTTCTCGGTCGGCGTGGTGATGTACGAGCTGGTCACCGCGAAGAGGTTGTTCAAGCGCGACAGCGAGATCGCCACCCTGGATGCGGTGCGGGCGGCCTACGTGCCTCCACCGCGCCGGATCGATGGCTCCGTGCCGAGAGAGGTCGAGGCGATCCTCATGAAGGCCCTGCACAGCGATCGCACCAAGCGCTTCGCGGACATGCGGCAGATGCAGCTGGCCATCGAGGAGACGATGCTGGCCATCAACATGCCGGCCTCCTCGGCCCACCTGGCCTCCTACATGGAGGAGATCTTCCTGGGCAACGGCGATGGCGAAACGTCGAGCGACGCGGTCATCAGCCGCGAGATGGAGAACCTGCCCGGCGTGAAGGAAGAGCCCCTCGAGCTGGAGCGCACCGGGGCCTATACGCCGGGCATGCAGGTGGACAAGAGCGCGCTCACCCGCAACTACATCCAGGCGATGCCTGGCTTCAAGCCACGCCGAGCGCCGTGGAAGCTCTGGAGCCTGATCGGCGTGCTGGCCATCGCGGTCGGCGTGGCTGGCTGGCTGCTTGTCGCGCACCTGCTGCAGGGCGAGAAGAGCTCGGCCGGCGCGGGCGGGAACGGGGCCCAGGATCCCGCCGGCCCAGCGGTGGACGGCGGCTCCGATTCGGGGGCTGGCATGGAGCTCGGCCTGGACCTGAGCGCGAGCCCGGACGCGGGCAGCGCGGGCGAGCAGGGCGAGATCGCTGCGCCGGGCGCGGACCGGGACAGTGCCATGGCCCACGTCCAGGTGCGCAAGGGCTATCTCAGCGTCGAGACCTGTCCGGAGGCGGACATCTACGTCGGCCGGAACAAGATCGGCCGCGGCAAGGTGTCCGGCTACCGGCTCCGTCCGGGGCGCTACACGGTCAAGGCGATCGCCAGGCCGGGCAGCGTCAAGACCGCCAAGGTCCGCATCCGGGCGGGCCGGAGCGTGACGAAGTCGATCGAGTTCGGCAGCGGTACGCTACGCGTGGTGGCTATCCCCTGGGCGAACGTCTGGGTGGATGGCAAGAAGGTCGGCCAGACGCCCTTGGCGCCGATCAAGCTGATCGAGGGATCCCACGAGGTGAAGCTTCACAACCCGCAGCTTACAAGGAAGCAGGTCGAGACGATCCAGATCCGTGCCGCCCAGGAGAAGCTGCTGCGGGTCGACTGGCGCTGAGCGATCCGCGCGCTTGGGTCTCGATGCCGCTCAGTGACTGACGACATCGCGAAACGCGTTGCGCTTGTGGGCGATCAGGAAGGCGCCGACAGCGGTGGGATCGAGCTGGCTGCCGGCACACTTGCGGATCTCGGCGATGGCCTCTTCCGCGCTTCTCGGATCCCGGTAAGGGCGCTTCGAGGTCATGGCATCGAAGCAATCAGCCACGGCGATGATGCGGGCCTCGATGCATATCTCGTCTCCCCGGATGCCGTCCGGGTAGCCCCGGCCGTCGATGCGCTCGTGGTGGTGGCGGATCATCGGCAGCAGGTGCTTGTAGGCATCCATCTTGCCGATGATCTCGGCCCCGACGATCGGGTGGGTCTTGATGTGCTCGTACTCCTCGTCGGTCAGCCGCCCGCGCTTGTTGAGGACCTCCTCCCGCACGCCGATCTTGCCGAGATCGTGGAGCAGGGCTCCGGAGTTGAGGTTGGCGAGCTGCTCGCCCCCCATGCCCATCTCCCTGGCGATCGTGACCGAGTAGAGGGCCACCCGATCCGAGTGCCCGCGGGTGTAGGCGTCGCGGGCCTCGAGGGCGGTGATCATGCCGGTCACCGTCTCGAGATATCCCTGGCGCAGCCTGTCGTGGGCTTGGCGCAGCTCGTGGTTGGAGGCGACGATCTGGTCCATCAGCTGCCGCCGCTCGCAGCTGAGCTCCTTCTTCTCCGCGGCCAGACGGACCTTCTCGGCGACGATATCCACGTTGTCGAACGGCTTGACGAGGTAGTCGTATGCTCCGAGCCGCAGAGCCTCGATGGCGCTCTCGAGCGAGGCGTAGCCGGTCATCACGATTACCTCGACATCGGGTGAATCTCGCTTGAAACGGCTGATGAGCTCCAAACCGAATGCGTCCGGCAGGTTCTTGTCCAGCAGGATGATGTCGGCGGGCTCGCGCTCCATGATCGAGCAAGCCGTCGTCCCGGTGCTGGCGACGGCCAGCCGGAAGTCCTTCTCGAGCACCATGCGCAGGACCTGGATGATGACTTCCTCGTCATCGATGATCAGGACGCGCGGGATTCCGATCGGTCCCTGGTAGACCTGGTCCGTGTGATCCGAGTGCGTCACGGGCGGATATCATACACCCGAGCGGCCGGAGAACGCTAATTTTCTTTGAACTCGGCGTCGATCACGTCCCCGTCGCCCGAAGCGCTTGGCCGGGGAGCATCCCCCGGCGGCGGGCCGCCCGGAGAAGCCGATCCGCCGCCGCTGCTCGCCTGGTAGAGCACCTCGCCCATCTTCTGCGATGCCTGCAGGAGGGCTTCGGAGGCCTTCTCGATCCGGGCGCTGTCATTGGACGACAGCGCCTCCTCGAGCTCCTTGGTCTTGTTCTCGATGTTCGAGACCACGTCGGACGGCAGCTTGTCCTTGAACTCGGCCAGGGTCTTCTTGGTCTGGTAGACGAGCTGGTCGCCGGTGTTGCGGACCTCGACCTCGGCCCGGCGCTTCTTGTCATCGTCTGCGTGCGTCTTGGCCTCGCTGACCTTTCGCTCGATCTCGTCCTTGCTGAGCCCGCTCGATGCGGTGATGGTGATGTGTTGCTCGCGTCCGGTGGCCTTGTCCTTGGCGTTCACGTTGACGATGCCGTTGGCGTCGATGTCGAAGGTCACCTCGATCTGGGGGATCCCCCTGGGGGAAGGCGGGATCCCGTCCAGGATGAACTTGCCCAGGGTGCGGTTGTCGGCCGCCATGTCCCGCTCGCCCTGGAGCACGTGGACCTCCACCTGGGTCTGACCGTCCGCTGCGGTCGAGAAGATCTCGGACTTGCGGGTCGGGATGGTGGAGTTGCGCTCGATCAGCCTGGTCATCACACCGCCGAGGGTCTCGATGCCCAGGCTCAGGGGCGTCACGTCCAGCAGGAGCAGGTCCTTGACCGAGCCGGTCAGCACGCCCGCCTGGAGCGCCGCGCCCACCGCGACCACCTCGTCCGGGTTGACCGTGCGGTTGGGCTCCTTGCCGAAGAACTTCTTGACCTCCGCCTGCACGCGCGGGATGCGGGTGGAGCCGCCCACGAGCACGATCTCGTCGATGTCCGAGGGCTTTCTCTTCGCGTCCTCCAGCGCCAGCTTGACCGGCTGGAAGCAGCGCATGATCAGGTCCTCGCACAGCGACTCGAGCTTGGCGCGGGTGAGCTTCATATTGAGGTGCTTGGGGCCGTTCTGGTCGGCGGTCAGGAAGGGCAGGTTGATGTCGGTCTCCAGGGCCGAGCTCAGCTCGATCTTGGTCTTCTCCGCGGCCTCCTTGAGCCGCTGGATGACCATCTTGTCTCCGGACACGTCGATGCCCTGGTCCCGCTTGAACTCGGCCACCAGGTAGTCGATGATCCGCTGGTCGATGTTGTCACCGCCCAGGTGCGTGTCGCCGTTTGTCGAGATCACCTCGACCACGTTCTCGCCGACCTCCAGGATGGAGATGTCGAAGGTGCCGCCTCCGAAATCGAACACGGCGATGGTCTGCTCCTTCTTCTTCTCCAGGCCGTAAGCCAGCGCCGCGGCGGTGGGCTCGTTGACGATCCGCTTGACCTTGAGCCCGGCGATCGTGCCGGCGTCCTTGGTGGCCTGGCGCTGGGAGTCGTTGAAGTAGGCCGGGACCGTGATGACCGCTTCCTCGACTTCCTGTCCGAGGTAGTTCTCCGCGGACCGCTTGAGCTTCTGGAGGATCTTGGCGCTGATCTCGGGCGGGGAGAGCAGCTTGCCCTGGACCTTCACCTGGGCGTCGCCGTTGTCGCTGCGGATCACCGTGTAGGGGACGATGTTGATCTCCTCCGAGACCTCGTCGAACTTGCGGCCCATGAAGCGCTTGATGCTGAAGACGGTGTTTTCCGGATTGGTCACCGCCTGCCGCCTGGCCACCTGGCCCACGAGGATCTCGCCGTCCTTCTGGTAGGCCACGACCGATGGGGTGGTCCGGTTCCCCTCCTCGTTGGTGATGATCTTGGGGCTGTCTCCCTCCATGACGGCCACGACCGAGTTGGTGGTGCCCAGGTCGATCCCAATGCACTTGCTCATCTCGATATTCCTCCAAGAATCCGGTCTGTTGTCACCTTGCGCCCGGCTGGCTGCCCCGGTCAACTCGAATCTAATCACCATCGAGCGCATGTCAAGCGATGTGCCGACTTGCAATCGCCCAAAACATCGGGATAATCACCCTCCGGGAGGCTTCTCATGCGGGCTGAGACCAAGGCCGAGGTCTTCTTTCACAACGCGCGATCCGACTCCCACAAGAACCGCCTCGCCAAGCTTACCGAGCTCCTGGCGAAGAGCGGGCTCGGCTCGCGGGTCCGTCCGGGGGACCTGGTGGCGGTCAAGCTCCACTGGGGCGAGCCGGGCAACGCCGGATACCTGCCCGTGCCCTATGCGCGGACGATCGTCGAGGCCATCCGGCAAATAGGCGCCAAGCCGTTCTTGACCGACACGAGCACCCTGTACACGGGCATGCGCCGCAATGCGGTCGACAACGTCCAGGCCGCCGCGCTGAACGGCTTCAGCCTGGCGAGCCTGCAGGCGCCGGTCATCGTCGCGGACGGGCTATGCGGTCGAGACGCCCGCGAGGTGCCGATCCCGTCCGGAACGGCCCGGATCGCGACCGGGATCCTGGACGCCGACGCCATGGTGGTGCTCAGCCACGTCAAGGGGCACATGATCTTCGGCTATGCGGGGGCGCTGAAGAACCTCGGCATGGGCTGCACGACGCCGGCCGGCAAGCAGTACCTGCACTCCGACCTGAGGCCGAAGGTCGATCCGGCGCGCTGCGAGGGCGATGCCATCTGCGTGCGCCGCTGTCCCGAGAGCTGCATCGAGATGGTGAAGGGCAGGGGCGGGAAGCGGGTGGCCCGGATCGACGCGAAGCGCTGCATCGGCTGCGGGGAGTGCACGGCCGCCTGCCCCCACGGCGCGATCCCGATCCGCTGGAAGACCTCGCCCGAGTCGATCCAGAGAAAGACCGCGGAGTATGCCCTGGCCGCGCTGGCGGGCAAGCGGGACCAGTGTCTGTTCGTCAATCTGGCGATCCAGGTGACGCCGGACTGCGACTGCTGCGACTGGAACGATCCGCCGTTCGTGCCCGACGTGGGCCTAGCTGCCAGCGCGGACCCCGTCGCGCTTGACGTGGCCTGTGCCGACCTCGTGGCCGCCAGCCCGCCGTGTCCGCTCTCGAAGGCGGATGGCTGTCAGGGGGATCCCTGGCGGGCCGTGTACGACGTGGACTACCGGGTCATCTTCGAGCACGCCGAGCGGATCGGCCTGGGCAGCAGGGAGTATGCGCTTCGCGAGCTGTCGCCAGTGAAAGGTTGACAGGTCCGCGTTGCTATCCCGGATTCGCCCTAGGCCGTCTATGCGTCTTCTCCGTCGCTGTTTTCCGCTGCGAAGCAGCGGGGGGATAAAGCCTGGGGCTTCAGCCCTGAGCCGTATACACATCATTTTACGTCGCAAGGTTTCCCGCTGCGAGGCAGCGGGGGGATAAAGCCTGGGGCTTCAGCCCTGAGCCGTATACACATCATTTTACGTCGCAAGGTTTCCCGCTGCGAAGCAGCGGGGGGATAAAGCCTGGGGCTTCAGCCCCAGGTATAAGAAGGCAAGATGATTTACGCGCCCTGAAGGGGCGCGGCCATCTCTGCGTCTCGGACAGGACTCGAGATTGCCGCGCCCCTTCAGGGCGCATGATTATGTTCTCTCCGCTTCCCTGGGGCTGAAGCCCCAGGCTATATCCCATCGCTGCTTCGCAGCGA
>JAFGRB010000437.1 GCA_016935365.1 Deltaproteobacteria bacterium
ATTCACGCCTGAAAACACACTCGGGAATCACCCTCTAAAAATAGAATCTGGTTTGACCTACTTAGGGGTCAGTGCGGAACTGCTGGGGCGATTCTCCCGTCCGGGAGCTCGCTCGGGGATGGAGTAGATCCATTTGTCTTTTGCAGGCGTCTTGTCATACAATGAGGACGTTTGTGGAAAACCCGGGAGGTATAGAGATGTCACGTTCCCGTGCGCTCGTCTTCGTGGCCGTGTCGGTCCTGTGTGCCGCCGTGCTGTTCGCCTCAAACGCGTCGGCCGGCAAGGTCGATCTGATGCCGAAGACCAACCATTCGGCCCTCACCCTGACGACGGATGACACCTTCGGCTTCCAGGTCCTGCCGGGCAAGCCGCTGGAGGTCGACATGGTGGGGCCCGGCCAGCTCAAGATCACCGTGCGGCTCAACGACCGCAAGAAGAGGGCGAGCTACAACGGCCGGATCGAGATTCTCCGAGGCAACAAGCGGATCAAGCGATCGAATCTCAAGCTCTTCCGCTCCAGGGTCGGGGCCTACAAGGAGGAGAAGGGGCTCAACCCTTCGATGCCCAAGGTCTTCAAGGTGAAGGTGCCCAAGGGCCTGCAGACCTACAAGGTCAACTTGCGGGCCGCACGCGGGATCAGCATGACGATCCGCTTGGACTACGACTCCGATGCCGATCAGAGCGCAGCCAAGCCCGAGGACGACCTGGCCCTGGTGCCCCTGGTGCCGCCGGGCGGTGGCGGAGACATCCCGCTGGTGCCCCTGGCACCGCCCGAGCCGGCCGAGGAGACCAAGCCGCCCGAGGAGGTCAAGCCGGAGCCCAAGGTGGAGCCCAAGGTGGAGCCCAAGGTGGAGCCGGTGTCCGAGACCCCGAAGCCCGAGCCCGAGACCCCGAGGCCCGAGCCTGGCGAGACGTCCACTGTCGCCGAGCTCCAGCCTGCCGGGGAGGGTGAAGCAGGCGAGGGCGAGACCCGGGTCGTCGAGACCCACGTGGAGCAGCCGCCCAGCGTGGACACCAAGGCAGCCTGGAGCGGGCCCTATGTCTCGGTGGGCCTCAAGTTCGGGCAGATCAGCCCGCTGCAGTCCATCGGCGGGACGACCTATACGGGCAGCCTGGATCTGCGCTACGTGCTGCCGTTCTTGGGGGGGCATCTCAGCACCGGTGTGGAGGTGGGGTTCCACCAGTACCGGATGACCATCAGCAGCCAGAGCCTCGAGAGCACCTTGACGGTCATCCCGATCGCGGTGCAGCTCTATTACAACATCCCCCTCGGCTTCTTCCTGGAGCCCTTTGTCTGTGCGGGCGCGGACGTCTTCATCACGATGGCCGAGTCCGTCGACACGAACGATCCCGACCGGCCCGCCGGGTCGGGCACGGGTGCGGTGTTCGGCGGGCATGTGGCCGCCGGCATCGAGATCGAGCTCGGACCGGGGAACATCATGGCGGAGGTCCGGGCGGGCTTCTCCAAGGGAGACCTGGACGCCATCTCCAACGTCAATGTCGCCGGGCTCTCCACGACCGTGGGGTATCGCTTCCTCTTCTAGCCGAGCTCACGGCACCTGCCGCTCGAAGCGAATCCTGTCGCCTACCCGCGTGCCCGTCTGCTCGAGCACGCCGGCCGGGAGCTCGATCACGACTTGGGCGCGGGGCACGATCCGCGAGATGCGCCAGGGTCGCATGCAGTGGATGACGTGGAGCACCTCGCCCCGGGCATCCGCGAAGGCGGCGTCGAAGACAAAGCGCATGAAGAAGGAGTGGATCGAGCTGCACGGCCGGATCAGCAATGCCTGGCCGGGCTCGAGGCCGTCCCGGCCGAGAAGCCCTTTCATCCGCGCGCCGACGGTCCGCGCCTCCTGGGCTCTGTCCGCCAGCACCCGGTCCCGGGTCGTGTTGATGATCCGCACCGCGCCTCGCTCGTTGCCGAGATAGTACCACGCGACTTGCGCGCGGGCCAGCGAACTGGCATGGTGGTCGCCGGAGATCCGGCTTCGGGACCGGATCGAGGAGCGCGCGATGCGCGTGTTCGAGCTGCGGGATGGATTCGGCCTCGATCGCTTGCGACGGGTGGAGCGTCCCGAGCCGACTCCCGGGCCGGGCCAGGCCCTGGTACGGGTGCACGCTTGCTCGTTGAACTACCGTGATCAAATGGTGGTTCGAGGCGAGTACAACCCCCGGCAGCCGCTGCCCCTCGTGCCGCTGTCCGACGGAGTGGGAAAGGTCGTGGAGCTGGGGGCGGGCGTGGACCGGGTCCAGGTCGGCGATCGCGTGGCGGGCATCTTTGCCCAGCGATGGCTGGGTGGCAGTCTGGATGCGATCGGCCGTGCTTCCACGCTCGGCAGCCCGCTGGATGGCATGCTGACCGAGTATGCAGCACTTGGCGCCGAGGGCCTGGTCCGCATCCCGGAATACCTGACCGACGAGCAGGCGGCCTGCCTGCCCTGCGCCGCAGTGACGGCCTGGAATGCGTTGATGGAAGGTGGCGCACGCACGGGCGAGACGATCCTGGTACAGGGTACCGGCGGCGTCTCGATCTTCGCGCTCCAGCTCGCTGTCTGCGCCGGCTGTAGAGTCATCATCACCTCGTCCAGCGATTCGAAGCTGCAGCGCGCTCTCGATCTCGGAGCCGCCGAGGGGATCCACTACCGCGACACGCCCCGCTGGGACAAGCGCGTGCTCGAGCTGACAGCCGGGCGTGGCGCAGACCACGTCGTCGAGGTGGGAGGCGCGAAGACCATAACCCAATCGCTGGCCGCGGTGCGGATCGGAGGTGCCGTCCACGTCATCGGCGTGCTCTCGGGCGCGGCGGCCGAGCTGCCCTTGACCTCGATCCTGATGAAGGGCCTGCGCCTGCGCGGTATCTTCGTCGGAAGCCGGGAGATGTTCGAGTCGTTGCTCCGCTCGCTCGACGTGCACAGGCTCCAGCCGGTCGTGGACCGGGTCTTCGATTTCGAGGACACGCCCGCGGCCTTCGAGTACCTGCAGGCCGGTGGCCACTTCGGCAAGATCGCCATCCGGATCGCGTCCTGACCCTTGACCGCGGCTGTGTGGAAAGGTAGATCCAAGCCAGCAACGGGTCGGAGGAGCGATGGATTGGATCGACTTGGCCGTCGCCAGGGGCCGCAAGACCCTTTCCGAGGACGAGTCCCGCCAGGTGCTCGAGGGCTACGGGGTGCCGCTGGTCGAGAGCTTCCAGGTCTCGTCTCTCGACGAGGCCGTGGCCCGGGCTGCCGAGCTCGGCTACCCGGTCGTGCTCAAGGGCAGCGGCAGCCGCTTGGCCCACAAGACCGAAAGCGGGGTCGTGCGGCTGGGGCTACGCGACGCCGCCGAGCTCGAGCAAGCCTACCGGGAGATCGAATCGCGGGCCGGCGATCGCCTCGAGGCGATCCTGGTCCAGCGCATGATTCGCTCCGAGCGCGAGCTCGTGGCCGGCATGAGTCGAGATCCCCAGTTCGGTCCCTGCGTCATGTTCGGCCTGGGCGGGATCTTCACCGAAGTGCTCAGGGATGTCGTCTTCCGCGTCGCACCGCTGCAGAGGCGTGACGCCGAGGAGATGATGCAGGAGATCCGCGGCGCTCCGTTGCTGGGGCCGTTTCGTGGCCAGCCAGCCGTGGATCGCGAGCGGCTTGCGGATCTGCTCGTGGGCATCGGCCGGCTGGGCTTGGAGCAGGCGCGGGTGGCCGAGGTCGACGTCAACCCCATCCTGATCGATGGGGCGCGACCCGTGGCGGTCGACGCCCTGGTCGTCCTCTCCGAAGAGACTACTTCAGCTTGAGGAACTCGGCCCGTCGGTTGCGGGCGTGGGCCTCGTCGTCCTGGCCGGGATCGAGCAGGCGCTCCTTGCCGTAGGAGATGATCTCCATGCGGTTGGGCTCGATGCCGAGCTTGATCAAGTACTGCTTGACGGACAGTGCACGGCGCTCTCCGAGCGCCAGGTTGTACTCCGTCGACCCCCGGCTGTCGCAGTGTCCCTCTATCTGGACCCTCTGCTCGGCGTGCTGGCGCAGGTACTCCGCGTTGTTGCCCAGGGTGGCGCGGGACTCGTCGGTCAGGTCCGACGTGTTGAAGCCGAACTGAACGGTCTTGAGCTGCAAGGTCTGGGTCGGCTCCGAGGGGAGCTCGGTCTCGCGGGACGCTTCTCGGGCCTCGCGCTCTGCCTGCTCGCGCCGGGCGGCTTCCTCGGCCTGCTTGCGTTTCTCGTCGCACTCCCGCTCGGCCTTCTCGACGAGCTTGGCGACCGCCAGCAGGGCCGGCTTGGCCTCCTCGTAGCGCTTTTCTTTCAGCAGCGCCCGGGCGCGCGCCATCATGGTCTGGGCGGCCTGATACGTCTCCGGAGCGCAGTCCTTGTACTGGTCCAGCTTGTCTACGGCCTGCTCTGCGGCGTCGATCTCCGGCTGGGGGACCTGCTTGGGGCAGCCACAGACGAGAAGGGCCACCGAGGACAGGAGTGCCAGGTGAAGCAGTCTGGGCTGCGATGAGGAGCGATTCAGAGGCTCGACGGTAAGAGGAGAACGCATGGAACGCCCCCTAGTCAGACCAGGGTCCCCATTCGGGCGTGGTGTACTCTCCCTTGCCACGCGAGATGAGGCGCTGGTTCGTGCCATCGGCGTTCATGAGATAGAGCTTGGCCTCCCCCGTGCGGGTGGAAGAGAAGACCACCAGGTTGCCGTCCGGGCTGAAGCTCGGATGCTCGTTGTTGCCCTGGTCCTGGGTGAGCCTGCGGATCTCGCCCGTGTCCGGGTTGATCTTGAAGATGTCGTAGACCAGCCGCTCGTCGCGGGCGTTGAACAGGATCTGGTCGCCCCGGGGAGACCAGTCCGGTGTCTGGTTGTAGTTGCCCTGGAAGGTCAAGCGCTTCACATCGCTGCCGTCAATTTTCATGACGTAGATCTGGGGCGTGCCCGAGCGCTCACTGACAAAGGCGATCCGGGTCGAGTCGGGCGACCAGGCCGGCGAGGAATCGATCGACCAGGAGCGGGTCAGGCGGGTGGCGGCGGATCCGTTCGGGGTCAGCCGGTAGATCTCCGAGTTGTCGTCTCGGCTCGACGTCATGGCGATGTACTTGCCGTCGGGCGAGGCGGACACGCCGATGTTGAGCCCCCGGGCCTGGCTGATCACCCGGCTCTTGCCCGATTCGAGATCGTGGAGGTAGAGGTGAGGCCCGCCCTTGATGTAGGATGAGTAGTAGATGCCCTTCCCGTCTGCGCTCCAGGCGGGCAGCAGGTTGATGGAGCCGTTCTCCACCACGCAGCGCTCGTTGTGCCCGTCGAAGTCCATCAAGCAGATCGACTTGCTCTTGCCGCGGCGCTTCGTGAAGACGATCCGGGTGGAGAAGACGCTCCGGGTGTTGGTGAAGCTGCGCACGACCGCATCGGCCCAGCGGTGTGTGAGCGCGCGGATGGCCTTGGCGTCGCCCGAGATCTTCTCGTGCAGGCGCTCCTTGCCCGTGGCCACGTCGAAGAGATGGCAGTCCAGGGTGACCTCGGTGCCGGTCTTGAGAAGGCCCACCTTGATCAACCCCTCGGCACCGACATTGATCCAGTTGGCGAAGTTGATGCTCGATCCGGTCAGGCCCTCCTCCTCCGGCTTGGTCAGGAAGGAGCGGGGGTCCAGGAGCTTGAAGACGCCCGCGATCCCCAGATCGCTGCGCAGGGTCTCGACGGCTGTGCGGGCCAGATCGGCTCCGCTGCCCGCACCCAGGTCCTTGAAATCGGGCACGGCCAGGGGGTAGGCCCTGAAGTTCGGATCGTCGATGTCCAGGTAGGGGCGTTCATCCCCGGCCCGGACCCCGGTCGTCAGGGCCAGGATTGTGAGAACGACGGACATCCGGATGCTTCGCATGGCGGTCTCCGCGAGGAGGCTGTCCCAGACGTGCAGCCTCGGGCCGGGAGAGTGATAAAACCGCAAGTTTTCAACAGGCTGCCGAGAAAACGAGCCTAGCATGTCCGGTGCTCAAGTCAAGTGCGCGATGGTGGTTCGACTGCGGCCGTCCGGCTTCTCGCTCACATCCGGCTCGCCTTGAAGTTGAGCCCGATGCCCACCGAGCTGTACTTGGCGGCCAGTTCGGGAGGCGGCGGGGGAAAGGGCGCCGCGCGCCGGATGGCGCTCTCGATCGCCGAGTCGAACAGGTCCTTGCCGGAGCGCTGCTCGAAGCTCATGTCCTTGATGCGGCCGTCGGCGGTCAGGGTGATGACGACCGTGGCCCGGAGGAACATCCGCTCCTTGTCCGAGATCAGCTCGGGGACGTTGTACTTGGCCTTGATCGCCTTGTAGACCTCGGTCAGGTAGGCGTCGCCTTTCTGCTTCAGCAGGCTGTCGCCTTCCTCGACGCCGTCCGGATCCCCGTCGGGCTCGTACTTCGAGTCCTTCTCGGCATGCTCCTGCAGGCTGGCCAGGGCGGAGCTCATCTGGCTGGAGTAGTCCGCGCGCACGGGCTGGCTCGACTTGTCGGGCCCGGGCTTCGACCTGGGCGGCGCCTTCTCGGCCGGCACGGGCTTGGGGGCCGCCGGGGCCGGGGCCGGCCGGAGGTCCTTGTGCGGCAGCTGATTTTGCGGGCGCTTCTTGCCCTTCTTGAGCAGCCGGGTCAGGAGGGCTTTCTGCCTGAGCGGCTCGCGGCCTTCCTCGAGCAGGCCCCCGGCCACCAGCAGCCCCACCAGCAAGGCGTGGAAGAGCGCAGAGCCCAGGATGGATACCCAGACGATGGGTTGGGGCTTGAGGTAAGCGTACTGGTCGCGAACGTCCATCTTTCCGTTTCGACGGCCGACACCGGGCTCGGATCTGATTCCCGGCCCGCGACGACACCCTGCCAGTCTACAACAGGTCGGGCCGGGCCGCTATTTCTCCTCCTTCTCCTCCAGCGGCGGGGATTCGGTCAGCATGCCGAGCTGCTCCACGCCGGCCCGCTTCATGATGGCCATGACGTCGACCACGAAGCCGTATGGCAGGGTCCGATCGGCCTCCATGTAGATCTCCTTCTTCTGCTTGATCCGTTCGTTGAAGCGGAGCTTGTCTTCCAGCTCAGCATAGGGCACCTCGACCTTGCCGATGAAGACCTTCTTGTCCTTGGTCAGGCTCAGCACGAGGGTCTTGTCGTTCACCTCATCGAGCGGAGCCGCCTGGGTCTTCGGGAGATCCACTTCCACGCCCTGCTGCATCAGCGGGGCGGTCACCATGAAGATGATGAGCAGCACCAGCATCACGTCGACGAGCGGCGTGACGTTGATCTCGCTCATGGTGGGATCGGAGCTGTCCTGTGCCGTCATGCTCATGCCCGCCTCCGGTCACTTCAGGAAGTGGCGCTTGACGATGTTGAGGAAGTCCGAGGAGAAGTTGTCCATCTCGCTGTAGAGCACCTTGATGCGACGGACGAAGTAGTTGTAGGCCATCACGGCGGGAATGGCCGCGAAGAGACCGACCGCGGTCGCGATCAGGGCGTGCGAGATGCCCGGGCCGACCGCCTCGAGGGTGGCCGTGCCCGGTCGGATCTCGACAAAGGCCTTCATGATGCCGACCACGGTGCCGAACAGACCGATGAACGGCGCGGCCGAGCCGGTCGTGGCCAGGAAAGGCACCAGGCTCTCCATCGTGGTCAGCTCGGAGAGGCTGGCGCGGCGCAGCGAGCGCTGGACGTTCTCGATCCCGCCCATGGCGTCGCGCATGGCGTCGCCCGCGCTCTCGGTCTTCTTGAGCTTGGACAGCTCCACGTATCCGGCCTGGAAGACCTGGCTGATGGGGCTCTTGGTCAGCTTCTCCGAGGCCTGGTAGATGGCGTCGAGACGCTTGGAGCTCCAGAAGACCTCCAGGAACTCGATCGACTCGATCTGGGCCCGCTTGAGCCGGCGCCACTTGTAGTAGATGATGCCCCAGCAGGCGGCCGACATGACCAGCAGCAGGACGAGCACGGCGATGACCACCGGCTCCATGATGGGGTTGATCCACTTGACCAGGCGGATCATGAAGCTCTCGCTGCCCGCCTGGGCGATCAGGGCCATGGTCAATGCGTCCGGCATGACACCTCCAGGCCATCCTGGTTAGCATAGCTCTTGGCCGGGGGGCAACGGGAAAGCGGTGGCGGTCAAGGCGCGTCCATCTCGGACGGGCTCGGGTTCACTTGACAGATCGGGCAGTTTCGTAAGAGACTCGAAAATCCGATGCGTTCATAGCGGGTCGACCGCGAGGAGTGAAGCGATGAGAAGAATCCTGTTTGTGACATGGTCCGTCCTTTCCGTCGCAGCTTTGCTGTGCGCTGGCTGCGGGAGTGGAGCCTCCAACTGCGAGGCGGGGGAGGGCGCAGCGCTCTACCTCAGCATTCAGCCCGACACGATCTATGCGGACGGGCTGTCCACGATCAAGGTCAAGGCCAGCGGCCAGGACGAGAAGTGCAACCCGCTGCCTGCCGGAACCCAGGTGTCGTTCAGCCTGCTGGACGCGTCGGTCGAAGGTGTGGGCCTGTTCGAGAACGACGAGACCACGATGGACGTGATCTTCGGCGCCCACGGCGCCGAGGCCTTCGTGCACAGCGACGTGGTGGGCACGGTGTCGGTCCAGGCCTCGGTCGCCGCGCTGACCCTGACGTCCAACACGGAGACGCTGACCTTCGAGGAGCCCCTGCCCACGGGCTTCTGCCGGCTGAGCCTGCAGGCGAGCCCGCCCGCGGTCATCGCCAACGGGCAGACCACCTCGACCATCCGGGCCACGATCACGGGCGACGACGGCACCCCCATCCCGGACGGCACCGACGTGGTGTTCGAAACCCCTTACGGGACCTTCGACGGTTCGGCCACCACGACGCTCCAGACCGAGGGCGGCATGGCCGAGGCGGTGCTGACCAGCGAGCTGGTCGACAACGACACCGTGGTGGCGGTCGAGGTGGACGCCATATGCAACGACGAGGCTGGCACGCGGCTGAGCGATAGCGTCGACGTGACCTTCATCGCGGCCCGGCCCACGGTTACGCTGACCCCCTCGGTCGACACGGTGCGCGGCGACGGCGTGAGCACGGTGACCATGACGGCTGTGGTGCGCCAGAGCGACGGCTCTCCGGCGCCGGCGGATCTGGATGTGGACTTCTCGACCAACCTGGGCAAGTTCGGCTCGACGACCAGCTACACGACGACCACCGACGACCAGGGCCAGGCCACGGCCGTGCTCACCGGCGGGCTGGAGGGCGGCACGGCCACCGTCCAGGCTTCGGTGACGTTCGGCAGCGACGAGGCCATGGGGCAGGCCGACGTGATCGTCCAGGGCATCCACCGCGTGGACGTCGCCGGCGCTGCCCAGGATGTCCTGGGCGACGGCACGAGCATGGTGGGTCTGACCGCCACGGTCTACCTGAGCGACGGCACTGCCGCCTGGGACGGCATCCAGGTGGAGTTCACGACCGACCTGGGCGAGTTCGACGGAGCGCCCGGCAACGGGCGCACGCTGGTCACGTCCACCGACGCGAACGGCCGGGCTTACGCCGACTTCGTCTCACCCGTGGTGAGCGGCATGGCCAGCATCGAGGCCGAGGCGAGCATCGACACCAAGCACGTCACGTCCAGCCGCTTCGAGATCTCGGTCCACGGCCTCGACAGCGTGACGCTGACCCCGTCGGCTTACGAGATCTTGGCCGACGGCGCGAGCCAGGTGAACCTGACCGCGGTCGTGCTGCTGGACGACGGCGCTCCCGCCTGGCAGGGAATGGCCGTCACCTTCTCGCACGACTCGCCCGGCTACGGCCACTTCGAGAACGGCCAGCCGACCTTCGCGACCACGACCGACGCGGCCGGGATGGCCTACGCCGTCTTCACCGCCGGCACCGAGGGCAAGCCGACGGTGAGGATCACAGCCGAGGCCGAGGTGGGCTCGACCACCGAGAGCGATCAGGTGAGCATCGCGCTCAAGTCCCTCGACAACATGAACCTGCTCTGCCAGGTGGAAGACCTGCTGGCCGACGGAGTGAGCTCGGCCCCGATGACGGCCCTGGCGCTGCTGAACGACAACTCGCCCGTGGGCGCCGGGACGCAGGTGGAGTTCGCGATCACGCCTTCGGGCCAGGGCCTGGGCACCTTCGCCGAGAGCAGCGCGGAGACCTACACCACGGTGACCGACGACAACGGCGAGGCCACGGCCACCTTCGTGGCCGGGCTGCATGGAGGGACGGCCACCATCACGGCCACGGCCACGGTCCAGGCTGTCCAGGTCGACGACGTCCACGAGATCCTGCTCCACGAGCTCAACGCCATCCAGTACGACCAGGCCGACTACACCCGTCTCGGCGCGCGGGGCTCGGGCCGAAACGAGACCAGCCGGGTGATCTTCGAGGTCCTGGACACGGAGGGCCACACGGTGCCCGCCGGCTGCCCGGTCAGCTTCACCCTGTCCACCGCCCCCGGCGAGCCGACCCTGGACCCGCTCGAGGCGGTCACCGACGAGAACGGCAAGGTCTGGACGACCCTGCACGCGGGCTACATCGCCACCAACGTGACGATCACCGCCCGGGCCTACATCCCGGATCCCGTCGTTCCGACCAACCCGCCGGTCAAGACGGCCGAGGCGACCTCGCCGGCCTTCTCGATCGTAGGCGCCAAGCCGAACGCCAAGTACCTGACCTTCGTGGTCGAGCTGGGCAAGAGCAACCGTCCGGGCTTCAGCTGCGCCCTGGTCAACACGAACTGCACCGTCAGCCTGGCCGACCGCTACTCCAACAAGATCGGCCTGGCCACCAGCGTCAACTTCTACATCGAGGCCGGGGCGATCACCGGCAGCGCGGTCACCTCGGAGTCCGCGACCACGCTCGGCCAGGCCACGACGATCGCCACGACCGGCAACCCCTTTCCGGTGGACGTGCAGCCGCTCGCGGGGGAGCCGAGCTGGCTCGACGGCGCGGTCACGCGCAACCCGCGCGACGGCCTGATCTCGATCGTGGCCTCGACCACGGGCGAAGAGGAGTTCACCGACGAGAACGGCAACGGCGACTACGACCCGGGCGAGCCCTTCGTGGACCTGGGCGAGCCCTTCATCGACAAGAACGACAACGGCACGCGCGATCCGGGCGAGTTCTTCTTCGACGTGGACGGCGACACGTTCTGGACGGCGCCCAACGGGGTGTGGGACACCGACACCGTGATCTGGACCCAGACCTGGATGGTCTGGAGCGCGAGACCGAGCAGATACTCGATCGGGAACAACTTCTATGTTCCGAAGGAGCAGACAGTCTTGATCGACTATCAGTTCAGCGATAGGAACCTGAACCCGATCCACGCGGACGGCACCCGGATCTCCGCCACGCTGACGGGCGACCTGGGCCGGATCGACAACACCAACTCCAGCCCGCAGCTGCCCCACACGATGCGGGACCTGCTCGGGACGACGCTCTCCATGCAGAAGGTCAAGGACAAGGTGACCAAGGAGCTCTGCTGCGACTCGATCCACGAGCCCGAGTGCCCGGCCCTGGACGAGATCTGCTACATGGTCCCGATCGTCGAGGGCTTTACGGGCGGCTTCATCGGACGGGTTGCGGTGGAGGGCGCCGACCTGGACACCCAGGAACCGTCCGCGGATGTGACCGTGACCATGAAGGTCGATTTCAAGGAGTGCCCGACGAGCGCTGCGGATTCGTTCCTCTTCTCCGCCGACGGGACGGTCGAGGGCTGCATCCCGGACTGCGCGGGCAAGGAGTGCGGGGACGACGGCTGCGGGGGCTCGTGCGGCACCTGCACGTCGCCCGAGGTCTGCAACACGACCAGCGGCCAGTGCGAGTAGCGCACTCGAGATCGTGATAAGACGGCGCCGCGCGAGCGGCGCCGTTTTTATCTGGGCTGACCGCGCTTGACATGCCCGCGGGCTCTGGGGCATGGTGCCGGCTCGTGAGCGCGGGAGATGCGAGGCCTCTGGGCGTGTTCGACTCGGGCATCGGCGGCCTGACGGTGCTGGCCGCCCTGCAGCGGAGGCTTGCGGCCGAGTCCACGGTCTACCTGGGCGACACGGCCCGGGTGCCGTACGGCACGAAGTCGGCTGAGGTGGTCACCCGATATGCGCTCAACAACGCCCGCTTCCTGGCCGCCCGGAACATCAAGCTGCTGGTGGTGGCCTGCAACACCGCCTCGGCCGTGGCCCTTCCCGCGCTGCAGCGCGAGTGCGGCCTGCCCGTGGTGGGCGTGATCGAGCCCGGGGCCCGGAGGGCCGCCGATGCGAGCCGCACCGGCCGGGTGGGCGTGATCGGCACCGAGGGCACGGTGCGCTCGGGCGCCTACCTGCGCGCGCTCGAGGCGGCCCGGTCCGGCCTCGAGGTGCGCCAGCGGCCATGCCCGCTGTTCGTGCCGCTGGCCGAGGAGGGCTGGGGGGATAGCCCGATCGCCGCCGAGGTGGCCCGCATCTACCTCGAGGACTGGGCCCCGGGCATCGACGTCCTCATACTGGGCTGCACGCACTACCCCTTGCTCATCCCCGCCATCCGCACGGTCCTGGGGACCGGCGTGGTACTCGTCGACTCGGCCTCGGCCGTGGCCGACGCCGTGGCCGCGGAGCTCGCTGGAAGGGACCTGGCCGCGCCCGCGGGAGCGGGCGCCGAGCACGCCGTCTTCGTGACCGACGTGCCTGGCCGGTTTTGCGAGGTCGGCGAGCGCTTCCTCGGACGCGTGCTCGGCGATGTCGAGCAGATCGATCTGGGCCCGGGCTGAGCGGCGAGCGGATGACATAGGCTGCTTGCCACATCGCTGTGGCTTTGATATCATTTTATTTCCTGACCGGACAGAGAAGGGCTGCCGTGGACAAGACCAAGCAGCAGATGGTGACCGGGTACAACCACAACATCAAGCACAACGGGCTGATCTACCACGTACAGACCGAGGACAGCGGGGTGGCCAACCCGCACATCATCACCCATCTCTTCGTGGGCGGCAACATCCTGGCCACCAAGAAGACCAGCTACGCAGACATCGTCAAGGCCGACAACCTGGAAGGCATCGTGCGCGAGCTCATGCAGGAGCAGCACAAGGCCATGCTGCGCAACCTGGTCAACGGGGTCTACGACGATGTGATCGAGGACCGGATGGCCGTGCCAAGCCAGCTGCCTGCCGAGCCGCCCATACCCCAGCCCCCGGCTGCCGAGCCGGCCCAGCCTGCACAGCCGCAAGCCCGTCCCACACAGCCGCAAGCCCGTCCCACACAGCCGCAAGCCCGTCCCACACAGCCGCAAGCCCGTCCCGCACAGCCGCAAGCCCGTCCCGTACAGCCAGCGGAGCAGGTGCGGACCGAGCCGGCCATGCCCGCGGCGCGCTTCCCCGCGCCCGCGGAGCGGATCCCGCTGGACCAGCGCCCGACCATCGTCATGCCCGCGGTCCAGGCGGCCTGGCAGGCGCAGCAGGCCTCCCAGACCCGGCCGGAGCAACCGGTCGCGCCGCCGGTCCCCAGGCCTCCGCCCGCGAGCCGGCCGCCCGACACGAGCGGGGAGTTCACGGAGGGACGCAGGCCGATCACCGGCACCCAGATCCACAGGCCTCCCGAACCGGAGACCGTGCCCATGCCCGTCGGAGCTCCGGCGCGCCGGGTGACCCTGCGGCCGAAGACGGCCGGGGAGCAGGCGGCCCGAGCCGCGATTCCGCCCGAGGTCCTGGCCGCCCGGCGACTGAAGGAAAAGCCGAAGCTCAAGGACATCTCGGGCCCGACCATATTCGGCGAGGACCTGATCACGGAGAAGAGCCTGGACGAGGTCATCCTGGGCTACCTCGCGGGCGACGGGGAAGAGGGCTAGCCCGGCCTGCGTCATGATTCAGCTCTACCACGTCCACATGGACTACGGCCCGGACAGCCCGGCGCTGGTGGACGTGACCATGCGGATAGGGAAGGCCGAGTTCGTCTTCATCACCGGGGCCTCGGGGGCGGGCAAGACGAGCCTGCTGAGGTTGATCATGCTGGCCGAGCACTGCGACGCAGGCCAGGTCCTGATCTTCGGCCGCAACGTCTCCCGCATCCGGCACTCGGAGATCCCGTCCCTGCGACGCCGCATGGGGGTCGTGTTCCAGGACTTCAAGCTGCTGCCCTCCCGGACCGTGGGCGAGAACGTGGCGATCGGGCTCGAGGTTCTGGGCAGACCCCGCCGGGAGATCCGGTCCAGGACGCTGGAGGTGCTCCGCCTGGTGGGGCTCGAGCACAAGGTGCGCGCCTACCCGCCGAGGCTGTCGGGCGGCGAGCAACAACGCGTGGCGATCGCCCGGGCGCTGATCAACGATCCGCCCATCCTGCTGGCCGACGAACCGACGGGCAATCTGGACGCGGATCTGAGCCAGGATATCGACAGCCTGCTGGCGGACATCAACGCGCGGGGGACCACGGTCTTGGTGGCCACCCACGATCAGGGCTGGGTCGATCGGACCCAGCGGCGGGCCATCCGGCTGGAACGGGGCCGCGTCGCTTCGGGGGGCATTGCGTGACGCGGATGCTGTACTTTTGCGGCCGGGCGCTGGCGCACATCCGGCGAAATCCGTTCGTGGCCGGGGTGACCGTGCTGACCGTGGCGGTGGTCTTTCTCGTGCTGGGCGTGCTGGCCATCGCCGGGCACAACCTGGCTCGGCTGGCCGCCAGGCTGGAGACCGGGCTCCAAGTCGTGGTCTTTCTCGAGGACGATGCGGCCGAGGACGCCCTCGGGGGGATCCGGACCCGCCTGAGCGGGTCACCCTGGGTCGGCAGGGTGACCCATGTGAGCCGGGGGCAGGCGCTGGAGCGATTCCGCGAGCGCCTGGGCGCAGAGGCGACCGTGCTGGAGGGGCTGGGGGACAACCCGCTGCCGGCCTCGTTCGAGATCGAGCTGAGCCCGCAAGGCCGCTCGCCGCAGAACGTGCGGGAGCTGGCCCAGGAGCTGATCTCCCTGGCAGGCGTGGAGGAGGTCCAGTACGGGCAGGGATGGCTGGACCGCTACCATGATTTCATGGGCGCCGCCCGGCTGATCGGCATCTTCATCGGTGCCCTGATCGCGTTCGCCACCCTGGTGGTGGTCTCGAACACGATCCGCCTGTCCGTCTATGCGCGCCAGGATGAGATCGAGATACTCAAGCTGATGGGCGCCACCGATCGTTTCGTCAGGGCGCCGTTCTACCTCGAGGGGCTCTCGCTAGCCACGCTCGGAGCGGCTGCAGGCCTGGGGCTGACCTGGATGCTGTTCTTCCTGGTCGCCTCGGATCGCATCATCCCCATGGGGCCCGGTCTGCATGACATGTCGATCGAGTTCCTGCCCCCCCTGGTCGGCGCGGGCATGGTGCTCGGGGGCGCGGCGGTGGGCCTGCTCGGCACGGCCACCAGCCTCGGAAGGCATCTGAAGGGCTGAGCCATGGGCCGCGCGTTTCTGCTTGTGCTCTCGTGTCTGTGGACAGCGGCGGCTGCCGGCCAGGACGCCCACCCCATCCAGCAGGATCTTCAGGGCCTGGGCCGGAACCTGGATCGCGAGCGGCGGGTCCTGAAGCGCCTGCAGCGGGAGTCGAGCTCCCTGCTGGCCACGCTGGGCGAGATCGACCAAGAAGCCGCAGACGCCGAGCGCGAGCTCGAGTCCGCAAGGGCGCGCATGGCTCGGCTGGAGTCCGATCTGGCGGAGCTGCGCTCTCGGCGGGCGCGGGCGGCTCGGGACGAGAGGGCCCTCGGGCTCCGCCTGCGGGGGCGGCTCCGGCGTCTGTACAAGATGGGCGAGCTCGGGTGGGCCCGGGTGCTGTTCAGCTCCGAGAGCATCGCCGATGGGATCCAGCGGGCCTCCATGCTCAGGCACCTGGCGCGGGGCGACCGCGGCTTGATCGAGGATACCCGGCGCTGTCGGGAGCAGCTCGTGCTCGGCGAGCGCCAGATCGGAGAGCAGAAGAAGAAGCTGCAGCAGGTCGCCCGCCAGGTCGAGCAGCGGCAGAAACGCGCCGAGGCCGCGCGCCAGGAGCAGCTCGAGGCGCTTCGGCTGCTGAGCCGCAAGAAGGCTCTGCACCTGCGCGCGATGCGGGAGCTCAAACGCTCTCGCCAGCGCCTGGGCAGGCTGATGGCCGCCATCGGCGGCAAGGCCACTTCCGGCAAGGGGATCGCATCCTGGAAGGGGCGCCTGCCAGCGCCCGTGGCGGGCCGGGTGGAGGTCGGCTTCGGGCGTCAGGTCGACGCCCGCTTCGGCACGGTCACGCTCCACAAGGGCGTGGACATCCGGGCGCCCAAGGGGCGGGAGGTCCGGGCGGTCTACCCCGGCAGCGTGGTCTACGCGGACGCCTTCCAGGGCTACGGCCTGCTGATCATCCTCCAGCACGGCGGCGGCTACTACACGCTCTACGGCCACCTGGACCGCATCCTGGCGCGCAAGGGCGCCGCGGTCCGCCAGGGCGATGTCCTGGGCGCGGTGGGCGAGACGGGCTCGCTCAAGGGGCCCTACCTCTACTTCGAGGTCCGCCAGGGCGGCAAGGCGGTGGATCCGGAGCACTGGGTGCGGCTGCGTTGATTTCGTAGAGGAGAACGGCAATGGCGCGAAACTTGCTCGGCATCATCGGGCTACTCTTGTTGAGCATCGCTTGCTCGGGCTCGTCCGGCAGCCCGGACGCCGGAACTGAGGACGGCGACGGCGGTGCCGGTGACGGCGGCGGCGACGGCGCCCAGCCGGGGCGTTTCTCACTGCGCGTGCCGGCGGGTGCCGTGCTGTGCTCCATGTTCGACGCCGAGGAGACCTTGCCCTACGAGTACGATCACGACATGCAGCTCGAGTACCAGCTCAACGGCCGCATCCGGCTGCGCGAGGGCGAGATCGATCTGCCGGCTGATCGAGAGAGCTTCGAGCTGGGCACGGACCTCGCAGAGCTCGTGGAGCTTGGACCCGACAAGCTCGCAGCGCAGCCGGTCGGCCCGGCCCAGGTCGTCCGGACCCTGATCGGATCGCCGTCCGAGGGCGTCTACCGATTCGAGGCTTCCCAGCTGTTCGATCTGGGCGCGGACAGCGTGCGGATCGTCTGGACGGCCGAGCTCGACGCCGCGGGCCAGGAGCTGCTGCTCGACGAGGCCACGCTGTCGCTCTGGGAGAAGTGGGAGCCGGTGCCGTTCAAGCTCCTGGTCCACTACGGCGAGGAGCTGGACTCCCCGGTGCGGGGCTATACCTCCTGCAGCTACGCGGGCTATGAGACCTTCGAGCACGAGATCGTCGCGCTGGGCGGCGAGCGGCTCGAGATGACCCAGCGCTCGCTCACCGAGGGGATCGCGTTCTGCAAGGTCTGCCCCTCGGCCCTGACCGCGGCCCGCTTCGAGCGCGGAGCGGATGTCCGGGAGCAGGCCGATCACTTCCGCCTCAACTACACGGCCGTGCACCACAACTGGGGGCAGAAGTTCCTGATCGTCTTCGACGAGCCCCTGGACGACGTCCACGGCCTGCTGCTGCACGAGGGGATCGGCACCTGGGGCGAGGTCTGCGTCGCGCGCCACATCCAGTATCTGGACGCGAGCCTCGAGGTGACGGGCGAGGTGGAGATCGAGTCCTACCAGCACAGCGGACTGGCGGGCGCGGTGCTGTGCGACCCGTGATCAGCCCACCAGGTGCTCCTCCTCGGCCACGATCTCGCCGCTCTGGACGTCGATGAGCAGGTCCATGGTAGAGCCGTACTGGTCGATCGTCGCGCTTCCGACCCTGCGGCACAGCGCGTCGCCGAGGATATGGTACTCCAGCAGGGTCAGGCTGTCGGGGATGGAGATGACCTTGTCGCTCGCCTCGTAGTAGTCCCGGGCGCGCTGCTCGAGCTCTCCGTCGGACAGGACTCGGTCGATCTCGTCCAGGTTGGCGTACCACCTGGGGAGCCTGAGGAAGTTGACCTCGCCGCTGCTCCCCTCGAGCTCGGACTGGATGGACGGCTGCGCCAGGATCTCGCCCGCGTACTTCTGCCGGACCTCGAAGTGGAACCACTTGCTGGAGGGCCCGGCAGCGTACTCCTCGGCGGTGAAGTCCTCCGAGCCGTCCAGGGGCACCTCCATCTGCTCCAGGATGGACCTGACATCGGCGGTGGCGGCTTCCAGGCCATAGGCGTGATCCTCGGAGGCGCCCATGCGGCGGAGGAGGTAGCTCAGCGTGTGGGGCCGCCCCTCCGCGTCCACCCACACGGTGACGTGGGCGTCGTTTGCGGCCCGGTAGTCGAAGCCCTCCTCGACGCCGGCGATGGAGCCCACGGCCAGAGCGCCGGGGTCGATGCGCTGGTCGAAGGTCGCCGGCCCGACGCCCAGCACCTGGGCCAGCTTGGCGGCCAGGTCCTCGTGCGCGCCATCGATGAAGGCGGCGTGCTCGAGCTGGACGTACCCGTTGCCGTTGTCTCCTCCGCCGTCAGCGTCGGTGCCGTTGCCCGCGTCGCTCGTGCCGGAAGAGCCGTTGCAGCCCAGCGCGAGAGCCGCGAGGCAGCTTGCCAGTAGACATATCGTTCGCGTTCTCATCTTCCACCTCGAGCCCGCGGCACGGCCTTTTCAAGATGAGGTCGGGCCGCGGGCGGCAAGCGCATCGCCCAGAGCGCCCGTGGCGCGCTCCAGCGCCTGCGCGGAGTCGGCGCGGACATGGAACTCGGTTGTCTCCGGATCTTTGATGTTGTCTTCCCAGTAGTCCTCCACCTCCATGCACATCCGACTGCCCACCAGCAAGATGTGCGTCAACGTCTCGCCCATGCCGGGCATGAAGCCCCGAGGCTGGCTCAGGACCAGCACGCCGTCGCCCTCCGCGGTGAGGTAGGCTGCGGAGAGCGAGTACGGGCCCAGATCGCAGGCCGAGAAGCGGACCGGCTCGGCGGGCAGCGGCTTGCCCGCCGGCGCGAGCACCTGGTAGAGCTCCCGAAGGATCTCGACGAAGTGGAGCCCGGCAGGACAGACCCGCACGCGGCGATTCGGCCACTGCTTGCTGCCGACGGCCCGCTCGAAGCACATCGCGAGAGCTCGATCCTCGGGCTTCTCGTGCTGTGTCATCTGCACCTCCAGACTGAGCACGGATCGCGTCGCGATGGTCGAGTATACCAGGATTCCGGGGATGAAAGGGCGTGCGCTCGACTGCGAGCTGCGCTTAGTGCGCTGGAGTTGAGCAATCCGCGTTGTTCGCAAGTGCGCTTGCAGTGCGGGTTTGCGCAAGTCACGAAAGAAAATACCCCATGATTTGGCCGGGAAATGGCACGCAGTCACGATGATTGACCGAGCTACGCGCCCCCCTCCCTCGGCCTTCGG
>JAFGRB010000438.1 GCA_016935365.1 Deltaproteobacteria bacterium
CAGGCCTTGTCGGGGATGTGGCAGGGGCGATCGCAGCAGCCCTCGTCCTCACAGCAGAACTTGTCGGCCGGGCAGGGCATGTAGCCGTTCACGGGGGAGCCGTCTTCAAGGTGATAGCCGTAGTCCGCGCAGTCGCAGGTGGTCTCGTCGTTGCAGTCCGTGCAGCACTGGGTGGAGTCGCACCACTGGCGACCTCCCTCTCGATTCAAGCAGTTGCTGCTGCAATCATCTGCGTGCGAGTTCTCTCTCGGGCAGCAGCCCTTGTTGTCCACGCAGTACTGGCCCACTGGGCAGGGCTGTAGGTTATAGAATGCGCACACACAGGCTCCAGCCACGCAAGATTTTGCTCCAGAGTGATCAGGACAGCGATTTGCCGGGCACTCGCATGCCCCCGCGTCGCAGAGCCCTCCATCCCGGCAGCTCACACCGCAAATGCCGCAGTGATCCACGCGGTTCTCGGAGATGTCCGGGGCGAGGTCGACGCATCGGTCATCTCCTGCTCCGAACTGGCAGCACGCGTCTGGCGGCTCACAGGCAACAGCACTGCCGCAGTAACACACACTCTCAAAACAATCATCCCTCGAAAACGGATACGCCCTGCAAGCCTCGTCTACGTCATCGCTCCCGTCGTTGCAGGTACAAGCCCAGACGGGGTCCACGCTGTCCTTCATGCACCACGGCCCGCCGTGGGAGATGGCGCAGGCGTCTTCACAGCTCGCGCAGTGGTCCTCTGCGTGCGGCACGCACAACTTAAGGCTGCCGGTGTCGCAGCAGATGTCTTCCTCGTGGCAATCGTCGTTGGCGTCGGGGTTGGGATTGTCAGTGTTCAGTTCCGGATCGCAGCCGCAGTAGTAGTTGCCGCCCTGCTGCATACAGAGCTTGTTCGTCTCCAGCGCGGCGCAGTCGTTGCCGCAGCTGCCGCAGTTGGCGGTCTGGGTGATGTCCGTCTGGCATCCGTTGTCGCCTCCGCACTGCGCCCAGCCCTGCTCGCA
Source organism: Deltaproteobacteria bacterium (assembly GCA_016935365.1). GTDB lineage: Bacteria > Myxococcota > B64-G9 > B64-G9 > B64-G9 > JAFGRB01. The sequence goes on from JAFGRB010000438.1 coordinate 993, forward strand.
GGTGAAGTTGGTGCATGCGCCTGCAATGCACTCGGCGGACTCGACGTGGAGGTAGTTATTGCAGTTGTCGTCGCAGTCGGAGCAGTTTTCCACGCCCTGGGGGGTCTCGCATCCGTCGGTAGGATCATCGCAGTCATGCCAGCCCTGGTTGCACGCGTCGTAGCCGCAAGACCCGTCGATGCAAAGCGCGTTCTGCACGTTGTCGACTTCGTCGTTGCAGTCGTGAAAACAGCCGTTGCAGTGCTCGGGCGAGGTCAGGTCGGCGCAGGTCGTGATCTGGCCAATGCAGCAGGTCAGGCCCTCATCGCACTCGGGCTCGTCGCCGCACCTGCATCGCCCGTCCACGCAGGCGTCCGCGCGGCGGAGATCGGGCTGCTCCACGCTTCCCTGCGGGCAGGGGCCGCAGGACGCGCCGCAATGATCGATGTCCTGGGAAAGGACGCCCGTGGACGCGCAGGGCTGGCGCACGCCGTCCTCGCATCTCTCTACGCCCTCGTAGCAGGTCCCGTCGATGTCGACGTGGCAGTCTCGGTCATCGGTGCAGCCTGCGACCTCGAGCGTGAACCTCTTGCTCTCGCTCTTGCCTCGGCCGTGATCGGATGAGTCTAGAACCTGGATCGTGACCTCGTAGTCGCCCGGATTCCCTAGAGCCGTGCTCGAGAGCAGGCCCTCGTCGTCGATCGACAGATTCTCCGCGTCGGTGCTCAGGATCGACCAGCGGTACGGCGGCAGGCCGCCCCTGGCGCTGATCTGCTCCGCGTAGCTTTCGCCGCTTATCCCGACGGGCAGAGTCTCGGTGACGATCTCGAGCGGATCGCCCTCGGCCACGCAGTCGCCTTCCGGGTCGCACACATAGCCCGACTCGCAGTCCGCGTTGCCGGAGCACTTCATGTCTTCCTCGCCGAGCGGCGAGCTGCACCCTGGCGCGATGAGAGCGAGGATCGAAAAGACCGAAAAGACGGAAAAGCGCATGGCGCCCTCCTGTGTCGAGTTCCTGTAGACCTCATCGATTCTGGCATGGAACGGCGCAGCCGTTCAAGGCTCTCCGGATCCGCCACCTCATCGCGCAGCTCGGCGTCGCAGCACCGAGGTCGATGCTCGACGTGAAGAACCACGCCTCCGCTCGACTTCGGCACGGCTCCTTGATCTGCACGACGCTCTGGCGTCCCGGATCGGCATGGCTGGGGGGCCGTGTGCTCAGGGCTTTTCCTTCTTGTCCTCCACCCAGGTCTCCCACATGGAGCGGTCGTGCTCCAGCTCGCGCGCCTTGCGCACGATCCCGATGCGCTCATGCATCTCCTTGTCCCGGAAGTGCGCATCGGCGAGCTTGGTATACAGCCGCTCGGCCTCGTCCCAGTTGCCGATCTTCTCCTCCAGCCGCGCCAGCCGGTAGACGTAGGGCAGCACCTCGGGCATGAGCTCGACGGCCTGCCGGTAGGCCTGGCGGGCCTCGAAGTACTGCTCGCGGGCCTCCTTGATGCGTCCGACGAGCAGCAGCAGCCTCGCCTGGCTGCGGTCGTCGGAGGCCACGAAGGTCTGCATGCGGGCCGCGGTGCGCTCGGCGTCCTTGGGCCGATCGCGGCGCAGGTAGAAGTCGACCAGGGTGTAAGCGATGAGCGTGGAGTCGGGCACCTGGAGCAGGCCCTCGCGCCAGGCCTGCTCGGCATGCTCGGGCTGCCCCTGGCGCTCGAGCACCCGGCCCTTGAGCACCCAGGCGGGGTCGTGCTGGGCGTCGACGTCGATGGCCTGCTGGGCGATGACCGCGGCCTCGCTGAGGTGCCCGTTCGCGAGCGCCAGCTCGCCGAGCATGTCCATGGCCCCGAGCAGGGTCGAGTCGCGCTCCAGCGCCTTGCGGGCCGCCCGGGCCGCGGCCTGCTCGCGGCCGAGCGTGCGCAAAATCGCCGCGGTGCGGAGCAGCGCCTTGCCCTCGTCGGGCGTGGCCCGGATGGCCGCGTCGGGCTTGCCGGTCAGCCGCAGCACCTCGGTGACGGTCGTGGTCAGCAGGCCCGGATCGTAGCGGGCGGCCAGGCGGTACTCCACCAGGGCCTGGTCCAGCTTGCCGGCCCAGAACAGCGCCCGGCCGGTCAGGCGGTGGGCGCTCGGATCGGTCGGGTTGAGCAGGATGGCGCGTGCCAGCCAGTGCCCGGCGCGGTCGATCCGCGGCGGCGCGGCGCCCAGGGCGGCCTTGCCCAGCACGAGCGGTGCCAGGTAGTCGGCCGGGTAGTCGTCCATCAGCGCGCAGGCCGCCTGGCCGAGCGGGCTCGGGTCGCAGGGCTCGGCCGGCCCGCCCTCCTGCAGGGCGAGCAGGGCGTCGGTGCGCGCGCCGAGCTCGCCCCCGGCCGCGACCGGCACGGCCCAGGCGCCGAGCCCCAGCCCGGCGGCCCCGATCCCCCAGGCGAGCCATCGCCGCAGGCGCAGCCGGCCCTCGATCGGGCTCGGGCTGCCGGCGTGCGAGAACGGGCTCGCGGCCAGCACGCCGAAGACCACCACCAGCGGCATCATCACCCCGCCCGTCTCCATGTTGAAGTCGACCAGGTTGTGACTCAGCACCGCGAACACGCCCGCCGTGCAGCCGGCCATGGTGTACGAGGTGCGCGTGCGCACCAGCCCCAGCACCAGACAGCCGAACAGCACGCCCGCGAACAGAGCCCCCGGCACCGGCCCCCAGTCGCACATGTACTGCAGGACCTGGTTCTCGGCGTGGGTGAAGGTCGACCGGGCGGGCAGGGTCTTGTAGCGCGGGTAGACCGCCGCGTAGGCCCCCCGGCCGATGCCGAGCACGGGGTGATCGGCCATCAGCGCGCCGCAGGCCTTCCAGGACTGGATCTTGGTCTCCTCGCGCAGCGCGTCGATGTCGCCCAGCGTGCGCAGCTCCTTCTGGATCGTGTCGTAGGCCAGGTAGCCCGCCACGAGCAGCACGGCCGCGGCCAGGGCCTGCACCAGGGCCAGGCGCTGGAGCCGGCGGCTCGAGCGGGTGGCCGCGAAGAGAAAGAGCAGGCACAACGCCGCACTGTAGGCCACGATGCCGCCCCGGCTCAGGCTCATGAAGACCGCCGCGCCGACGATCACCCCCATGAAGCCGAACAGCGCCCGGTCCTGCCGCTCGCGGGCGCTGAGCGCCAGGCCCAGCGCCACCGGCGAGCAAAGCGCCAGAAAGCCCGCCAGGTGGTTGGGATTGACGAAGGAGGCGAAGAAGAAGCTCTCCCGGTGCGGCAGCTCGTAGAGGCCGTAGATCGACTCGGCCATGAAGAGCTTGGAGAAGAAGCCCACCAGCGCCACGCAGAACCCGCTCCAGGCCACCGCCTTGAGCAGGCGCCGGGCGCGGTGGCGATCGGTGAAGTAGTTGACCACCACGATGAAGGCCAGCGCGTAGGCGATGTACTTGAGCAGCTCGAGCGCCGTGCTCGGCGGCGCCAGGCTGATCGGGCGCCAGGCCCCGGCGAGCGGCGTGCCCTCGAGCACCGTGTCGTGCACCTCGGCCGCGCCGCTGCCGAGCGCGCCCGGCACGCTCGGCGGCAGCGGGAGGAGCTGCAGGGCGCACAGGCAGGCCGCGGCGAGCAACGCCACGCCCAGCGGGAACAGGCGCAGCTTGAGGCCCCGCCGGCGCGTGCGCACGAGCAGCGCCGCGAAAGCGAGCAGCGCCATGGCCAGCATGCCGGCCACGCTCGCGAGGTGGACCGTGCCCAGCGCCAGGGGCGTGGCGAAGACGAGCGCGTAGATCGGGATCTCGACCGCCAGGCTGCTGCGCGGCGGGGTCGAGGACGGCAGCGGCTCGCCGTTCTCGTCGAGCCGCTTTGTGCGCTTGACATAGGGCACCGCTTGCTTTTTATCAGTAATGGCGGGAGAAAGCAAAGACCAGTTCCCGGTTCCTGGTTCCCGGTTCCTGGTTTAATTCGGCGTAGAGACGAGGAGGTACGCGCTCTGGGACGCTCCCCGGCCCAGCCGGACGCAGGCGCGCTTCAAGGCAAGCCTTAAACCGGGAACGGGGAACCGGGAACTTGGAACGGGTTTTCCGGGAACCGGGAACGGGTTTTCGGTATGCGACAGGAGAGGAAGCCATGCAAGCCCGAGACGAGGAGCTGATGATGGAATACCGCGACAAGCGTGAGCCCGAGGCCATGGTGGCGTTGTTCCGGCGTTATCGCCGCCCGCTGTACGCCTACTTGGCGCGCCGGACCGGCAGCCCAAGCCGGGCCGAGGACCTGGTCCAGGAGGTCTTCGCCGCCCTGATGACCGGGGCGGACCGCTACGAGCCCAGCGGGAGCTTCAAGGCGTACATCTACCGCATCGCGGCCAACCTCTCGGCCAAGGAGTGGCGGAGCTACCGCCGCCGGGTGCAGCTCGCGAGCGAGCCGGTCTCGGGCGCCGAGCCGGCCGACGAGGTGCTGGACGGCGAGCAGGCGGCCCGGGCGGTGAAGCGGGCCCTGCTCGCGCTCGACGACGAGCAGCGCGAGCCGATCCTGCTGCGCGAGTACCAGGGCCTGAGCTATGCCGAGATCGCGACCGTGCTCGACCTGCCGGCCGGCACGGTCAAGTCGCGCATCGCCCGCGGCAAGCTGGCGCTCCGCCGCGCCCTGCTCGGCGGGCGGGAAAGAGCCGGGGCTGCGCCCGAGGCGCCCGGAATGTGACGGAGGTGCGAGATGAGCAAGTGTGAAGAGCTGCGCGAGGACCTGGTGGCCTATGCCGACGGAGAGCTGGAGGCTTCCCGCAAGGCCGAGATCGAGGCCCACTTGGAGGGCTGCGAGGGCTGCCGGGCGCTGCTCGAGGACCTCCGCTCGGTCGGCGAGCGCCTGCAGGCCTGGCAGGCGGTCGAGCCGGGAGAGGGCTGGGATCAACGCGCCGAGCAGCGCATCCGCGCCGCGGCCGAGGCCCGCAAGAAGGCAAAGCCGCGGCGGTCCTTCTGGCTCCGGCCGGCCTTCGCCTGGGGCATGGGCACCTGCATGCTGCTGCTGGTCGGCGCCTGGGTCTTGCTGGGCAAGAGCTTCAAGGGCGCACAAGCGCCGCAGGCGCTGGCCGGCAGGGAGGCGGCCGAGAGCTCCAACTACTACCACCACCGGAACCTGAAGAGCTTCGGGACGAAGTCCAGCACCGGCTTCCAGTCCGAGCACAAGGCGAATAGACGCGCCCGGCCAGGCAGCAGCGACTGGTACCGGCCGGCGCCGGAGGAGGCCGGGCGGCCCGATCCCGGCGACTGGAGCCCGGACCCGGCGGCCGTGCAGCCGATGCCCGTCCCGCCGGTCCATCGCGCTCCCCCGCCCCCTCCGCCGATGGACGGTGAGCCGGGTAGGATCACGGTCAAGTCCGAGCCGGTCTACAGCGGGCCGGTGGCCAACCCGAACGCCTGGTACGAGTCGACCTACCAGCCCGGCGCGGGCGGCCGGGAGCGAGTGGACAAGCTCATCGCCGAGGGCGTGCTGGTCGACGGCAAGAAGCTCAAGCTGGGCAGCTTCACCCGCTCGTACCGCCAGGGCTTCATCGTGCCCGGCAAGCGCGCCCTGGCCCTGTCGGCCGAGCTGGATCGCGCGCAGGTGCTCGCCTCGTCGGGCGGCGAGGTCTTCTTGCAGATCGGCATCCAGGCCGCCGCGCGCGAGATGCGACGCCGGCCGCCGCTCAACATCGCCCTGGTCATCGACCGCTCGGGCTCGATGTCGGACGAGGGCAAGATGGCGTCGGCCAGGCAGGCCGCCCAGCGGTTCCTGCGCGCGCTGCGCCCGGACGACGTCGCCTGCGTGGTCGCCTACGACGACGAGGTGAAGATGCGCTGCTCGGCCGAACGGGAGCGGGGCGGAGCCGATCTCGCCGCCTTCGTCTCCAGCCTGCAGCCCGGCGGCTCGACCAACATCCACGGCGCCCTGGACGCGGCCTACCGCCAGGTGGGCAGGAGCAGCCGGCCGGAGCTCGTCAACACGGTCATCCTGCTGTCCGACGGCCTGCCGACCGCCGGCAACACCTCGACCGGGGCGATCGTCGAGCTGGCCAGGGTGGCCGCCGAGCACGGCATCTCGACCACCACCGTGGGCGTGGGCCTGGACTACAACGACGAGCTGATGATGGGCGCGGCCCGGCGCGGGCAGGGCCACTACCACTTCGTCAAGGACGCCTCGTCGATCGAGCCCATCTTCGAGGCCGAGTTCGAGTCGCTCAACCGGGTGGTGGCGCGCGCGCTGCGGCTGCGGATCGTGCTGGCCGACGGCGTGGTGCTCAAGCGGGTGCTGGGCTCGAAGGCGCTCTCGGGCGCCGAGACGGCCCAGGTGCGGCGCGAGGAGCGCCACATCGACCAGCGGCTCTACGAGGAGCTGGGCATCCGCCCGGACCGGGACGAGGCCCCGGACGAGGGGATCAAGATGCTGATCCCGTACTTCTTCTCGAGCGACTCCCACGTGGTCATGCTGCAGCTCGTGGTGCCGCCCGGACACGCGGGCGGCCGGCGCAAGCTCGCCTCGGTCACGCTGAAGTACAAGGACCTGCTCTTCGCGCGAAACGGCGCCGACGAGCGGGATGCGGCGGTGCGCTACACCGCGAGCTCCGACGAGGTCGTGGGCTCGATCTCCAGGGCGGTCAAGAAGAACCTGCTCGGCTTCCGCGCCGGCGAGGCACTGCTGGCCGCGGCCGATCTGATCGCCGCCGGCCGCAGCGCGCAGGCGGCCGGGATGATCGACGCCCAGCGCGAGCTCTTCGACCAGGCCGGCCGCGCCTGGGGGGACGCCGAGCTCGCGAAGGACGCCTCCCTGCTGGAGCGCTACCGCGACGTGATCCTCTCGCTCGCCGATCCCCGCCTGGCCGGCCGCGAGAGCCTGCGGGCCTACCTCTCGAAGACCATGTCGCACACGGGCTACCGGCTGATCCGCTGACCTCGCCGACCCCTTGATCCGCGCGAGAGCGGGTATTGCTCGGAGCGATTCGCGCAATGCGCTCCCCCGCCCTCGGCCTTCGGCCGGTCCTTCCCGCCAGGGGCGGATAACACTCTGGGCACCTTGGAAAATCCACTTCCCCCTTGACGAGTTGCAGGATCTTTTTTCGCTCCTCTCGATTTTCCGTAATACTGCGAAATGCCCGTCAATGGAGATCCACCTCGGCAAGATCGAGCACAGCGAAGC
>JAFGRB010000439.1 GCA_016935365.1 Deltaproteobacteria bacterium
GAGGCGCGGAGTGCCTCGACAGGCGCATCCAGACGAGGCAATCAGCGCGAACCCGCTACATTACGGGAAATCGAGAGGCGCCATTAATCTCACCCTGCATCCGAATGAGGAATGGTCCGTGAAGCCGGCAGGGTGTCGGCGACACCCTGCCGGTCAGGCCAGGCGTCTCTCAGTCCCGGAGCTTCACGCGGTTCTCGGTCGCGGTGAAGGTCTTGACCTTGCCGCGCACCTTGATCTTCACCTCGGCCTCGAGGATGCCGTACTCGGGCGCCTTGGGGCCCTTCAGCCGCGGCCAGGGGATGACGTTGGCGGTCTTGAGGCTGTTCGAGGTGTCGTACTTGATGTTGGCCTGCTGCTTGAGCAGCTTGCCCTTGCTGCCGTCGGGCTTCTTGGCGAAGAGCTTGTACGACAGCGTGTAGGGGACCTCGTTGAAGGACAGGATGCCGCCCAGGTTCCAGAAGGTCATGTTGAACTTGTAGGCGTCTTTCTTCTTGTCCTTGTTGGTGTCGGTCGGGAAGCCGGAGACCTTGACCTCGTTGAGCGAATGGAGCCCGCCCTTGGCCTTGGCGCTGAAGATGTAGACGCCCAGGCTGAAGGTGGACTCGTAGACCTTGCCGCCGCTGCGGACCGTGGCCTTGAGCATGCCGATCTGACGGTCCTTGACCGGGTCGGGGTGAATCTGGAACTCGGAGAACATGACGGTCCGCTTGAACTTGTCTCCCGTGCCCCGCGCGCCGGCGACCTCCCAGAGCACCTTCTGGACCTCGTTCTTGATCTTCTTGGGCTCCAGCGCGCAGATCTGCAGGTCGTACTCGAAGTCCTTCTCGTGCTTGATCAGGCTGCCCTTGGCGTCCTTGAAGAGGAACTTGAAGGACATGCCCTCGATGACGCCGTTCCTCACCACCAGCGGGTCGAAGGCCGGCAGCAGGACCTTGACCTCCTGCAGGCCCGGGATGACCGGCGAGGCGACCTTGAGCCCCGGCCTGGGCCGGGGATGACGGGGCTCGGGCTCGGACACCCTGGGAGGCGGCCCGCCGCTGGTCCAGTCGACCTGGACCGGCTTGGCGTAGCTGGCCATGGCCTTGACCGATCCGTCCCCGCTCAGGAACTGGACCTCCTTGGTGCTGCGGGGCTGGTAGTGGAACTGGTACTCGATCGCGGGCACGTTGCCGCTCGCGGTCTTGCACTGCAGCTTGGCTCCGGCCGGCGTCTTGATCTTCAGCTTGAGCTTGAGCCCGACCGCCTGCCACTTGTCGAAGACCAGGTCGAGGCTGGCATGCCCGTGTCGGATCGGCGACTCGGCCCGCCACTTCTTGATCTTGTGTCCGGGCTCGACCAGCACCGCGATCAGGTCGTTTACCGGCTTGCCGGTCTCATCGAGGAACTTGGCCTTGAACTCCACCTTGAAGTCCTCGGCCTGGGCGAGGCCGGGCAGGCACAAGGCCAGCACCACAGCGAGCGTGAGCAAGTTCTTCATCGAGGCCCCCTTTCCTTGGACCCTTCCAGCTTGCGGGCCCCCACCACCGGGACCCCGACCGTGGAAGTCTGTTACGTGTTCAGTCGATGCCTTCCGTCCAGCAGGCGCACTCCTTCCGACGCCAGGGTGCGCGCGTTATTCAATCTGGTCAAAGCGGGCGCGATTGTGGCACCCCCGGATGGGAATTGCAAGCTCCTTGGGCGTTCATGCGTTCATGAGACCCGGCTTGCCCTTTTTCCGCTGGTCGTATTCGAGGGAAGCAGATTGATCTTTGCTCGCAGCTGGACCATAACTATCGCCTCGTGGGCAAGCCGTCTTGAGAGCGCTAGACACCATATTCGGCGTGCTTCCGCGCGCCCCCGTCTTCGAGCTGGTCCGCAGGGGCTGGCATGCGCCGATCGCGCCGCTCACGCTGACCTTCTCCGTCACGGCTGCCTGCCAGGGACGCTGCCGTACCTGCAGGATAGGCCGGCGCTTCGAGGCGCAACCGGATCTCGTCGAGCGCGATCTGCGGCTCGAGGAGATCGAGCGCATCTTCACCTCGCTGGGCAGCATGGGGCGGGTGCTGTTCTTCAACGTCTCTGGCGGAGAGCCCTTCCTGCGGGACGACCTGCCCCGGATCGTGCGCTCGGCCTGCCGGCACCTGCGGCCGAGCCTTATCCACATCCCCACCAACGCGCTCGAGCCCGAGCGCATCGCGAGGCTCGCCGTCGACATCCTCGACGTGATGGCGACCGAGCTCGGTCCGGACGTCCCGCTGTCGATCAAGCCGTCCGTGGACGGGATCGGGCAGGACCAGGACCGGATCCGGGGGGTGGCGGGCAGCTTCGCCGCCCTGGAGCGAAGCCTGGACGCGCTCCTGGCGCTGTCTCGGCGCGAGCCCCGCCTGCACGTGGATCTGGGCACCGTGATCTCGACCGAGAACCTGGAGCGGATCGACGCGATCGGCGAATGGGTCCACGGCCGCGGTATCCAGTCCTACCGCCACGAGATCGCCGAGCAGCGCTCGGAGCTGCACAACCTCGGGGATCCGATCACGCCGGAGGTCGAGGACTACGCCCGGGCAGCCCAGGGCTTCGCGCGCCGGATCCGGGCCCACATCCGCGGCAAGGCGCCGCTGACGCTGGCCACCGAGGCAGTCCGGCTGGTCTACTACGACCTGGCCGCACAGATCCTGCGCGAAGGCCGCCAGGTCACGCCCTGCTATGCGGGCGTGTCCAACATCCACCTGGCGCAAGACGGCGAGGTCTGGCCGTGCTGCGTGCTCGGCAGCCGGCAGAGCATGGGCCGGGTGCAGGCCTTCGACTACGACCTGCCCGCCTTGCTGCGCTCGGAGCGCGCGCGACGGGTGAGGCGTTTCATCGCCGCGGGTCGCTGTGCCTGCCCCCTCGCCAACCAGTGGCTCAGCAACATCTTGCTCACGCCGCGCCACATGCTGCGGGCGATCTCGGTCTATCTGTCCTTCTTTCTCCGGACATGAGCCGGCAGCCGGCTGAGCAGATGCTCCCCGCGCCGCTCGGCGAGCCACTCCAGGTTCAGGCAGCGATCGGCCTCGATCAGCACGAGCGGAAGATGGGCCGCGTCCGGCAGCCTGACGCCGCTCGAGGCGGCCATGGCGTCGAGCTCCCGCTTCTTGCGGCAGGCGAGCTGCGCCCACGACAAGGCCGACTGGTAGATGGCCTGCTCGGGCGGGGTTCCGGCGGCCCGCATGAAGACCTCGACAGCTCGGATCGCGGAGCCGGCCGGGCGGGAGAAGAAGGCGCACAGGTGACGGGCCCCGCGATCCGCCGGCCGGGTGCGGAGCGAGGCCAGCAGGGTCAGCAGGTCGAACACGGGCAGGCGCGGCTCCAGTGGGTACTCCCAGTCGATGACGCCGAGCGAGTCGCTCGCCCGCTCCCAGAGCAGGTTGGCCGCGCAGAAGTCTCCGTGGCAGGCCACCGGGCGCGTGCCCGGATCGAGTCCCTCGACGGACTCCGCCAGCAGTGCGCTCAGCCGGCGCGAGCTGCGGAACAGGCGACGGTAGTCCTCGGCGGCAACCCGGGCGAGGGCGCGAGCCGGCGGGCGATCGAGCGGGGAGGCAAGGCGCTGGAAGCGACCGAGCCAGGCCAGCGCCTGCTCGAACGCTCGATCGCAGGCTCGCTTCCCGAGCCTGGAGAGGGGGATTCCGGGCACGAAGCCCTGGACGCAGATGCCGGCCCCGCCCGCGCGGCCCGCGAAGATCGCAGCCGGCACCGAGCCGCAGAGCTCCGGCAGCCGCGACAGGTGGAGGAGGTTTGCGTGCTCGCGATCGAGCGCGTCGGCCCGGGCCGGATCGCTGCTGAGCTTGACGGTCAGCCGGGGCTGGCCTTCCAGGAAGACGATCAGGACCTGGCCCGCCTCACCCGGCGCGCTGCGATCCAGAAGCAGCCAGGACGCGCGGCTCGCGCCCAGGCCGGCGGCCTTCGTCACGGCAGCCAGGATGGCGTGCAGGTTCACGGCTGCCTCCTCGAGGCCTGCCCGATGCCGGCCAGCCGGGTGAAGAGGCAGAGCAGATCGGGAGCCAGGGCGGCGAGCCGCCGCGGCGTGAGCAGCGCCGGAGCCAGGCTAGCGAGCGCGGCGTCTCGTGGCCGGTCGCGATGCATGAGCCCGAGCAGGTATCGCAAGCCGGCGGGCTCATCCAGGCAGACCACATAGCGCGGGAGCCGGGCGTGAGGCAGCGGCGCCAGCAGCTCCGGCGCCGAGAAGCCGCACGCCTGCATGCAGCCCGAGAGGGCCTCGAGCCCGAACGCCGCGCCGGCCCGGCGTCTCCGAGCGGCGCAGTCCAGCGTCTCGGCCGCCGGTGACCAGCGGGCCGCGAGCCCGGACCAGGGCCGGCTGAGCCCGAGCAGGGCGCAGCCTCCGGGCTCGATCACCCGGGCCAGCTCTGCGGCAACCGTGCGGAGCTGGCCGGGCCGCCAGCGCGAGGCGAAGCCCGCGCCGATCATCACGGCCTGGAAGAAGCCGTCGGAGATCGGGAGCAGCTGGCAGTCGCCGATGGCCACCGAGACGTTCGAGACGCGCTCGGCCGCAAGTCGCCGGGACAGGACCAGGCCGGTCGCCAGGTCGGGCACGAGGCAGGCGATCTCGCTCGCCTGGCTGGACAGCGCCAGCGCCTCGTCGCCCACGCCCTCGCCCCACTCGAGCACCCGCGCGGCGCCGCGCACGGGCAGGAAGGCGCCCAGGCCTGGAGAAGCGGATCGGCGCGCCAGATCGTGGCGGCGGCAGCAGCGCGAGGCCGCGTCCTCGAAGGCCCGGCGCCGGGTCGCGCGCTCCAGCTCCTCGAGCAGGGCCGGGCTCGGTTGCGGCCGGCAGAAGACGGGCAGGCCGTCGCGCAGCGGGTAGCTGCGCCCGCAGCCCGCACACGCGAGCCGGCCGCCGTGGATTCTCAGTGCCCCGTGGCATCGAGGGCAGTACCAGCTCATGGCTCCTGCCTCCTCGCGGCCCGCAGGCAGACGGCGGTCGCGATCCACAGCGCCAGGCAGGAGATCGCCCGCTGGCCGAGCATGGCCAGGGCAGCGCCCACACCGCCGTAGTGCGGGATGAGCGCGGCGCTGGAGCCGAGCATCAGGACAAGCATGAGCGCCTCCAGGCGCGCCTCGATCTCGGGTCGCTCCAGCGCGTAGAGGACCGAGCGCAACGGGATGGCCGCCAGGGAGAAAAGCCCGCCGAGCAGGAGCAGGTAGAAAATGGACAGGCTCGGGAGGTAGTCCAGGTAGCTGGCCTTGATCCAGCCCAGCAGCTGCAAGAGCGGGCGCGCCAGCAGAGCGAGCAGTGCGACGGGTATGAGCAGCACGGCCACGGTCCGGTATGCCCGGGCGAGAAAGGGCCCGAGCTGCTGCCGGGAGAGCCCGGACGCCTTGGGCAGCAGCACCAGCATGAGCGACTCGCTCAGGATGGCGATCTCGCCCGCCAGGTCTGCGCCGAAGGCATACAGACCCGCGTCCATCTCTCCGCGGGCCACCGAGCCTGCGAGCGCGGGGCTCTTGACCAGCAGGGTGTTGCCGTGGTTGCGAAGCGCGGAGCAGGCGCTGGTCAGGTAGATCCAGCGGCTGAAGCGGACCACCCGCCGGGCGGTGGGCCCGTCCCAGGCCGGGCGGAAGCGGGGTCGGCGCGCGATCAGCCACCAGATGAGGACCGTGGCTGCGGGCGCCAGCAAGTAGACGAGGATGGCCGCCGAGGTGTCGAAGCAGCCGAGGCCGACGAGCGAGGCCGCGGCCAGGAGCATCAGCGCGGGCATGCAGGCCAGATAGGCCGCCAGCCGGGCGAAGTCCTGGCGGCTGGTCAGGTAGCTGGACAGGTAACCCCACAGGAGCTGGCCGCCGACCGCCGAGAAGGCCACCCGGACCCAGAGCGCCAGCGATCGGTCGCCGAGCAGGCCGCTCGCGATCTGGGGCGCCAGCAGCACGCCGACGAGGAGGATCCCGGCCGAGATGGCGAGCTCCAGCGCGAGCACCGTGTCCAGGATGCGGGTCTGGCCAGTCCGGTCGCCAGCGCTCCGGGCGGCCGACAGGAAGGTGACCAGCGCGTACTCGAGGCCGAACTCCGCCAGCCGGACCGCGATCTGGAAGAGCGAGTAGACCGAGCGCAGCACCCCGAGGGCGCTCGGCGCGAGGAAACCCGCCACCAGTAGCTTGAGCGCACCGCGCAGCAGGTTGCGGGCCAGCGTGCCGGCCAGGACCTTGGCCAGATCGGCCCGGTCCGCATCCGGCTTCAGGCCGATCGCCTCGCGGAGTCGTTCCGAGAGTCTGCGGGGAGGCTCGGGGAGCTGGGCTGCGGGGCGATCCATGGCCTCCTCGATCAGCGCTTTCGCACGCGGGCGACCAGCTCGCGGGCCAGCAGCAGCGACAGGGGCGTGCGGGCGAGCAGCCCGTCCAGCCGTGCGAAGAGGGGATCCGGAATGCGGCGGCCGACAATCGGGATCTGGTGGTTCACGCCCTCGAAGCACTCGACCTCTGCCCTTGCACCCAGCCAGCGCCGAGCCTCGGCAGCGCCGTGCCGGTAGAAGTAGATGCCTCCCTCGCGGTCGCCCTTGCGGCCCTGCTTGCGGCCTGTCGGATCCAGGCCGAGCGCGGCGCCGACGCGTTTTGGCAGGCTGAGGTTGTACAGCGAGACGACCAGCGCTCCGCCCGGCTCGAGCGCGTCGAGGGCGGCCTGCAGGGCCCACTCCCGCTCGTCCCGTCCGGGCAGGTGGTAGAAGACGCCCAGCGCGACCGCGAGCGAGAAGCGATCCCGGCGAACGGGAAGGTGCACCGCATCGCCGCAGACCCTGTCCAGCACTCCGCCGGTGGCGCGCGCAGCCAGAACCTCGAGCGACGCTCGCGAGCAGTCCACGGCCAGGATCTCGGCTCCGGCTGCCAGCAGATGCCGGGTGACCCGGCCGGTCCCGCAGCCGATCTCCAGCGTGCGCAGGTCCCGCTCGGGTCGGCAAAGCGACAGGTAGGTCTCGATCTCGGCTCGGTGGCGGGCGTCCGGGTAGAGGCTGTCGTAGATGCCGCTCTCGCGATCTCGGAGCGACTGCTCGCGGCGCCTGGCGAGCAGGCTGTCGTCCGAGCCGGCCGCGCACGTGCGGATCCGCGCGCAGTCGGCGTCCAGGGCGCCTCTCGAGCCGGCGGGCAGGCGGTGGCGCCAGCGCTGCAGGAGGTCGGCCTGCCGCGCATCGCGCATGCCGTCCGGCAGCATGATCGGCAGACCGGCCTGGACCGGGTAGAAACGATCGCAGCCCCTGCAGCGCAGCACGCCCGTCTCCAGCCGCGGGCCGCTGCCCGCCAGGGCGAAGAGCTCGAGCGGCGCGTCCGCGCACATGGGGCAGGCGAGGATGTCGAGCAGCGCCAGTCTCATGAAACCTCGTGGCGGATCCACCCGGCCGCCAGCAGGCGGAGCGCGAATCCGAGCAGGGGCTCGGTCGCCATGACGTAGATCCGCATCAAACAGAAGCGCTGCGAGCAGAGCAGGTCGGGTGCGTCGAGTGCGACCGCGCAGGCGCCGCGATACCCGGCCGCGGCCGCGAACGCCTTCGAGCGCGCGTCGCAGGCTCCATAGGGGTAAGCCAGGAAGCCGGGCGGACGGCCGAGCGCCTCGCCGAGCAGATCGCGCGAGCGGACGAGCTCGTCGCGGAGCGCGGCGTCGCCGAGCGTGCGCAGATCGCGGTGGGTCATGCCGTGGGAGCCGATCTCGCAGCCCGCGGACTGCAGCTCGACGAGCTGCCCGCGCTCGAGAAGCTTCCTCGGCGGCTCGCCTGGATCCCAGTCGGCCCGTCCGCCGAGCTTGCCGGCCACGGCGAAGAGCGTGGCGCAGAGGCCGCGGCGCTCCAGCTCGGGCAGGGCGAAGCGGGCGAAGCAGGCGCTACCGTCGTCCACGCAGATGACCACCGGACGCGCCGGCAGGCCGGCTGGCGGCGGGTCGAGGAGATCGGCCAGGTGGATGGTCCCGAAGCCGCTCTCGGAGAGCAGGTCGAGCTGGCGGCCGAACCGCGATGCCTCGATCTCCAGATCGGCTCGCGCACCGCGCGCCTCCGCGCCGTCGGCCCGGAACCAGTGGTAGCAGAGCAGATGACAGCGGATCACGGGATCGCCTCCAGGCCGCGCCGCATGCCCTGCGCGTAGTGGTAGTAGGCCACCCAGCGGAAGAGCGGAAAGAGCAGGCCGCGAAAGACGTGGTGAGAATCGCCGGCGGCGAGGATGGCCCGTGGGCCCGCGAGGAGCCAGGGGCAGGCCTCGGTGATCGACAGCACCAGCTTGAGGTGCCAGCGCCCGGGCGGCAGCCTCCAGATCGGAT
Organism: Deltaproteobacteria bacterium; assembly: GCA_016935365.1. Taxonomy (GTDB): domain Bacteria; phylum Myxococcota; class B64-G9; order B64-G9; family B64-G9; genus JAFGRB01. Next base: position 8,270 of record JAFGRB010000439.1, read on the forward strand.
CCTGGAGCACGTCGATCTTCTTGGCGGCGCGGATCTCCGGGTGCTTGCGCCAGATGCGGACAATGGCCGCGCCGAGCTGCTCCATGTCGTCGCAGAAGCGGGCGAAGTCCTTGGCGTGCAGGTGCAGGCCCCTGGCTCGCGGCTCGTAGAAGAACTCGGCGCCCAGCTTCGCGAGGCGGTGGCCCAGCTCGAGATCCTCGCCGCCGTAGGTGCAGAAGGACTCGTCGTAGCCGCCGGCCCGCTCGAAGAGGGCGCGCGGCACGGAGGCGTTGCCTTGCATGGGCGGCAGCGGGGGCCTGCCCTGTGGGTACTTGTTCGGATCGGCGTACAGGTCGTAGTAGCCGCTCCGCTCCAGATAGGCCTGGAAGGCCGTCCGGCGAAGCCGCGGCGAGAAGACGACCGCCCCGATCACCACCCGGAGCGCGCCGCCGGCGTGGCCCTCGAGGTGGGCCCGGAGCGAGCCCGGGACCGGGGCCACGTCGTCGTCCAGGAAGAGCAGGATCTCGCCCGAGGCGCGGCGCGCGCCGGTATTGCGAGCGGCGGCCAGCCCGCCGTGGGGCCTGCGCGCGAGCTGGAAAGCCAGCCGGGGATGGAGATCCTGGAGCGCGCGCCGGTGCTCCGGAGCCGATCCGTCGTCCACGCAGATCACCTCGAAGCTCGACCTCGGCAGGCTCTGGCGCTCGAGCGCCTCCAGGGTCCTGCGCAGCAGCTGGGAGCGGTTGCGGGTCGGGATGATCACACTCAGGTCCACGGCGACCCATCATAGGAGATCCGCGCAACGCACGCCAGCTCGACCGGCCGGTGATGCTGACCTGGGCAAGGGGGCAAAGCCCTCCTTGCAATCCCCTCGGGGAAAGGTGAACATGATTCGCGCTCGCGCGCGAATCGCGGGGTGAGGCAGAGCCGTGGAGGACGGAGGATCGCAGGCCGAGGCCGAGGTCGAGGCGCAGGCGGAGCCGGCTGGAGACGGCGGGCAAGGGGGCAAGGGGGTCTTCTTCCGGCGGCATGCCGTGCTGCTGGCGGCCCTGCTCCTTTTGGCGGTGTGCACCTGGCTGTTCGGCTGGAAGATCGGCGACTACTCGCTGAACGATCCCTGGGAGCCGCGCTATCCCCAGGTCGTGCGCGAGATGCTCGATCGGGGGGACTACATCACCCCATACCACGGCGGGGAGATCCGCTGGGCCAAGCCGGTCGGCTTCTACTGGGCCGAGCTGCTGCCGGTCGTGATCTTCGGCAACAACGAGTTCTCCGCCCGCCTTCCGTCGGTGCTCTTCGGGATCCTGGGCGTGCTGGCGCTGTTCTGGTGCCTGCTCGAGCTGCGGGGCCTGCAGACGGCGCTCATCGGCGCCTTCGCGCTCGCCAGCATGCCCCTGTACTACTTCATGGCCCGCCAGGCCATGCCGGATATGATGATGGCCGGGTCGCTGATCGCCTCCATGGGCTTTTTTGCTTTGGGCCGCTTCGGCGCCGAGGGGGGCCGGCGGAGGCGGTTCCTTGTGGCGTATGCCTTTCTGGGGCTGGCCGTCCTGGCCAAGGGGCCGCTGGCTGCGGTGCTCTTCGCCGGAGCGCTGCTCATGTTCTGGCTGGTGGACCTGGATCCCGCCCGGCTGCTCTCCGCCCGGCGCCTGTGGGAGGATCTACGCCGCGCCTGGCGCTTTTACCACGTCGGCTGGGGCCTTCTGATCTTCGCGGCGATCGCGCTCCCCTGGTATGCGGCCATCTGGATTCAGCACGGCAGCGCCTTCGTCGACAGCTTCATCCTGGAGCACAACGTCGACCGGCTGACCGGCACGGCGCACGTCGGCCTGGCGGGAAGCTCCGCACACTACCTCGAGACCATCCTGCACGGCATGTATCCATGGCTCGGCTTCGCCGTCGGGGCGCTGTTCTTCTTCTCGCCGGGCCGTGAGAGGCTGAGCGAGGAGGGCCGCCAGGCCTGGTACTTCCTGTCCTGGGCGACCTTCATCTTCGTCTTCTTCACGCTGGCCAACACGAAGCTGGATCACTACATCCTGCCCGCGACGGCGCCGCTGGCCGCGCTGGTGGCCCTGGTCTGGGAGCGCTACCTGGCGCGAGAGACGGCCTGGTGGATCCGGGTCGCTTTCGTGGTGGCGCTCGTCTTCACCGCCCTGCCGATCCGGGACTTCGTCTCCGTCAGCAACGTTTTGATCATGGACGCCTTCACCAACAAGAAGGAGATCGTCGGCGTGGACGTGGAGACGCCGCTGCTCGTCTTCCTGGGTGTCTGGGCGGCCCTGCAGCTCGTGGCCGTGCTGCGCCTGCGCTCGAAGGCGATCGCTGCCGGCACGGTCGCGTGCGCGCTGGCGCTGGCGGTCTTCTTCTCCCACCACGTCCTGCCCTCTCAGGAGCACATGCGGAGCACCAAGCAGTACGTGGAGATCTTCAAGGCCGAGAGCCCCCCCGGCGGCGTGATGCTCTACTACGGCAAGATCCGCCACACGGTGACCTACTACCTGGGCGGGGAGGACAAGTACATCCATTACCACCGGAACCAGTCGGACGATCTGGCGCGCTACGCGCGCGACAGGCGCGACGTGTTCATCATCGCCGAGGTGCAGTTCGCCAGTCGACTGGCCAGGAGCCTGGAGAAGCTCTCGGGCAAGCGCTGGAAGATCGTCTCTCGGAGCAACCCGCACTTCGCGCTCATCCGGAACGTCGATTGAGCTCGCGCGCCGTGGCCTCGATGCAGTCGACCATGCCCGCCCAGGAGCAGCGGTCACGCAGCTCGGCGATCCCCGGGCCGAGGTCCGGCCGCTCGGAGAAGTGTCGCTCGATCGCCGCGACCAGGGCGGCCGGATCTCCGGGCGGGACCAGGTAGCCCGTGTGGCCGTCCTGGACCACGTCGGGCAGGCCGCCCACTGCGCTGGCCAGCACGGGCCGGTCGAAGGCATAGGCGAGCTGGACCGCGCCGCTGCCGGTGGCGCTCAAGTAGGGCGCCAGGACCAGGTCGCTGGCCGCGAACAGCGCGGGCAGCTCCTCGTTGGGGATGTAGCGGTCCAGCAGCAGGAGCTGCCCGCTGTCCTCCAGGGCGTTCAGGCCGGCCGCGTACCTGGAGCGCGGCTCGTAGAACTCGCCGGCCACCACCAGCTTGTAGCCCGCACGCGGGTCCAGCCGGCGCACGGACTCGAGCAGATGCCCGAGACCCTTGTAGGCCCGCACGAAGCCGAAGAACAGGAGCACCCGGGCGTCGGCCGGCAGGCCGAGTGCGGCGCGCGCCTCCTCCCGCCCCGGCCGCGGCCAGTCGAGATCCGCATACACGGGGTGAGGGCTGACGTGCACGGGTGTCTGTGGACGCAGGCGCGCGAGCGCCGCCCGGTCGCTCTCTGCGTGCACGACGAAGGACTGGGCCGCGGCGTAGGCGTAGGCGAGCAGCAGCCGGTCCAGCACGCCGGGCTCGTGGGGCTGGACGTTGTGGCACAGAAAGCAGACCGGCACGCCCCCGAGCCGGGCCAGGTGGGCGATGGAGCCGAAGCTCGGCGCCAGGTAGGGCTGCCACCAGGAGACGAGGAGCAGATCCGGCTTCTGCGCGCGGATGCGGAGCCCGGTGGCCAGCCAGGTGCGCGGATCGAGCGAGTCGATGCAGGCCCGGTGGGGCTCTGTGAGCGCAAGGCAGGACGCGTCGAGCTGGCTGCGGCCCGGGAAGAGCAGCTCGGGGTACTGGCGCGACAGCGTGTAGAAGTCGACGCCGAAGCGCATGCGCAGGGCCCGGCAGAGCAGGGTGGTATAGTGCGCGATCCCGCCCCGGAAGGGGTGGCTGAGCCCCAGCAAGGCGATCCGCAGGCCGCCGGGCGACATCGCGCTAATCCGCCTCGGGGGGCGGGGCATCTGCGGCTCGATCGGCCGGCAGGACCCGCTTGATCGAGTAGGCGGCCGAGCCCGAGCCCGAGCTGGTCACCAGCAGCTCGGCCAGCAGGCCCAGGGAGAAGAACTGCACGCCGACGATGATCAGCAGGATGCCCAGGGAAATGGCCGGCCGGTCGTGGATGTTCCAGGCCTCGTCGGCCAGCACGCCTGCGAGGTGGAGAACGTGGGCGGCGGTGAAGAAGAGCAGCAGGCCGAAGCCGGCCAGCAAGGACAGGATGCCGCCGAGGCCCATCAGGTGCAGCGGGCGGCGAGAGAAACGGGTGATGAAGACCACGGTCAGCAGATCCAGAAAGCCGCGCAGGAACCGCTCGCGCCCGTACTTGGAGCGCCCGTAGCCGCGAGGCTGGTTGCCGATCTTGACCTCGGCGAGCTCGAAGCCGCGGGCATGCGCCAGCACCGGGATGTAGCGGTACAGCTCACCGCGGATCTCGATCTCCTCGGCCACCTGGCGGCGGAAGGCCCGGAAGGGGCAATTGAAGTCGTGCAGGGGGATCCGGGTGAAGGCGGCCACCACCCGGTTGAAGAAATGCGAGGCGCGCGTCTTGCCGGGGCCCTTGCCGCCGTGCTTCCAGCCGCTGACGAGGTCGCAGCCCGCGTACAGTCGAGAGAGCAGGGCGCCGAGATCGGCCGGATCGTCCTGCAGGTCGGTGTCCATGGTCACGATCACGTCGCCTCGCGCGTGCGCGAAGCCGGCGCTGTAGGCCGCGGACTTGCCGAAGTTGCGCCTGAGCTGCAGCACCCGCACGCGGCTGTCCGCGGCGTGCAGCGAGCGGAGCACCTCGAAGGAGCCGTCGGTGCTGCCGTCGTCGACGAAGACCAGCTCGAATGGCTCGGAGCGGGTCTGCATGGCGTCGCAGATGCGCCGGTGCAGCTCCTCGAGGTTGCCGCGCTCGTTGTACACGGGCAGGACGAAGGAGATCAGACGAGCGGTTTCCGTGGCCTGGTCCTCGGCGCCTGGCATGGCAGGCCAGCACGGTACCACGGGCCGCGGCGGGCCGCAACTACCTCCGTACGCCGCATGTAGATCAGATCGCGTCGTAGCCGACGAGCTCGATCCCGCGTTCGTCTATCCGCTCGCGCGCGCGGGAAGAGATCAGGGCCTCGAGCTGGAGTCGCCGGGCGAAGCCGATGCGCGAAGCGGCGAGCAGCGGGGTGTCGATCTGCGCCGGGTGGCAGATGATCTCGGTGCAGCCCTCGCCGACAGCCGAGAGCAGCTCGCATAGCTGATCCGTGCAGTCGCCGGAGGGCTCGAGCTCGAGCAGGCGATCCGGGCTGCGCAGGCCTGCCCGCCCGAGCCGGGCAAGACTGCCGGCCCCCAGCGCGCTCACCAGAGCGCGGCGGCCCGCGACCATCCAGGCCTCGGGCCAGGGGCTCTGCGGCAGCAGGCCGGGCCCCGAGAAGACCGGCAGGCGAACGCGCTCGAGGCCGCAGCGCCCGGCGGTCAGGATCAGCGCCTCGAGCACCGGGGGCAGGCAGTGGACGAACTTGTGGCTGTCGAGGTGGGTCGGGTCGATGCCGGCGGCCCGGACCCGATCCACCTGGGCGCCGAGCTCGGCCGCGATCTCCTCGACGCGGCCGCTCGCGGCCAGGCGGAAGACCAGGCCCGCCGCCGAGCCCGGAAGCCGCCCGGCGCGGTCGACCAGGCCGGGGATCTCGGAGGGCGGTGCGGCTGGCGGCGTTCCGATCAGGCTGAGGTGCACGCCGACGCGCAGGTCGGGGCTGCGGCGCAGGAGCCCGACGGCGTGCTCGAAGCTGGGTCCGCAGGCCAGCAGGCTGGCCGAGCTCAGCACGCCCTCCCGGAAGGCCCGCAACACGCCGCGATCCACGCCCGGGCTCAGGCCGAGGTCGTCCGCCTGGATGATGACCCGCTTCACAGCAAGCCCCTGGCCCGGTAATCGCGGACGGCCAGCGCCACGCCCTGCTGGAGGTCGAAGCGGGGTGCATAGCCCAGCTCCCGGCGCGCCTTGCGGATGCTGTAGCCGAAGTTGTCGGCCAGCATGGACACGCGACCCCGGGTGAGCGGCGGCTCGAAGCCCACGGCGCGGCCGGCGCGCTCCAGCCCGGCAGCGGCCAGCTCGGCCAGGGGACGGGGCAGCCGGAGGCGCGGCCGGGCAGCGCCGAGCGCGTCGGCGATGGCGTGGACCAGCGCGCGCTTGGTCACGGGCCGCGGGCCGCCCAGGATGTAGATCTCCCCGGGCCGGCCGCGCTCCGCGGCCAGCAGCAGCCCGCGGGAGAGATCCTGCACGAAGACCGGGTGGATGACGCTCCGGGGCTCGCCGATGAAGGCGAACAGCCCTCGCTGCACGGCCCGGAACAGGCCGAGCTTGTGGCTGTCGCCCGGGCCATAGGTGAAGGTCGGCCGGGCCACGACCACGGGCAGGCCGAGCCGGGCTGCTCGCTCGAGCACGCGCTGCTCGGCCTCGTGCTTGCTCCTCTCGTAGGGGGTGCGCGGCGCGCAGCGCACCTCCTCGTCCACGATGCGCTCGCGCCGCGGGCCGCTCACCCCGCCGGCGCTCACGTGGACGAAGACCCCGCAGCTTCCCTGCGCCAGGCTGTCGAGCAGGTTCAGGCTGCCGCCGACGTTGACCGCGTGCAGCGACTCGTCCCGCGTGCCCCACCGGCCCAGCAGGCCGGCGCAGTGGAAGACCCGCTCCACGCCGGATGCGATCCCCGGAAGGCTCGAGGCCGCGGTCAGGTCGCAGGCAAACGGCTCGATGCCGTCACCCTCGGGCGGCCGGCGGCAGGCCGCGCGCACCCGCCAGCCTCGCTCGACCAGGGCGCACGTGAGCTGCGAGCCGATGAAGCCGCTCGCACCGGTGACCAGAGCGAGACCCGACATGCGTCCCAGGCTAGCGCCAAGAAGGACCGCCCGCAAGGACGTGTGGCTGCCAGCTCTGGAGATGGATGGACTCGTAGAAAGTCCATCAACGGCCGGCGCTGGCAGGCGCCGGCCGCCAAGAGGGGGTGGAACCACTTGAATTCATTTGGGTGAATATCCCTGTTTGCTCAGGTCCATTGAATTGAAGGCCTGCTGTACGGGTTGTCCGTCGATGGTCGGAAACTGGGATTTGCACCCAATTCATTTCAAGTGGCGGGGGAGGGAAGGTCCCTCCCCCGCCGAGCAAAGTCGCGAAGCGACTCTTTACGAGGTCAACAAGATTCGGGACGCCAGATCGTCGTGCAGATCAAGAAGCTGCACCGCAGAGTTGCGCGACGAGGTGGCGTCCCCTTGTCGGTTGACAGCTTGTCTCGTGACGTGGCACAAGCCGGGTGAGGAGCGAGGAGCCGACTCCGTGCACGAGGGCAGCGAAGAAGTCGAGGCGCTGGGCGTGGACTACGAGCGCTTCGCCCTGGGCGAGCTGCTCGCGCGCCTGGTACGAGAGCATGGAATCCAGAGCGCGCTCGAGCTGCCGGCCCGCGGCGAGAAGGCCATGCCCTCGATCTACTCGCTGGCCCTGGCCCGCGCGGGCTGCAGGGTGACGCTGGCCCGGCCCGTCGCCCGCTCGCTGGCCACCTGGGAATCGCTCGGGCTGGCCTGCCAGGTCCACGCGTGCCAGGACCCGGCCCGGAGCGGCCTGGACGAGGGCGCCTTCGATCTGGTCTGGGACTTCGCCTATCTGGCGCGCAGCCCGGATCCGCTCGCCCTGCTCGCCGAGATGCGCCGCACCAGCCGGCGCCTGGTGCTCTACGTGGGCGTCAACAGACACAACCCGGGCTTCGCGTGCCACCGGGCGGCCCACCGCCTGTTCGGGATCGCCTGGACACACGGCCGGCTGGCGTACATGGATCCGGACCGGACCCGGGCGATCTTCGCCGCGGTGGGCTTGGAGCCGTTGGAGATCGGCAGCCTGGACGCGCCGCCCTTTCCGGACTCGCTCGGCATCCGCGATACACGCTTGCACCTGCGCGGCGGGAGCGCGAACGACATGGAAGCGCTGCCGTGGTGCTCGCGCACGGTCGACTGGATGCGACGGGGCAGGGTGCCCGTGCACATCCGGGCCATGCACCTCTTCGAGCGCCTCCTGCCCGCGGTCGTGGCCCGGCGCTGGGCGCACCTGTTCTACCTGCTGGCTTGCAAGGTACCGCCGTGAAGCTGCGCCTGGTCGATCTGGACGGTTTTTTGGATTGCGCTCGGGCCTGGAAGGAGCTGCTGGCCGCCTGCGAGAATCCGTCGCCCTTCATGAGCCAGGCCTGGATCGCCTCCTGGTGGCAGTGCTTCTCCGGGCCGGAGATGGACTTCATGTGCCTGCTCGCCGAGCGAGACGGGCGCCTGCTCGCGGGCCTGCCCCTGAGCGTGCGCCGGATCCCGGGGCCCGGTCGGGCGCTCCGGCTGGCCGAGCTGGCCGGCAGCGCGCCGGTGCCCACCCGGGGCATGGGGCTTGCCGACCGGGCCGACATGCTCTGCCGGGCGGACGCGCCCGGGGCGGGCCGGGAGCTCGCCCGGGCGCTCGGCTCGCTGGTCGGCGAGCGCTTCGATCTGGCGCTGCTGGTTGGCGTACCGGGCGGATCGGCGCTGGCGCGGATCCCGGGCGCTCGTGCGGGGATCCGATCGCTCTCACCCTACCTGCCTCTCGACGGAGGCTGGGACGCCTGTCTGGCGAGGCGCGGGCGAGGCTTCACGAGGACGCTCCGGCGCAGGCGGCGCGCGCTGCGCGCCTCTGGCCGCGTCGAGCATGTCCGGCTGGACGCGCCGGACGGTGTGGCCGCCGATATCGAGCGCATCTTCGCGCTCTCCCGCCGCTGCCGGGCCGCCCGCCGGGGCAGCGACCTGTTCCGGCACCCGGCGCTGGCGCGCTTCTTCGCTCGCACCTTGCCCGCCATGGCCGCCGACGGCCTGTGCGCGTGCCACGTGCTGCTGCTCGACGGACAAGCTCTGGCCTACGAGATTTGCTTCGAGCTCGGCGGGCGGGTCCTCTCGTACACCGGCGCCTTCGACGAACGCTTCGCGCGCTTCTCGCCCGGCACCCTGCTCACGGCCGAGATCATCGCCGAGGCCTGCGCGCGGGGACGCAGGGAGTACGACTTTTTGCGGGGCGAGGAGGACTACAAGCTCCGCTGGACCGCGGCCCGGCGCTGCGAGCTCGAGGTCGCGCTCTCGGCAGGGGCGGTGGCCGGGCTGGGGGCGGCCGCGCTGATGGCCGGGTGCGCGCTGCGCGCGAGCCCCCGGCTGACCGCGCTCGACGGACGGGTCTCGGGCCTGTGGAACCGCTTGAGATGGAGGTCGGGGCCGTGATCGCGGTGGCGGCCGGGCACCAGCGTCTGCTCGAGCTGTGGCGCGAGCGCGGCCAGCAACGGATCTCGCTGTGCCACGTGGACTTCCACGACGACCTGCGCGACCTGCTCATCGACCGGGCCGCGCGGACGGCCCGGCCGCTCGGCCGGATGCGGACGAGGCCGCTGCCGCCCGCCGACGACGGGAGCTTCCTGGCCCACGCCGTGATCGAGGGCCGGCTGCGCAGCGTTCGCTGGGTGCACGGCCGGCCCGGTGGACGGGCCTGGGACCTGGGTATCGTGCGCTATCGCAGCGATCTCTTCAGCTGGCTGCGGATTGTGCGCGCGGGTCGCGAGCGGGCGTTCGAGTTCGACGAGATCGAGCAGGCGCGCTTTCGGGGCTTGTGGGCAGGGGAGCAGCTGTCGATCGACTGGGACTTCGCGGCCGCCCGGCAGATGGAACCTGCCGGGATCGGGCTGCGCGTGCGCGATCTGCTCGGCCGGCTGGGACCGAATGTCCCGCCCGAGACCTTTCTGTGCTACTCGCCGGCTCATTGCCACCCGAGCCTGGGGGCCTTTCGCGAGCTGGCTGCGGAGCTCGCGCGGCGATTCGGACAGGAGCTGCGTTTTCTGGAGGACCTGGATTCCGCCGGGGCGTGCGCCGTGCCTCAGCCAGGGCCGGGGCTGGTGCAGCGGGCCGTGCTGCTGCTCAGGCGCGCGGGGATCGTCTTTTGAAACGCTCGGACTGGCTGCTCGAGATGGACAGGCGAGACTGGGAGCGGGTCCAGGAGCTGGAGTGGGCCTACCAGGCCCGCAAGCGCCCGGAGCGCGTCCTCGCGCTCAACCGCATCTACTGGCAGCGCCTGCTGGCCGAGACGCGAAAGGCCGGCGTGCGGATCGGCCCGGGCACGCGCGTGCTGGATGCGGGCTGCGGTGGCGCCGGGATCCTGCTCGCGTTGGAGCAGGGCGAGCGGGTGGGCATCGATCCGCTCATGGACCGCTACCTGGAGCGCTTCGACTTCCTGGCCGGCACGGATATCGTCTGGCTGCGCGCCTGCGTCGAGGACTACACGAGCGAGCGGCCCTTCGACATCGTCTTCTGCATCAACGTCCTGGATCACACCCGCGACCCCGGCGCCGCGGCGCGCAGGCTGCAAGGGCTGCTGGCCGAAGGCGGCCACCTCGTCGTGCTGGTAAACCTCCACCGCTCGGCCCTGGCCCGGCGATACTACGCCCTGCTCCAGCGCTACGTGGACCCGACCCACCCCCAGCAGATGGATCGCAGCGCCGCGCTGCGCCTCTTCGCCGGCCTGAGCCTGGTCTACGAGCGGGAGGCGGACTCGCTGTGGAGCGACCTGGACGCGCGCTACCGGCGGGAGGTGCTCGGCTGCCGTCGGCGGGGCCGCGCCGGGAAGCTCCTGGCCAAGGTCGCAAATCCGCTGGCCTGGCCGCCGGCCCTGCTCGGCCTCGCGCGCTGGCCCGTGCACGGCCGGGCGCTGTTCTCGAGCCGGCTTTTCGTCTTCCGACGGATCGGTTGACGAGATGATCGAGGCCATCTCCGATTTCTACGCGCTGGGCTTTCCGATCCGGATCGCCCTCCTGCTCCTCGTCCTCCTCTCGATCGCCGCCGTCTCACACCTGGTCTCCGGAGGCCGGACGAGGAGATGGCGGGAGTACGGCTTCTGGCTGCTCGTAGGCCTCGGGGGCGCCGTCTACGCCTGCCTCAATGACCTGGTGACCTACCAGCTATCGCCCGAGTACTTCACGCTCGGCAAGGGCCTCCACAACGGGGCCGTCCCGGTCTGGCTGCAGGTCCAGAGGCTGGCGGCCGAGGCGGGCTTCGTGGCGGGCATGCTGATCGGGGGCGCCCTGCTGATGGCGAACAACCCCGGGCCGGACAGACCCGCGCTACACTACCGGCGCCTGGCGCGCTTCGTCCTCTGGCCGGTGGCGGGCGCGATCCTGGTCGCCCTCGCGCTGGCCGCGATCCCGGGTCTGGACGTCTTCGGGCAGCGGTCGGATCTCGCGAGGCTCATGGGCGTACAGGCGGCGGCCGATTTCTTGCTCGTCAACCGCATCCACCTGGGGCACTACGCCGGGGCCGTGATCGGGACCGTCGTCGGGGCAGCCCGGATCCGGGCCGCGAGGAGACGAGCCTGATAATGAGATCGCGAGCATTCAAGTACCTGGCTGGCGCCGTGACCGGCGCGTCGATCCTGGCCGGGATATCGCTCTTCGCGGTCCTCCGCGCGCCCGAGCTCCTCGAGGCGACCTTCGAGGGAGACGACGAGGCGGTTCGATCCTTGCTGGAGGGGGGCGCCGGCGCCGATGAGAGAGCCGCAGATGGGCGGACCCCTCTCCACGTCGCCGCTGCTCGAGGCCGGGTCTCGATCATGCGCCTGCTCTTGCAGCACGGGGCCGACCCTCGAGCGGCCTTCGACCAGGGCATGACGGCGTTTCACGTCGCGGTGGGCGCGGGTCAGCTCCCCGCTGCGGCGCTGATGATGGAGCACGGCTCGACCGTTGGCGGCCAGGCCGGGGCCGTGACGCCGCTCCACGTCGCCGCCAGCTGGGGCAGCCTGGAGGGAGCGCGCTTTCTTCTCGAGCGGGGAGCAGGCTTCCAGCCGTCCATCCGGGCGGTCTCGGAAGCGAGAGGGCTGGCAGCCGAGTCCTGGTCGAGGCTCGAAGGCATGAATGCCCTGCACCTCGCAGCCAGGCATGGGCATCGAGAGCTCGTTGAGCTGCTGATCCGGGCCGGAGCCGAGGTGAATGCCGAGGTGAGGGGCTCGGAGCTCTCGAATCCCCAGGAGCGACCCGTGTACGAGAGCTGGTCGGCGCTCCACCTCGCAGTCGAAGGGGGTCATCGGGAGCTGGTCGAGCTGCTCGTGAGGAAGGGTGCCGACCTCCGTCAGAGGACCAGAAGGGGCATGACGGCGATGCACATCGCGTCACGGACGAGCACTGCGATGACGGGCATGCTCCTGGAGTTGGGAGCCGAGCTGAATGCGAGGGATGCGGGGGGCTGGACTCCCCTGCACCACGCCGTGCTGGGACACAGCGTGGAGAACGCGAGGTACTTGATAGGCCAGGGGGCGGACCTGAACGCAGCCGGAGCGCTCGGACAGACACCCGTCTACCTCGCAGCGCTGTCCGGGCACCTCGACATGCTGGAGGCGCTCTCGGAGAGCGGTGCGGATCTTCGGGCCCGTGTACGCGGACAGACGCTTCTGCACCCGGCGGCGATCTCCGGAAGCGCCGAGGTCGTCGACTACCTGCTCAGGCGAGGCATCGATCCGCGGATTCGGGACGAGGAGTCCGGCTTGACCGCCCTGGAGGCCGTGGAGCAGCTCGTGCAGGACCTGGAGGAGGCCGATCTGGGGATGGACCTGGGCAGATACGACCGGGTGAGAGAGCTGCTATCGGACTGATGGATCGCTCTGCGACGAGGTGCCGGAGGCCAGCTCGACCCGGTTCCGGCCGGCCTGCTTGGCCGCGTACAGGGCCTGGTCGGCCCGGGCCACGAGGTCGGGGCCGCCGGAGGCGTCGGCCGGGAAGGCCGCCACGCCGAGCGAGATGGTGACGGTCTGCAGGTTGCCCTCGCCGAGATCGAAGGGCTCGTCCGCCACGACGGCCCGCAGCTTCTCGGCCACCAGCCGGCCCTGCTCGCGGCCCTGCTCGGGCAGCAGCGCGACCATCTCCTCGCCGCCGTAGCGGCTGAGCAGGTCCGAGCTCCTCAGGGCGCCGCGCAGGCGGGCGGCCATGGACTGCAGCACGCGATCGCCGGCCGGGTGCCCCCAGCTGTCGTTGACGCGCTTGAAGTGATCGATGTCGATCATCAGCAGGCAGATCGGCTGTCCGTAGCGCTTCGCGCGCGCGAGCTCGTCCTCGAGCCGGGCCAGGAAGTAGCGCCGGATGGTCAGGCCGGTCAGGCCGTCTCGGATGGCCAGCTCGTAGAGGCGGGCGTTCTCGAGCGCCACCAGGATGTGATGCGAGATGGCCTCGGCCAGCTTGCGCTGGCGCTCGGAGAAGGCCCGGCCCGGCGCTGCCCGGGCCAGCATGCCGCCCAGCCCGCGCCCCTCGACCTGCAGGGGGATGAAGAGATCGCCGGGCCCGGGCTGCATGATCCTCTTCAGGTGGGCGATCAGGTCCTCGCCGGCCGGCGGCGCCTGCGTGCCGGGCTCCAGCGGTGCGGACGCGTAGCCCGCCTGGCCGTGCGCGAAGCGGTCCACCACGCCCCGGCGCGCGTCCAGGGCTGCGAGCTCGCAGGCCCGGGCGCCGAGCACGTCGGTGATCACCTCGAGCACGCCCTCCATCAAGGCCTCGCGATCGATCGTCGAGCCCAGCCGGGCGAGCACGCGGTAGCCGGCCTCCAGCTCCGACGACTTCTCCTCGATCTCGCGGATCTGGCGCTCGATGCTGGCGGCCATGCTGTCGAAGGCCTGGCCCAGCTTGAAAAGCTCGCGCGTGCCCCGGATGCCCACCCGCACCTCGAGCCGGCCAGCCGAGATGCTGTCGGCCGCCTGGACCAGCCTGGCCAGCGGCCGGGTGATGCCGGCGATCAGCAAAAAGACCAGGCAGACCGCCACCGCGAGCCCGGCCAGACCCAGCAGGCCCGTGCGGTGGGCCACGGCCGCCGTGGCCGCCTCGATGGGCGCCAGGCTCAGCCCCAGGCGGGCCGCGCCCCAGCTTCGCTTGTGGCCCCTCAGGGGCGCGACGAAGTCGAGCACCGGCACGCCCCGCAGGCGGGTCCTGGCGTCGACGAGCCGCGCCTGGCCGGCCTCGCAGATCCCGGCCGGATCGACTGGCAAGGCGTCGATCTCGAAGAACGCGCGCCCGCCGTCGCCGGCGCTCGAGACCTGCACCCGGCCGCGGCGATCGAGCACCGCGACGTAGACCACGCCGGGCTCGTCGCCGAGCACGTCCACCAGCCGCTGCAGCTCGGAGTAGTTGCCCACCATGGCCGGCTCGGCGCAGACGTGGGCCAGCAGGCCGATGACGGCCCGGCCGCGCTGGCGGGCGCCCTGCTCCAGCTCGGTCTGCCAGCGGGGCACGATCGCGCCCAGGATCACGCCCAGGGTGACCACGAGCACCAGGCTGGCCGCCAGCGCGAACTGGGTTCGCATGCGCACGCTGCGATCCTCCTCATCGGCTGCGGGGCAGCAGCCGGTTCCAGCGCCGCGCCCGCTCGTCCCAGCGCTGCCCCGCGGTCTGGATGTCGATCGGCGCGCGCTTCAAAGCGCCGAGCGGCGGTACGCCGTCCGGCACCCGGGCCTGCGGGTGGGTGGGGTAGGCCGGAAAGACGCGGCCGATCCGCTCCTGGGTCTCGGGCCGGACGAGGAAGTCGAGAAAGCGCCTGGCCGCCTCGGGCCAGGGCGCACCGGCCAGCAGGCCGCAGGCCCCGATCTCCCAGCCCGCGCCCTCGGCCGGGAAGCTCAGCACGAGCGGCTCGCCGGCTCGCTGGCCGCGCACGATATCGTGCGCGAAGGAGACCGCCACTCCGGCCTCCTGCAGCTCGACCAGCCGGACCGCCATGGCACCCCCGCTGGGGTACTCCAGCACCCGGGGGTGCAGCGCGCTCAGATAGTCGAAGGCCCCGTCCTCGCCGCGCGTGGCCACGAGCCCGAGCAGGAAGCTGTAGGCGGTCCCGGAGGTGGCCGGATTGGCGTAGACCACGCCGCCGCGCCACGGCCTGTCGAGCAGCTCGGCGTAGGACTGCGGTGCGGAGTCGTTCGTGCGGCTGTCGGTCCCGAAGGCCACCACCCCGATGTAGAAGCCGGTCCAGCAGCCGTCCGGATCGCGAAAGCTCTCCGGGATGGCCTCGGCGCCCGCGGGCAGGTAGGCCTCCAGGAGGCCGGCCCGATCGAGCATGACGTAGGAGGGCGCCGAGCCGCCCATGATGGCCGAGGCCCGCGGGTGGTCCCGCTCGGCCTCGATCAGCTTGACCAGGTGACGCGAGGAGCGGCGCATGCCCTGCACGCGGATGCCGGTCTCTCTGGAGAAGGCGTCCAGCACCACGTCGGCCACGATGTCGTCCCACGAGTGGTAGACGACGAGCTCGCGATCCCCGGCGATCCCCGGCGATGGCGACAGGAGCAGGCATGCGAGCGCGAAGGCGATCCTCGATCCCGGCATTCCGTCCGTGTATCGCAATACCCGTCTGCCTTCAAGACCCCAAGGCCCAGGAGGCTTTTTCGATGTGACCCGAGCCGCATTGGGGTAGAATCTCCCGGTCATGGGCGACGAGCGGGACGAGCAGGCCGCGGCGGGCGGCTTTCGCCAGGGACGGGTGGGGCGCTTCGTCAAGATCGCCTCGCTGGCGACCCGGGTGTCGTCCTCCTACCTGGGCCAGCGCATCAAGCGGGCCTTCGTGTCCGCCGAGCGGGCGGCCCGCTCGCTCGACGCCGCCCACCTGCGCAACGCCGAGCGGGTGACCCGCGCGCTCGGAAGCCTCAAGGGCGCGGTGATGAAGGTCGGGCAGATGGTCAGTCTCAACCCGGAGCTGCTGCCCGATGTCTACACGCGCCTGCTCTCCGGCCTGCAGAAAGGCGCGCCGCCGGTGCGCTTCGAGGTGATCGCCGGCCAGCTCGAGGCGGAGCTGGGCCGGCCGCTCGATCGCGTCTTCGCCCGGCTCGACGAGCAGCCCTTCGCCTCGGCTTCGATCGGCCAGGTGCACCGCGGCCGGCTCCACGATGGCCGGGACGTGGCCGTCAAGGTGCAGTACCCGGGTGTGGACCGGACCGTCGAGAGCGACATCCGCAACCTGCGGACCGTGCTGCGCTCGGCCGGTCTGCTGTCGGAGAAGCGGGGCTGGGAAGTCCTGGTGGACGAGGTGCGCGATCGGCTGGCCGAGGAGCTGGACTACCGCAACGAGCTCGCCAACATGGAAGCCTTCAGCCGGCTCTTCGCCGGCGACGCACGGCTGGTCGTGCCCCGCGCGCACGCGGATCTGACGACCCGCCGGGCGCTGTTCATGGATTACGTGCCCGGCAAGGACTTCTCCGCGCTGTGCGAGCGACCGAAGCCGGAGCGCGAGGCGGCCGGGCATGTCATGATGGACCTCTACCTGCGCCAGTTCCTCGTCCACCGCACCCTGCACGCCGATCCGAACCCGGCCAACTACGCCTTCCTGCCGGACGGCCGGCTGGTGCTCTACGACTACGGCTGCGTCCGGCGCTACTCGGACGTTTTCATCCGGGACTTCGCCAGGCTCCTGCGCGAGACCATCGCCGGCCGGCACGATCGCCTGCCCGCCAACCTGGCCGGGATCGGGCTGGTGCCCATGGACGGCGAGAGCTTCGAGCCGGAATTCTACGCCCAGTTCGCCACCCCGATTCTCGAGCCCTTCGCCACCGACGAGCTCTACGACTTCGGCCAGTCCAGGATCCACGAGGATCTCTTGCGGGTCGGCATGGCCAACTGGCACGACGGCCTGAAGCTCAGGCCTCCGGCCGAGGTGGTCTTCCTCGATCGGGTGGTCGTGGGCATGTACAACAACCTGCGCCAGCTCGGCGCGCGGGGCAACTGGCACCGGCTGCTGCTCTCCTACCTGGAAGGCCTCTGATCTCGGTTGCAGAAGACGACCCTGAAGGTGCTGCCCCGGCCGGGCTGGCTGCAGACCTGGACGGCCCCGGTGTGCCGGCGCACGATGCCCAGCAGCACCGCGAGCCCCAGGCCCCGTCCGGAGCGCTTGGTCGAGAAGAAGGGATCGAAGATCCGCCTCAGGGTCGGCTCGTCCATGCCGCAGCCCTCGTCGGAGACCTCGAGGAAGACGCAGCTGCCCCGGGGCGGCTCCAGGAAGGTCGTGCAGCCGGGCGGATCGTCTCGCGGGGCGGCTCCCTCGCCCGTGCGGATCGTCACCCAGCCCCCTCTGGGCGAGGTGGCCTCCGCGGCGTTGTAGACCAGGTTCATGATCACCTGCCGGAGCTGGACCGGATCGGCCTCGATCAGGGGAATGGGCCTCGCGAGCTCCAGCCGCAGCTCGACCCTGGCCGGGATGGACACCCTGAGCAGGTCGACCGTCTCCTGGGCGAGGCCCGAGAGGTCGCAAGCCTCGACGTACAGGCTGCCCTTGCCGGCGAAAGCGAGCAGCTGCCTGGTCAGCTCGGCCGCGTGCAGGCCGATCTTCTCGATCTGCTCCACGTGGGATCGAGACGCGGACTCGGGCGGCAGCTCCGTCCTGGCCAGGCTGGCGTTGCCCACGATGCCCAGCAGCAGGCTGTTGAAGTCGTGGGCGATGCCCCCGGCCAGCACCCCCAGGCTCTCGAGCTTCTGCGCCTGCCGGATCTTCTCCCGGAGCCGCTCCTGCTCCTGCTCGGCCTTCTTGCGCTCGCTGATCTCGCGGACGATGCCCAGAAAGCCCCTCGGCTCGCCGGCCGCGTCGCGGACGAGCGAGGAGCTGATCTCGACCGGGTAGCGGTTGCCGTCCTTGCGGGTGATCTCGTACTCCGCCCGGATCGTCTGGCCGGCCAGGACCTTGCGGGTGTTCTCCAGCACCCGGTCCCGCTCCTCGGGCACGACGATGTCGAAGACGTTCCTGCCGAGCGCCAGGAACTCGTCGACCGACGCGCAGCCGGCCGCGCGGGCCGCCTGCTCGTTGGCCACCAGCATCCGGCCCTGGAGATCGGACAGCACGATCGCGTCCGGGCAGGTGTCCATCAGGGTCTGGTGGTGATAGGCGATCTCCTCGAGCGCCTGCCGGGATCGCTTGGGCTCGCGGATGTCGCGGAACGAGGCCAGGCGGCATGGCCGGCCCTGGAAGCGGACGCTCGTCGCGCTCAGCTCCACCTCCACGGGCTGCCCATCCCGGCGAAGGGCGAGCGCCTCGTAGCGGCAGCCGCGCTCGTCGGACTCGCGGCGGGAGAAGAGCGCTCGCGAGTCGGGTGCGATCAGATCGAGGATCGGCACGGCCAGGAGCTCGCCGGGCGCGTAGCCGCAGAGCCGGCCCAGGGCCTGGTTGGCGAAGACGATCCGGCCGGACTCGTGGATGGCCAGCCCGTCGAGATCCGTCTCGGCGAGGGGGAGCAGGACGAACTCGCGCTCGTCGAAAGGCTCGCGCTCTGGCTCCAGGCCATCGGGCTCGGTCGAGATGTCTTCCATGCCGATTAATCGAGTGCATATCAAATCGCAGCATCAAAGTAAAGGCCCAGTCGCGGGTGTCTTTTTTCGCTCCTCTCGATTTTCCGTAATACTGCGAAATGCCCGTCAATGGAGATCCACCTCGGCAAGATCGAGCACAGCGAAGC
>JAFGRB010000440.1 GCA_016935365.1 Deltaproteobacteria bacterium
CGTGGCCCAGACCGTGCAGCCGGAGCCGGCGCATCGGCAGGCGCAGCACTTGTTGCAATCGCCTTCGCTGCAGTGCAGCAAGATCAGAGCGCAGCCCAGCATCGCCGGGATGGTGAGCAGGCCGAGCATCCGTACGCGCTTCCGGGACATAGCCAGACCTCCTGTACCTTGAAGCCTGTGTTCTACTCCGGTCTCCAGCAGCAGCGGAACCCGATCGCGGACGGGGTCCAGTCGCCGGGAACGGTGTCGCATTGGTGCTGCTCCTGCGAATCATCGCTGTTGAACGCCCCGCCGCGCACCCGGGTGCCGTCTCCGTCCTTGACGTGCTCCCAGAGGTTGCCGCTCAGGTCGTAGACGCCGAAGGCGTTCGTGCAATCCGGGCTGCTGCCGGTGGGCTCGAGGTGGAAGGCCGTCTGCGGTCGGCAGTCCCAGTAGCAGCCCGGGTAGGGACAGGGCTCGTGCGCGGCGCACGGGCTGTCCTGCTCGCAGGAGCAGAACTTGTCGATCCCGTTGCAGGCCACCGGATCGTACTCGTCCCCGTAAGCGTAGGCGTGCCGGGCGGGCCCCTCGCATACCGTGAGCCACTCCTGCTCGGTGCACAGACCCTTGCCGGCGGCGGTGCATGCGGCCTGGGCCGCGGCGTTGTCGCTGCCCACCAGCCAGGGCATCACTCCGGGCCGCGAGGTGGCCCGCGAGCTGTCCGAGCCCTGGCCCGTCTCGTCCGCGTCCGGCCGGGACGCCTCGTAGATGTCCATGCAGAACCGCTCCTCGATCGGTGCCATGCCCTCGGGGCACTCGAGAGGCTCCACCTCGCCGCCGTCCGCGCCGCCGTCCGCGCCGCCGTCGATACCGCCGTCGGAGACGGTCAAGTCCTCGCAGCGGCTGGCGTTCGAGTAGGGACAGTGCTCCCGGATGCAGAGCTCGCGGCACTCGGCCTCGCAGTCGTTCATGCAGCCGCTCTCGCGCTCGATCGTGGCCCAGACCGTGCAGCCGGAGCCGGAGCATCGGCAGGCGCAGCACTTGTTGCAGTCACCGCTGCAGTGCAGCAAGGTGAGCCCGCAGGCGAGCAGGACCGGGATGGCCAGCAGGCCGATGCCTATTCGAGACCGCCTCCGGGACATGTCGAGACCTCCTGCGACTTGGAGTGGAGCGCAGGGGATTATAACCCGATCTTCCTGGCGGCGCGAGCGAGAGCTGGCCTTCTTGCCCGGCTTGCTCCCAGCTTGCTAGACTGGGCGCATGCTGGCCGGAACCATGGCGCTCCTGCTGCCGATTGCGCTCCTGGGTCAGGTGGTGAGCGCGCCTGAAGAGCGCGCGGCGGTGATCGTGCGGCCGGCGGGCGCCCAGCCCGATCGGCTGGCCGAGATCCGAAAAGACCTGGGAGCGGCGTTCGCGGGCGCCTCGTTCTTCGGGGCCTGGGACGAGGCGGATCCAGCCCAGGGCCAGGCGGTGGCCGCGTCCTGCGGGGAGGCGATTCGGGAAGCGGAGCAGGCCTACCGGCGCTTCGAGCACGCGCAAGCCCTCCAGTCGCTGGCGCGCTGCCGGCAGGCTGCGTCCGGAGCGCGGGCCTGCATGCCGGCCGGCCTGCTCGAAGGGCTGGAGGCGCTCGAGGCCCGGGTGCGCTTTGCGACCGGGGATCGACCCGGCGCCCTGCGGGCCTTTGCCCGCCTGCTCGTCCTCTCGCCCGACTGGGAGCCGGCCGCGGGCGTGCTGGCGCCCAAGATGCGCGCCGTGCTCGACGAGGCCAGGGCCGAGCTGAGGGCCTCGCGGCCCGCAGGGCTGTCCGTCGAGGCGCTGCCCGCTCGGGCCGAGGGCCTGGTAGACGGACGGCCGCTCGGATCGGGTCGGCTGAGCGCGGGTGTGCACTGCGCGGAGATCCGGCTTGCGGGCCGTCCGGGGGGCCTTGCACGGCTCGCGCTCGGGCCTTCCGAGTCGCGCGGCGAGCGCGTCTGGGCTCTGCCCGAGGCCTGCCGCGCGCTGCGGGGCGCGGCCAGCCGGCCCGAGCCCCAGGCGCTCCGCGCAGCCGGCGAGGACGGGGCGGACTGGCTCTTGCTGGTCGACGTGGGCCCCCGGGCGCTCAGCGCCAGGGTCTACGACCTGCAGCCGCCCGGACGCGGGCAGGTCTCGGGAGAGATCCACTGCCGCCAGGACAAGGCCGACTGCCTGCGCGGTGGGATTGCGGATGCGCTGGGCTCGCTCCGGGCGCAGCGCGTAGAGCTGCTGGCCGCGCTCCGACAGGCCGCGCGGCCCGGGACCGAGGCCCCGGCGGAGCCGGCCTGGTACGAGCGCTGGTGGGTCTGGACCTTGGCCGGCTGCATGCTGGCCGGCGCGGCTGCGGGGCTGGCAGCCGGGCTGTGCGGTGGGGACGGGGAGCGCGGCTACGAGGGTGTGGTCACCTTGCCCCGCCGCTAGGGGTATCGCAGGAAGGCGGTCCGCATGCCGGGCGCATACCAGATCGTCGGCCGCATCGGCTCGGGAGGCATGGCCGAGGTCTTCCTGGGCAAGGCGCTGGGGGCGGCCGGCTTCGAGAAGAAGGTGGCCATCAAGCGCATCCTGCCGGCCTACACCAAGGACGATCGCCTGACCGCGCTGCTGATCGAGGAGGCCAAGATCGCCTGCTGCCTGTCGCACGCCAACCTGGTCGGGGTGCTGGACCTGGGCGAGCAGCAGGGCCGCTACTACGTGGTCATGGAGTACGTGGACGGGGCCGACCTCGAGAGCGTCGTGCACGCGGCGCGAAGGCGCGGGCTCGCCGTGCCGATCGGGCTGCGCTGCTGGATCCTGCGCCAGGTGCTGGCCGGGCTGGACTACGCCCACCGCTGCACCGACGACGCGGGCCAGCCGCTGGAGCTGGTCCACCGGGACGTGAGCCCGGCCAACATCCTGCTCTCGCGGGCCGGCGAGGTGAAGCTGGCCGACTTCGGCATCGCCAAGGCCCGCCACCGCTCCGTGGTCACCGAGGCCGGGATGATCCGCGGCAAGGCGGCCTACATGTCGCCCGAGCAGGCCCGGGGCGATGCGCTGGACGGCCGCAGCGATCTCTTCGCCGCCGGGGTGGTGCTGTACGAGCTGCTGTGCGGCGAGAGGCTC
This sequence comes from Deltaproteobacteria bacterium, assembly GCA_016935365.1. Taxonomy (GTDB): domain Bacteria; phylum Myxococcota; class B64-G9; order B64-G9; family B64-G9; genus JAFGRB01. Next base: position 3,091 of record JAFGRB010000440.1, read on the forward strand.
TTCGAGGCGGACAGCCAGCTAGCCGTGCTGGAGAAGGTGCAGTGCGCGGCGCTCACTCCGCCCTCGGCGCGGGTGCCGGGCCTGCCGCCGGAGATCGACGCGGCGGTCATGGGCGCCCTGGCGCGCAATGTGGACGAGCGCTACACCACGGCGCGCGAGTTCGACCAGGCACTGGAGGCGGCCATGGCGGCGAGCGGGCTCGGCGGCTCGGCGGCTGAGCTGGCCGACTTCCTCGCCCAGCTCGACCTGCCCCTGCAGCGGCCCGAGTCCGCCGAGGGCGAGCTGCGATTCGAGTCGCTCGGCGCGGCCCGCGCGCCGCGCCGGACCGCGCCCTTGCAGGAGCCCGCGCCCGGGCCGATCCCGGCGCAGCTGCCGCGCCGCCGTCTCGCGAGATGGATCGCGGCCGCCGCGCTGGGCCTGCTGGGCGCGGCCTCCTTGCTGCTCTTCGGGCCGTGGAGCCTGGGGCCGGGCGAGAGCGGCGAGCTGCCGGCCGGCAAAGAGCCGCAGCTCGGGCCCGCGGTCGCCGGCGCACAGGACAGCGCGGGCGAGCAAGAGCGCCTAGGGGGCGAGGGCACGGATCGCGAAGGCGGGCACGAGGGCGCGGGCGCGCGTACGGGTGAGGGTGCGGATCGCGAGGGCGGTCACGAGGGCGCAGGCGCGAAGGGCCGGACTGGCGCAGGCAGCGAGGGCGGTCACGAGGGCGCAGGCGCGAAGGGCC
>JAFGRB010000044.1 GCA_016935365.1 Deltaproteobacteria bacterium
GTCGAAGACCTCGTCGCGCAGCACCAGGTCGCCGAAGTGGGGCTCGAGATCCGGCCGCTGCAGCGCGCCGCCGCGGATGGTCTGGGCGGACACCGCCTGGAGGTAGTAGTTGTAGGGCACCGGGGCCGGGCCGACGTACTTGTCGCGCTCCATGGAGTGCTCGCAGACGTTGTGGCCCGCGGTCGTCATGCTGAAGATCATCCGGCTGTGGCCCAGGCCGGCGCCGCCCGAGCCCTTGATGTCCAGCAGCTTCTGCTGGCGCAGCCGGCCGAGGATCTCCTCGATGATCGAGGTGGGCAGGCACATGCGCCGCGAGATGTCCACGCCCCGCAGGTCGCCGGCCTGGAAGAGGTGCTTGAGGCACAGCTCCTCCAGGTAGGAGTGGCTCAGGCCGGTGGCCCGGACCGTGTCCGGCGGCTCGGGCAGGAAGGCGGGCTCGTCTGGCTTGCGCGGCCGGCGGACCGGCGAGAGCTTGGCCGGCTCCCGGGATGCCGTCGTGTCCAGGGGCTCCTCCAGCTTCACCGGCTCCATGCCCACCAGGGTGTCGTGCACGGATCCGCCCTCGAACTTGTCCTTTGTCATGGTTCCTCACCTCGCTGCGTGCCGGCGCTCGCCGGCAGGATATGGCCCTGGGCCGTCTCGACGTCGTCGCCGCGTCCCAGCTCGGCGAGCAGGGTGCCGACCGCGCGCTCGACCCGCTCCGCGGCGGACGGCGAGTAGCGGATGCGTACGATCCGCTCTCGCGCCTCGCGCCAGACGGGCCTTCCTGCGGGCTCGAGAAGCTCGAGGATCCGGTCCCAGTCCGCGAGCCGCCGATCGGGATCCTTGACCAGGGTGCCGCGGACGAGCTCGACCAGCGGTCCGGGAAGGCCGGGGCGGCGCTCGGCGATGTCCGGAGGCGGGGTGCGCACGTGGGCCTGGAGCATGGCCCGGATGCCCCGGTCGCCGAACGGCAGCTCGCCGGTCAGCATCTGGAAGGCCATCACGCCCAGGGCGTAGATGTCCACCCGGCCGTCGCCCAGCTTGCCCATGGCCGTCTCCGGCGCGATGTACTGCGGGGTGCCCTCCACGCCGGAGACCTGGCGGCCGTCCGCGTCCTCGGGGATCGGGCGCGCCAGCCCGAAGTCCATCAGCTTGACCCGGTCGCCTTCGTCGAATGCCACGTTGGCCGGCTTCACGTCCCGGTGGGCGAAGCCGCGCCCGTGGGCATAGGCCAGGGCGGAGGCCACCTGCCGGAGGATGCCGACCGCCTCGGCCGGCGGCAGCGCCCCGCGCTCGGCCAGCAGGCTGGCCAGGTCGCGGCCGCTGAGCTTCTCCATCACGATGAAGTAGGTGGCGTAGGCCTTCTCGGTGTCGTAGATCTCGACGATGTGGGGGTGATCCAGGCTGGCGGCCGTGCGGGCCTCCTGCAGGAAGCGCTCCCGGAAGCGGCTGTCGTAGACCAGGCAGTGGGCCAGCATCTTCACGGCCACCACCCGGTTGAGCTCCGGGTGCAGCGCCTCGTAGACCTTGCCCGTGCTGCCCTCGCCCAGCTTGCCCAGCAGGCGGTACTTGCCGACCTCCTGGATGCCGTCTCGGGCCTCGAGCCGTTGCCCGAGGATCTCGGTCAAAAAGCCGGCCAGCCCGGGGTACTCTGCAAGCAGCGGCTCGATCGCGCTGCGGTGGAAGACGATCGAGGCGACCTCCTGCTCGGCGATCACGTCGGCGTTGCGCGGCTCGCCCGTGAGCAGGGCCATCTCGCCCACCACCTCGCCCGGGCCGAGAAAGAAGACCGTCTTGGCCGCGTCGTGCTCGTCGACGATCGGCACCCGGACGCGGCCCTCCATGATCACGTGCATGTTCTCGCCCGGATCGCCGCGGCGGATCAGGTGGGCCCCGGGACCGTAGGTGCGCAGGTCCACCCCGCTCGCGATCCGCTCGAGCTCCGAGCGATCGATCGACCTGAAGCCGGGCAGGCCGGCGAGGAAGTCGACGATCGACATGGGCCCAAGACTCGCATCCCAGCGGCGCGGATGTCAATCCGCACAAAGCGGCCGGGGATGCGCTCGACGCCTACTCGTCAGGGATGCCGATCCATGTGCAACAGATCAAGGCCACGGCCACCCCGACTCCCCAGCACGCCGATTCGCTCGTCCGGTTCTGCTCCATGGCGGGCGGAGATGTGCACGGGGCCCTCGCCTGCCAGGTGGAGCGAGTGGGCCCGCTGCGGCCGGGGATCCGGGCCGTGCCCTGGCAGCTTCTCTTCGATTGATCCGCCGACCGGCTGTCCTGAGGAGTTCGATCGCGTGCTGGATGCAGGGCGCGTGAGCCGGCTGCTCGGGTGCCTACATGCCTGCCGGCCTGAAGATGAACGGGTAGCTGACCGAGACCGGGGCGCCGTCCCTGGGCTTGGGGAAGCGCCAGCTTCGGACGGCCTCGAGGATGCAGGTCTCGAGCTGCTCACTGGCCGAGCTGTCCTGCTCGATCCCGGCCTCGACCACGGCACCGTCCGGGCCGATCTGGAAGCGGACCACGACCTTGACCATGAGCGGTGGGCAGCAGCGCAGGTCGGACTCCCAGCAGTGTTGGATCTCTTTCAGATGGGCCTTGATGACGGACAGCAGCTGCTCGCGCGAGAGCGCCCCGCGCACGAACGACCCGCCCGGCTTCGCGGTCCAGCGCGGGGCCGGCCTGTCGCGAGCACCCGGCAGGGGCAGCTCGAGCGGGTAGCGCAGCTGGACGCTGGAGCCGGATCGGGGCCGGGGTAGCCGCCAGGCGCGCATGGCCTCGAGCACGCATTGTGCTAGCCCGTCGGGCAGGCCCTGGTGGCTCGGCGCCCGGAGCCCGGCCAGGCGGCCGTCCGGCTCAAGGCGAAAGGCCAGCACGAGCGTGCCCGCGCTGCCCGGATGTGCGTCCGTGCAGGCGTCGATCTCGGCCCGGTGGGTCCGGATCACCCGCCTCATGATCGTCCGGAGCTCCTTGCTCGGGTTGCCCACCTCGGCCGGCTCGACCTCGATCCGCGGCACGGGCTCGGCCGGCTCGGCGGCAGACGCGGCGCTGCAGGCGGCCAGGATGAACGCCAGGATGCCCGGTGACGGGCCGCGAAGACGCGTCCGCCTGGTGTCTGCTCGCCAGGTCTTCATGGCATCCTCCCCAGCCTGGGCTGCAGCAGGCTCCTGGCCGCAGCCCGACGCGAGGAGGCCGACCGAGGCGGTCCACGCGATCACCATCCGCCCGCAAGCGTATAGCCACGTGCTCATGTCTCCGCCCCTCCTATCAGCCGTGCCCGCCACGACCGCTCATTTTTGCCGGCGCTTCGCGCCCGGGCCGCGCTTCGACATCGAGCGCGTCGAGACGCGGGTCAGCCACGCGGCGACCTGCGGGTCCACGCCCTCGCCGAGGACCTCCTGGAGCGCCCCGTAGCTCGTACCGGTTGCGCGGTACGGGCAGCGGGGCCTCGAGCCCAGGATGGTCTTCTTCTCCAGCAGCTCTCCGGTCCGGGCCTCGAAGAGCTCCACCTCGGCCTTGTGGCGGTAGCGGTGGAGCGAGTGGGCCGACTCGGAGTAGCTGGACAGCAGCGGCTCGAGGGCGCTTCGATGCCCGGGGAACATGCGCCGGTCCTTCTCGATGCTCTCCTGGAGCCTGCGGTAGGAGGCGCTGTCCTCCATCGTCAGGTAGCCGCCGCAGCGACCCGCGTACTCGAGCGATCCGCGAACCCGGGCCACGAGCTGGACCTCCCCGAGCGATCGACCTCCCAGCAGGTCCTCGGAGATCCGGATGCTGGAGGGAATGCCATCCTTACCGGTCTGCGAGAAGCGCCGGCCGCGGAGCTTCTCGGGCAGGAAGGGCTTGGGCCGGTAGCGGTCGTCGGCGCGGACGATCACCAGCGGGTACGGCGGGCCCTCGGCTCCTCGGCCGGGGTTCTTGGCCAGGGGCGCCTGATCCACGCCCCACAGCCTGCGGGCGATCAGCTCCTCGCGCCCGCGCTGCATCCGACCGGATACGGATAGCCCGGCCGTCTGGCCGTCGATGTTGGCCACCTGCAAGGCGATCTGGAACGGCTCGTCTTTCGGATAGATGGCCAGCAGGTGGGGCATGAGATCGATCTCCGCCTCGAAGCTGCGCCCCTTCTCGATCGCCAGAGGCTCGGCTCGCCCCTTGATGCGCGCGGAGGCGAGCCCGCAGCCCTCGAAGGCCAGGACCAGCTTTCCCTCGTGGGTCACGGAGAAGTGTGCCCGTCGCCGCCTGTCCTGCCGGCCGGCCGGCTCCTTGTCCAGGCTGCCTTCCCACCGGTAGGAGCCCCACCGCTGGTCGCGCGGGCGCACGGCCACCGGCCGGACGGGGATGTCTATCGGCACCGTTTCGCGAGCGATGCGCTCCTGGCCCTCGAAGGCCTCGAACACGAGCTCGCGGCGGCCCGCCCGGTAGTGGAAGTACGGGATCTTCAAGCTGGCGAAGCCGCGCCTGTCGGCCTCGACCTCGAGCTCGCCGAGGCGCAGCCGGGCCCCCTCGCGGGTTCTGGCCTCCACGTCGATGCGCTGCTCGCACAGCGGGACCGTGGTCCCCGCGTAGGGCAGATGGACCTCGACCTCCAGCGAAGAGCAGGCAGCCCCCGAGATCGCGGAAAGCGCGCAGAGGCAGGCGAGGCCGTATCTCGAGATCGCCATCCAGCCCTCCCCGAGAGACCGAAACCACCTTGCTTCTACCACGGCCCGGCAGGCCGGTCGAGGCTCGCGATCGAGGTGCCGCGATCGAGATGCGCCGCGATCGAGGTGCCAGGGGAGTCGGGGAAGGGGGGTCGGGGAATCGCGATTTCTATTCGAAATCGGAGTCTTCCAGCCAGATGCGGCCGGGCGACTGCCCGAAGGGCTCGGCCATGTGCAGCCTCGCGGTCCTGAAGCGCCCCGGGTGCATGTATGGGCTCGCGGGGAAGACGTCGACCTGGACCAGGATGGTGTTGCCCGCCCCCAGGCCGGGCACCAGCGGGATGTGCTCGATGCGGAAGTCCAGCTCGTCCGGCTGGAGCGAGTAGCGGTACCTGGCCGTATCCCAGGGGCTGGTGAGGGGCCCCGGCAAAAGGGGGCTCGAGCCGCAGCGGAGCTCGACGAGGTCGGGCAGACCGTCCGCGTCGGAGTCCGGGCTTGCGGGATCGGTGGAGAGAGCGGCCTCCTCGCAGTCCCGCAGGCCGTCCCCGTCCCCGTCGCGCCCGTCGGCGCACGGATCCGGCCGGCCCGGATCGAGGCCCAGGAGCAGCTCGACCAGGTCGCCATAGCCGTCGCCGTCGCTGTCGGCGCGCAGCGGGTCCAGCCCCAGCCCGATCTCGCGGCCGTCGTCCAGCCCGTCGGCGTCCGAGTCCGGCAGCCAGCCGTCCGGCCCCGGCAGGGCGTTCGTGTTGACGGCCCACACCGGCGTGGACGGCGAAGGGGGCAGCGCCGACAGGACGGGGATCGCACCGAAGTCGATCTCGGCGGCGCTCCCGAACTCGAGGTACGCGCCGCTGCCGATCGAGGCCAGCCCCGAGAGCAGAACGGCCGTCTCCGCGCGGACGGGCTCGGGCTCCCCGGCTGCGAGATAGGCGAAGTGGAGGCGCAGCCCGGCCGCGCCGTAGCGCTCCCCCAGCTCGGCGATCTGCCGGACCGATTGCCGGATGTCCTCGGGGCCGGAGGCGGGGAACACCCCCCCGCACAGGAAGACCGCGTGGTAGCTCGAGCGCCCGCGGTCCTGCTCGGTCTGCGAGCGCATCTCGCTCTCGAGCAGCGAGCCTGCGAGCGCCAGGGCCGATGGGAAGTTCGTGCTGCCGCCGGCCTCGCCGAGCACGGCGAGCGCCTCCTCGAGCCGGGCCGCGTCCGCGGTGAAGTCGCTCAGCGCCTCGGCCCCGGAGGCGAAGCGGATCAGGCAGAACTCCGTCTGGGCGTGTGCCAGTTGGCGCTCGACGAGCCGCCTGGCGGCCGCCGCGCGCTCCGCGTCCGGATCGGCCACCAGCATGCTCTGCGAGCCGTCGATCGCCACGAGGACGCGCGTCGGGTGCTCCCCCTCGCCGGGGAAGCACTCGACGCAGCCCTCGATCCCGATCTCGTACGCCCCCTGCTCCGGCCCGTAGCCGACCAGGCCGTAGTCCACGCATCCCGCGCCCAGGCAGACGAGCAGCCCGAGGCTGGCCCACTCTCCGCGCAGCATGAAAGACCTCCTCTCGCTTGCGCCCTCTGGCGAAGCAAGCCGCGTGCCCGGACCGACGAGATCGAGATCTCAATACAAACAAGGCGCTATGCGCCTGGGCGGCCAGCCCAGCTGAAGCCTTTCGGCTCGCGCTGTCGCCGATCGGCTCCAGGGCGTCAGATTCTCCGTGACCCGGAAGCGGCCGAGTTGCTAGGCTCGTCCCCGCGATGTGAGCTGGAGCGTGAGATGAGACGGGTCAGTGCGGTCCTGACGCTGTGCGTGCTGTGCGCCGGGCTCGAGCTCGGGGCGGCCGAGGCGCCGGTGGTGGTCGTGTTCGAGATCCAGCAGAAGCGCTCCCGGCTGGCCGCCGACCTGCTGGGGGCCCTGACCGACTACCTGGCGACGGCGATCTCCGAGCGGGGCAGCTACCGCGTCGTGCCGCCCGAGACGCTCAAGCGGGCCCTGCTCGAGCGCAAGGCCGAGTCGCACAAGGCCTGCTACGACGAGAAGTGCCAGATCGAGATGGGCCGCGCCCTGGCGGCCAACAAGATGCTGGCCACCACCATCCTGCGCATCGGCAAGCAGTGCGTGGTGAGCGCGCGGCTCTACGATCTGAAGAAGGAGGCCACCGAGCTGAGCGCCAAGGCGCAGCGGTCCTGCACTGAGGCCGATCTGCTCAAGTCGCTCGACGAGGTGGCCGAGCGGATCCGCGGCCAGGCCCGGGCCCCCAGCGCCGCGGCCGGCGAGCCGGGCCCGGACGAGAAGGCCCCGCCCCAGCCGGCCGTCTGGCCCTTGCCGGTCGTGACCCGCAACGTGGCCCAGGTCCAGGGCGAGGGCAACTGGCGCTGGACGGTCTTCGTCGAGGGCCCGCAGTCGGCCCTGGATCGGATCCGCTGCGTGGAGTACACCCTGCACCCCACCTTCCGCGACCCGGTCAAGATGGTCTGCCAGCGCGGCGGCCGCTACCCCTTCGGCTACACCGCCACCGGCTGGGGCACCTTCGACATCAAGGTGCGCATCCTGACCCACGACGGCCGGGTCCAGCACATGGTACACCCGCTCAAGTTCCGATAGGCGGATCGCAGTATCTTCGACCTGGGCCGTCTATGCGTCTTCTCCGTCACAGTTTTCCGCTGCGAAGCAGCGGGGGGTCGGGTAGAAACACGGCGCGCGCACTTTAGGGTCCGGTGGCTATTCCCTGGATTTCCCCAGCGGCCTCAGTCCGGCTCCCA
>JAFGRB010000441.1 GCA_016935365.1 Deltaproteobacteria bacterium
TCAGGGGGCTTTCGCAAAGCCCCCTCGCTGCTGGAATACGATTCCAGCAGCTTCACCCCAAAACGACCGCCCTTCGGGCGGCTAGCCATGAAAACAAGCGCGGCTTGGAAAGCCGCGCTTGTTTTAGGACTAGGAACTAACAACCCGGGGCTTGTCGGTCCGCGTTGCCGGGGTGTATCGTGCTGCTCGATGCGTTGCATGCCCTTCTTGCTATCTGTCTCGCTGCTGGCTGCGGGCTGCCCGCGGCCGCCCGGCCCGGCCGGGCCGGATCTCGGCCCGGGCCCGGACGGCGGCGTCTCGCCCCCGGCCGACGCCGGGGTGCCCGACGCCGGGACGCCGGAGCCGCTGCGCGCACCCCTGCCCGAGCCCGATCCCGAGGCCGAGGCCCTGCTGCGCATGGCAGGCGCGGACGCGGCCCTGACGTTGAGCTTGCGGCCTACGCGCTGGGACGCCTTTCGCCGGGCGCTCGGCGCGTCGATGCCGGCCCTGGTCGCGCTGGGCCTGCCCGCGGAGCCGGCCCAGGCCCTGCTCGGCGAGGCGGATGCCGGCCGGGCGCTGCTGCGGCTCGCCGGGCTGCTCGCCGGCGCGGCCGAGCTGCCCGAGCCGCCCGCGGCCTGGGACCGCAGCCGGCCGCTGGTGGCCACCCTGGCCGGGCAGCCGGGCGGCTACCTGCCGGCGCTGCACTCGGTGCTCTTCACCTCGCTCTCCGGCGCGGAGCCGGCCGGGCTTCGCGGGCGGCTGGTCGTGGCTGCTCAGGACGCGGAGCAGCTGGCCGAGCAGCTCGGCCGGATCGCGGCCGCCTTCGGGCTGCGCGCACCGGAGCCCGGCGACGGGCGCTGGGTCTCGGCCGGCGGCGGGCTGTGCGCCGAGATCGGCTTCGGCGCCCGGGCGGCCGTGCTGGACTGGTCGGCGCCCTGCCGGCCCGTCCGCGTGGCGCGCGGGCAGGCGGAGCGCACGCCGGCCTGGCACCTGCTCGCGGCAAGCCGCTCCTTTTTCGCCTGCCACCTGCGTGCTGCCGAGCTTCGGGAGCTCGCCAGCGCCGCGGCCCTGCTCGCGCTGGACGCGGCCCTCCGCCGGGTCGGCGCTGGCGAGCGGCCGCTCGTCGAGGCCCTGGGGCTGGCCGAGGCATCTCGGCTGCGGGCGCTGATGGCGCCCGAGGGCCTGGCGCTTGCCGACTGGGGCCTGGAGCTCTGCGCGGATGCGGACGGGGACCTGCACGCGCAGGCGGTGGGCAGCCTGGGCGAGACCGGCCTCGCGCTCTGCGAGGCCGCGCGGCAAAGCCCGGCTGCGCTCGCGCTCGGCCGGGCCTGGGAAGGAGCCCGGCTCGAGCTCGGCTTCGCGCCGGACGCGATCGGCAGCTCGGCCGGCCCGCCCGCAGGGCTGGATCCAGACGAGCTCGCGGGCGGGGGCTGCGGGCGCTTCTGCGCGGCCTTTCTGGCCGCGTTCCGGCCCGGGCTCGCGCTCCGGCTGCTCGCCGAGCCGGAGGAGATGCGCCCGTCGACGGAGCGCGGAGCGCGAGAGGCCCTGGCCGCGCTGGAGCTCGGCCTGCTGGCCGATAGGCATGTCTTCGCCCGCCTGGATCGGGTCGGGCGGGCGCTGATCGCGCGGGCGCATCTCGGAGCCCGGCCCGCCTGGGCGCCGCTGCCGGACTACGCGCTGCTCGGCTGGCAGCCGGGCCCGGCCCGCGAGCCGGGCGAGGGCGAGCGCTGCCTGCAGCAGCTCGGCAAGCGCATGCGCCGCGCGGCCTCGGAGATCGCAGCCTGCAGCGAGGCCGAGCGCGAGCAGCGCGTGCAGCTGGCCATCGACGGCACGCGCGATGCGCTCACCTGCGCGCTCCGGGACCCCGAGACCCGGGCCCTGGCCGGGGCGCTGCGCAGCGCCCGGACCCTGTACCGGGCCGGCCGTCTGGGCATGCGGCTCGAGCAGACCCGCCGGATCGAGCTGCTCGGCCGGGCCTGCGCGCTGGGCGACGCGCAGGCCTGCGAGCGCGAGAAGCGGGCTCGCGCCGAGCCCGAGCTCGACCTGCCGCAGCTCGAGGTGCCGCGCGGATTCGGCCTGCCGGCCTACGGGCTGCTGCAGATCGTGGGCGTGTCCGCCGGCGGAAAGGTGGCGGATGCGGATCGGCTGCGGGCCGGGCAGCCCGCGGCCGTGGCCGCGGACCGCGGAGCGCCCTTCGGGGCCGTGGCCACGGCCTTGCGGCATGCCGCCGCCGCCGGAGACGGCGAGCAGGCCCGGGTGATGCTCGTCGATCCGCAAGGGCTGCCGCGCCTGGTGACGGTCTGGCTGGACAGCGGCCGCAGCGGGCCCGGGCGGAGCGGGCGGGTGCAAATCTCGCTCGTGCTCGAGGGCCTGGGCTTGCGCCTCGAGGGCCCCGGGGGCTCGCTCGACCTGCTCGCCCCGGCCCGCTGCCACAGCGTGACCTGCTGGGGCCTGGAGCGGCTGGGCGAGCTGCTGAAGAGCGCGGGCGTGCGGGCCATCGATCCGCGCTACAGCCTGCGCGTGCACCCGGACACGCCCTGGGAGAACGCCGCCGCGGTGCTCATGATGCTGCGCGAGCTCGACGCCGAGGTGGTGCTCGCGCATTGATGCGCCGGTGCGGCAGCGCTCCTTCAGGACGCCGGGAACAGGCTGGCGTTCTATCCTGGGACTGGAGTCCCGGGCCATATCCCTCCGCAGCGGCGGGCGCAGATCGAAAGTGAAGAACCAAGAACGGCTACGCCGGCCTCCATGCTATGCTAGGCGATCGAGAGGAGCTGGCAGCGATGCAATCGATATACTGGATACGTTGGATACGTTGTGTCTCGCTGTGCTCGGCGCTCTGCCTGGCGATCGCCTGCGCGGGCGGCGGGGACGGGCCGGACGCGGGCCTGGACTCGGGTGATGACGCCGGCGCGATCGACGGCGACGGCGCTGCGGCCGACGACGGCGCTGCGGACGCGGGCGCAGATGCTGCTGCGGACGACGGCGGCGGGGCGGACGCGGGCGACGGCGGCGGGGCGGGCGAGCTCGGCCAGCCCTGCCGGCTGGACGCCGACTGCCGGCCGGGGCTCGCCTGCCGGGGCCTGCCCGGGCAGGAGGTCTGCGCCGTGGCCTGCCAGAGCTGGGACGGCTGCGAGGGGGCGGCGCTGCCGTGCGATGACGGGGTCTGCGACATGAACGCAGGCGCTTGCCGCTGCCCCTGCTGGAACACGGGCTGCGACGAGGGCGAGTGCGTCGACGGCTACTGCGTGGGCTGCGCTGCGGACGCGCACTGCGAAGCGCTCGAGTGCCCGGACCTGCCGGGCCAGGACCGGCCGCGCTGCCGGCTCGACAGCCAGACCTGCGTCTGCGGCGGGCTGTGCGGCGACGGGGTCTGCGACGAGGTCGAGGCCAGCGTGCGGAGCTGCCCGGCCGACTGCGCCCAGGGCTGCACACAGGGCGAGATCCTGCCCGTCGCCTGCAAGAACGGCGAGCTCGTGCCCTGGTGCACCTGCAGCGACGGGCGCTGGGCCTGCGAGCAGGAGCCGACCGCCCGCTGCCCGGGCGAGACCGCCTGCGAGCGCGCCGGGGGCAGCTGCGCCGCGGCGGCCGAGGACTGCTACGAGGGCCAGATCGCCGCCGACCCGCAGGGCTGCGCGGGCGATGCGCCGCTTTGCTGCGCGCCGGTCGCCTGCACGGCGGCCGGCGAGGGCTACTACCCGATCGTCGGCCTGTGCTGCCCCGGCCTGCGGGCGCTGGACTCGGCCGAGCCGATCTCGGGCTTCGTGCCCGAGATCGAGGGCGTGTGCTGCTTCGCCAACTGCTGGGAGCTCTACTGCGCGCCCTGCTCGGACGGGGTCTGCCAGCCCCACCTGGGCGAGAACTGCTGCAACTGCCCCGAGGACTGCCCGCCGCCCGCCTACGGTCTGGTCTGCCAGGCCGACTACGACTGCGGCCACGCCTTCTGCCGCCAGCAGGGCGAGATCTGCCACCAGGCGCGGCCCGTCTGCGAGCAGAGCCGCTGCACCTGGCAGGAGAGCGATCTCGAAGGCCAGATCTGCGACCCCGCCCTCAACGCCTGCCGCGCGCCCTGAGTCTCCTGTCCTGATATTTTTGACACATGTGCCGTCATATGAGATGTGAAAAAGACGGCCCTCGTCAGACTGGCAAGACCTTCAAGCCGGCCGTCTCCCTCCGGGACCGAAAACCCTGTCCACCCGCAGCCGGTCGTGATACGAGTTCCATCCTGGTAACACGGGAGCCGTACATGGCCGAGCTGATGCGTTTCGGTGTCTCGATGGACGAGGGCCTGCTCGAGCGCTTCGACGCCTGGGTCGACGCCCACGGCTGGGCCAACCGCTCGGAGGCCATCCGGGATCTGGTGCGGCGCCAGCTCGTCGACGAGGAGTGGAACACGGCCGCGGGCGACGTGATCGCCACCCTGACCTACGTCTACGATCACCACGTGACCGACCTGCAGGAGCGCTTGACCGAGATGCAGCACACGCACCACGGCCTGGTGCTGAGTTCGATGCACGTCCACCTCGATCACGACCACTGCGTCGAGGTCCTGGTCATGCACGGACCGCCGGCCGATCTCCGCGCCCTGGCCGACGGCATCCTGGGCGCCAAGGGCGTCAAGCACGGCCAGCTCGTGCGCGCCAGCATGGCCGAGGGGCTGTGAGCCGATGCACCTGCCGGACGGCAGCCTGTCGGTCCCGGTCTGGGTCGCGACCGACGCGCTCGCGATCGGGGCGGTGGCCGTGTCCGCGCGCCTGTCCGCGCGCAAGCTCGGCGACCGGAGAGCGCCGCTGATGGGGGTGATGGGCGCCTTCGTCTTCGCCGCCCAGATGGTCAACTTCCCCCTGCCGGGCGGCACCTCGGGCCACCTGCTGGGCGCGGTCCTGCTGGCGGTGCTGCTGGGGCCGGCCGTGGCCACGCTGGTCATGTTCTGCGTGCTTCTCGTCCAGGCGCTACTCTTCCAGGACGGCGGGCTGACCGCGCTGGGGGCCAACCTGGTAAACATGGGCCTGTGCGGCAGCCTGGGCGGCTTCTTCGTCTACCGGCTCGTGGGCGGCAAGCGCCCCGGTACGCGCCGCGATCTGGCCATCGTGCTCGCCTGCTGGCTGGCGGTCGTGGCCGGCGCGCTGCTCGCCGGGCTCGAGCTCTGGCTCTCGGGCACGGCGCCGCTCGGGCCGGTGCTGCTCGCCATGGGCACGGTCCACGCGGTCGTGGGCCTGGTCGAGGGCCTGATCACCGTCGCGGCCGTGCGCCTCCTGGCCGCGGCCCGGCCCGGGCTGCTGGAGGCCGCGTGAGCCCGCGCAGCACATGGATCGGGGTGCTCTGCCTCGCGCTGGCCGTCTCCGGCGGCCTGGCCCTGCTGGCCTCGGACGCGCCCGACGGGCTGGAGCACAGCCTGGCGGCGGTCGGGGCGCCCGAGGGCGAGACCTTCGTGGCCGCGCCCATGCCGGATTACGAGATCCCTTTCCTGGCCTCGCCGCTCCTGCGCAGGTCGATCGCCGGCCTGAGCGGCTGCCTGGCCGTCTTCGGCCTGGCCTGGCTCGCAGGCCGTTGCCTGCGCGGGCGTGCGGGGTCCGAGAAGAAGGAAGCCTGAGCCCGTGCACCACCACCGCGTCGAGCGCCTGGCGGCCGGCACGAGCTGCGTCCACGCGCTGGATCCGCGCGCCAAGCTGCTCGCCTGTCTGGGCTTCGTGATCGCGGCGGCCTCGCTTCCGGGCTGGCCGCCTTCGCGCTTCGCGCCGCTGCTGGTCCTGGTCGCAGCCGGCCTGGCCGCGGCGCGCCTGCCCTGGGGCTTCGTGCTCGGCCGGACCCTCCTCGTGCTGCCCTTCGTCGGCCTGCTGGTCGTGCTGCTGCCCCTGACCCGCGGCCAGGACGAGCTGTGGCGCTCGCCGGGCACGGCGCTCATCGTCTACCGCGAGGGGCTCGAGCTCGCCCTGGCCATCCTGGTCAAGGCCGTGCTGGCGGTGCTGGCCGTGGGCTGGCTCGTCTTCACGACCCCGCTCTACCGCCTGCTGGAGGCGCTGCGGGCCCTGCGCGTCCCGGCCGCCGTGGTGGCCTCGCTCGGCTTCCTGTTCCGCTACCTGGATCTGATGACCGACGAGGGGCTGCGCATGCGCCGGGCCCGGCAGGCGCGAAGCCCTGCCGGCCCGCGCAGGCTGCGCATTCGCTCGACCGGCTCCCTCGTGGGCCGGCTGCTGCTCAGGACCCTGGAGCGGGCCGAGCGGATCCATCTCGCCATGCTGGCCCGGGGCCACGACGGCGAGCTGCGCTCCCTGGAGCAGCTCGCCTGGCGGCGCGCGGACGGCCTGTTCGCGCTGCTCGCCTTCGCAGCGCTCGGCGCGGCCGCGCTGCTCGGCGTCTGGTGGGGAGGTGCTGCGTGAGCCCGGCGGCCATCGAGGTGCGCGATCTCGGCTTCGACTACCACGGCGAGCCCGTGCTCGAGGGCCTGGGCTTCGAGATCCAGACGGGCGAGCGCGTGGGCCTGGTCGGCCCCAACGGCGCGGGCAAGACCACCTTGCTGCTGCTGCTCGACGGCCTGCTGCGCGGCCGGGGCGAGGTGCGCGTGCTCGGCACCCTGCTCGCCGATCGCAGCCTGCCCTGGATCCGTGCCCGGCTGGGCCTGGTCTTCGCCGATCCGCAGGACCAGCTCTTCATGCCCACGCTGCTCGACGATGCGGCCTTCGGACCGCTCAACATGGGCCTCTCGCGCGAGGCCGCGCGGGAGCGGGCCCGCGACGCGCTCGAGCGGATGCGCCTGGCCGGGCTCGCCGAGCGCAGCCCGCATCAGCTCTCGCATGGTGAGCAGCGCCGGGCGGCCATGGCCGCGGTGCTCTCCATGCAGCCCGCGATCTGGCTGCTCGACGAGCCGGCCGCCAACCTCGACCCGCAGGGCCGAAGCGAGCTGATCGAGCTGCTTCGCGAGCTGCCCACCTTGCTGCTGGCTTCACACGACCTGGACCTCGTGCTACAGGTATGCGAGCGCTGCCTGGTGCTGGACGGCGGACAGCTGGTCGCGCAGGGGCCGACCCGAGAGCTGCTCTCCGACGAGAGCCTCATGACGGCCCATCGCCTGGAGGTCCCGCTGCGCCTGGCGCTGGAAAGGAGACAGCCGTGAAGACGCGGATCCTGATCCTGGCGAGCTGCCTGTGCGCCGCGCCGGCGCAGGCCGGCTCTCCGGACGCGGGCGCTCCGGACGCCGGCGCGCCGGCGGACGGGCGGATCGAGGCCGAGGGGCCCGATCGCGAATCCCGGATCCGCAAGGGCCGGGCCTACCTCGAGCAGCAGAAGTACCAGCACGCGCTCAACGAGTTCAGCGCGGTCCTGCTCGAAGAGCCCGGGCACCGCGATGCCCTGCTCGGCCGGGTCCGGGCCCTGGCCGGGCTCAAGGACGTGCCCAAGGCGATCCAGTGGGCCGAGAAGGCCACGGCGCTCGACCCGGACGACCTGGAGGCCTGGGAGCTCCTGGGGAGCCTCTACCTGGTCGAGTACCACCTGGATCCGGTCCGCGCCGAGGGCGTCTTCCGGCAACTGCTGCGGCTGGATCCCGACTCCCGCGCCGCCCACCTGCAGCTCGCCCGGGCGCTCTCCTACCAGAAGAAGATCGAGAAGGCCATCGAGTACCTGCAGGCCTGGCTGGACCGGCACCCGGACGATCTCGAGGTCCAGGTCAAGCTGGCCGAGTCGCTCTTCGCCCTCGGCGATCTCGACCGGGCCGCCGAGATCCTCGCCTGGGTCCTCGAGCGCGAGCCCGAGCACACCCGGGCGCGCGATCTGCTCGACAGCGTCCGGACCCGCCAGAGCTACTCGCTCTGGCTGCCCATCGCCGCCCTGGTGGCCGTCAGCCTGATCGTCTTCGGCCTGGCCTGGCTCAGGCGCGGCCGTACGCCGAAGGTGGGGTCAGACCCCGACACTTGACACTTTACAAGTGTCAAGTGTCGGGGTCTGACCCCTGCTGCCGCCTACTGCCGATTCCCTCCAAGTACCACCGTGCCTACTCCCTGGTCCATGAATGCCGCTGTCGCGCCAGCGTGGTAGAGATCGTTGTTGGAGACCACGTTGTCTGTGGAGGTGTCGGTGACGAAGATGCCGAAGCGCGGCTGAACGCTGTAGCTGCCCAAGCGCATCGTGTTGCCCTGGACGCTGTTTCTCGCCGAGAATCGAAGCGCGAGGTTGTCGTTTTTTTCGGGGGTTTCGCTTTGGCCGCTGCCGACGATCAGATTTCCGGAGACCACATTGTCGATCGTATAGAAGAGCGAGATGCCGATTTCATCGCTCCCTTCGACGATGTTGTTGGCTACGATGTTGTCGTGGGCGAACTCTTCCGTTTGCTCGTTCAAGCGGCCATAGATCGCGATGCCGTGATTGCCGCTTCTGCGGATCACATTGTTCGACACGGTATTCCCGCTCGCCAGAAAAAGCCTGATCCCGTCGATAAAGTTGTCAGTAAAAGTATTTCCCGTTACCGTCGTCCGCTCCACAGGAGCGTTTTGGGCTGCGAGCAGCAGTCCATAGCCGTTTTTGACGAAGAGATTGCCCGTGATGCGGGTATCCTCGACGGGGCCGGTGTCTGAGTTGGGCTCGAGGTCGATGCCAGCCTGAGGTGCTTGGCCGGCGTTGCCTGAGAAGGTGCTCGCCTCTACCGTGCAACCCGAGCAGGAGACGATCGATAGGCCTTGGCGACGGTTGTGATCCACCAGGACTCCTCGGATCTTCACGTTTGCAGAGATGTTGCTGCTACCAAAACCGACATAGATCCCGTCGCCCCAGCAGTCGCGAATGGTCACGTCCTCGATCAAGACATTTGTGGCGCTGCGGATAGAGATGCCCATGCCCCATTGGCCGTCTACCCCGGTATGTTCATCTCGTTCGCCGGCGATGGTGCCGCCGATGATGGAGACTCCGGTTACGTCTTCGACGAGAACCACTGCATAGCTTTGACTTGAGTTTGGGATCGCCTTCAGCATCGCGCCTGGAGTGAGCCAGAGTGTGGTGTGGTTTCCGAGGGAGATGCCATTCGAGACCGCTTGGACCATATACGTGCCGGTCGGCACGAACACGATGCCGCCGCTGCCAGCCAGAGAGTCCACAGCAGCCTGGATAGCCTCCGTGTCGTCCGTGGAGCCGTCGCCCGTGGCTCCATAGCTCTTCACATTAATATAAGGAGAGGCCCCTTGCGGACCCACGGGCCCTTGTCGGCCATGACAGGCATAACTGGTCTGTCCTCCTGTGGTGGTGAACACACTGCCGCCTGTGGGGCAGTTCTGATCCTCGCTTGGCGCCAGAGATGCGATCGTCACGGAGTCTCCGGGGGCGCCGTTGCAAGCATAGGTGGTCGTGCCGCCTGCCACCAGTTCGCTGCCGCCGTATGGGCAGGATGGATCTCCAGTAGAAACCGGGCTGTTGTGAACGGACTCGCCAGCAGGACCCGGATCTCCATTGCATCCGAAAAGCAGCATGAGAGAGATGAAAGGCAGTGTCAGATAGCGAGGCTTGGTTCGCATCGAATCCTCCTATGGTCTGTCGAAGCAGGTAGGGAAATGATAGCAAGTTTCGAGAGACAAAGCAGCTCGGCAAGTAGAACGAGACGCGCGTTTTGTTTCACTCGACACTGCGACAGGGTATATTCGTTGCCATGTCGCTCTCTGTCCGCACGCTGCTGGGACTCGTTGTGCTGCTGGCCAACATGCCGGCGCAGGCGCAGGGGCTCGATCCGGCCGGGGTCAAGCAGGCCCTGCGCCGCTGGCCGGGCCTGGCCGCCTTCCAGCGCTGGCACCTGCTGGACGTCGAGCTGGAGGCGGCTGCAAACGGCAAGTGCCCGGCCCGGCTCGTGCTCGGCCCGCCGGACGCCTGGTCGAAGCGCTCGCTGCCCTACCGGCTGCGGCTCGCGGTCGAGCTCTCGGCCGACAGCGGCCTGCCCGCCGAGCAGCGACCGGAGTGGCAGGCGCTCGCCCGGGACGTGAAGCAGCTCATCCAGCGGGCCGAGCGGCACATCGACGTGCGGCGCTTCTGCGAGCGCTACGAGCTCGCCGAGGCGCGGATCGAGTGCCAGGGCCGGCCTGCGGGTCTCGAGCTCAGCTATGTCGGCAAGCCGGAGCCCGGCGGCAGCCCGCTGCGGGCTCCGGCCCTGACCTATGCCAAGGGCGTGCAGGGCCGGATCCGCTTCTACCGGCTGCTGTCGATCGACGGCTTGCCCGCCCGGCCAGAGCTGCTGCGCTTCGCCGAGATCCTCTCGGAGCGCCACCCCGGATGCCGGCCGGTGCGGATCGACGCGCGCCTGCTGCCCACGGTCGAGCCGGGCGAGGTGGAGGTGGAGGGTCCCGTGGAGCCGAGCTGGGTCTTCGAGTCCGAGCTGGCCGGCGGGGGCTGCCCGGCCACCTTCACCCTCGTCGTGTCGGACTCGAGCCTATGAGACGGTGCGGGAAGCGCATCCCGGTCGCGGTCCGGATCGCGGCCTGCTGCCTGGCGGCTTGCTGCGCGGGCGAGGGCCGGCCGGCGGATCCGGCCGACGCGGCGACGCGCGCGGCGGATGCGGGCGGCCCCGGCGGCCCGGTCATCTACTCCTGGGTCGACGACGAGGGGCGGATCCGCATGAGCGAGCGCGCCGAGGAAATCCCGGCTGACCGGCGCGAGCGGGTCATGGCGACCGACACGGGCCGCGCGCGCGCGGACAGGCTGCGCAGCGACCGGGCGATCGTGCTCGATCTTCGCCGGGACGGCAACCGGGCGAACTACAGCGCGGTCGACCTCTGCGGGCTGGCCTCCCGGGACGAGGGGCCGGCGGCCTTTGCCGATCCCGCGGCCGCGGGCCGGACCCTGGTGCGGCGGGCTGCCCAGGCGCTCTGCCGGGCGCTGGGCGTGGAGCCGGCCCGGCCGGCCGCGCGGATCGTGCTCTACACGACGCCCTGGTGCGGGTTCTGCAAGCGGGCCGCCGCCTACCTGCGGGAGCGGGGTGTGGCGTTCGAGGAGCGGGACATCGAGGCGAACCGGTGGGCCGCGGTGGAGCTGGAGCGCAAGATGCGAGAGGCGGGCCTGCGCGGGGGCGGGGTGCCGGTGATCGACATCGACGGATTTCTCGTGGTGGGCTTCGACCGGCAGCGGCTCGACGAGCTGCTGCACTGAGACGCTCTGGGGACGGAGGCGTGCATGTGCACCCTGGTGCTCGGCTTGCGGGCCTGGGAGGACGCGGATCTGCTGGTGGCCGCCAACCGCGACGAGCGGCTCGATCGGCGGGCGCTCCCCCCGCGCCGCTTCGACGATCGCGGCCTGCCGGTCCTCGCGCCCCAGGACATCGAGCGCGGCGGGACCTGGCTGGGGCTGAACGCCCGGGGGCTCTTCGCCGGGGTGACGAACCGCTTCGGCGCCCCGCGCGATCCGCGCCGCCGCTCTCGTGGCGAGCTGGTCTTCGACGCCCTCGAGGCCGCGGACTGCGCGCAGGCCGCAGAGCGCCTCGCGGGCTTGCAGCCGGGGCAGTACAACCCCTTCCACCTGCTGGTCGCCGATCGGCGCGCCGGCCTCATGCTGGTCGACGACGGGCGCTCGCTCCATCGAAAGGAGCTCGGACCAGGCCTGCACGTGCTGACCGAGCGGAGCTTCTCGGACGCTGCGCCGGAGCGGGAGACCTGGCTGCAGGCGCGGCTGGCGAGCTGCGCGCGCTGCCCGGACGCCGAGCGCTTTCGGGAGCTGCTCTCCTTCCACCACCCGATCGATCCCTTCGATGGCACATGCGTCCATGTGCCCTGGCTCGGCTATGGGACCCGGAGCGCGACCTTGATCCGTCTCGGCGCGGGCGGCGACCTCTTCCTGCACGCCGAGGGGCCGCCCTGCGAGACGCCCTGGGCGGATTACGGGCAGGCGTGGCGCGATACGGCGGGGAACAGCTCGCGATAGATGGCTTCGATGCGCTCCGCCTCCCCGTCTGTCAGGGCGCCGAACTCGGCGGCCCGAACGCGCTTCGACAGATGACCGCCATTCTGCTGCAGGAGGTGGAAGAGCAGGTCGAGCTTGCTCGCGGGCATGTCGAAGAGATCCTGAACATGCAGCCGGAATCGATCGCTGCGACGCAAGAAGTCCGTCTCCCGGGGCAGGTCGTGCTCGATAGTGCTCTCGACGCAGGCGTACAGAAACTCTGCCTGGGGAGTGGCATCGAAGAAGCGGTAGTAGTCGCCGGTGTCGTTCAGGACCCGGACATTGCCCCGTTCGGTCGGCTCCCACTCGACCAGCGGCAAGAGACGTTGCGAGTAGCTCTCCAGCGCATCTCGGTAGGAGCCGATCCGCTCGAGGATGGCGGCCGAAACCGGGAAGACGAGGCCCGGGGGCACGAAACCTCGTTCGGCCAGGACGTGGTGGATCAAGTAGCGGTGCAGACGTCCGTTGCCATCTTCGAAGGGATGGATGTAGATGAATCCGAAGGCGAGCGCTGCGGCAGCGATGACGGGATCGAGGTCCCGTGCCCGGCTCCGGCCGAAGTGGATCAGGCCATCGATGAGGGACGGCAGGTCTTCGGGCCGAGCGCTGATGTGATCCGGCAGGGGCATGCGCGTCTCGCGGTCATGCTCGCCCACGAATCCGCCCGCCTCCCGAAAGCCGAGCTTCACGAAACGCGAGTCTCCGATCACGATCCCTTGCAGGCGCAGGAGCTCGTCGCGGTCGAGGGGCTGCTTGCCGGCCTGAGCGATGGCGCCGGCCCAACGCTGGATGCGGTCTTGGGGCGGGTGCTCGCCCTCGATCGCAAAGCTCGACTTCGAGTCGTTGAGCAAGAGGAAGGCCGCCGCGCGGCTGAGCAGGTCGCGAGGGCACTCGGCGAGGACCTCCCGCGCGCGCTGCTTCAGCTCTCTAGCGGTCACCCGATCCAGCGCCTCGGTGCGGAAGACCAGCGGGCAGAACTCGGGTGTGCCGGGAAGGTTGTCTCTGATCCGGTAGCGGGCGGCCCGCTCGCCCTCGGGCGCGATCTGCAGCTCGGGGTCCAGCACGGGGACATCGCGGCCGCCGGTAGCATCCGGTAGCTCGAGCTCCGCTCCGCACAGCCACTCGTAGAGGAACCAGATGCGACGCACGTAGCTGCCGGTGGGCTTGCGGCGGACCATCGACTCGATGGGACCGGGACCGGTCTTCAGAAAGAGACATTTCAGGATGGCCAGATCGACTCCCTCATACTTGAGGGCAAAGGTCAGGTGGCCTTCGAGCGTGGCATGGGGGGCATGCCGGGGGGTCAGGATCCGAAAGCCGTCCGCCTCGATGATGCGGTGGTGTTGCCCGATGGCGAGCAGGGTGCGAGGAAGGGGCACCCTCAGGCCATAGCCTTCGATCAGGGCACTGTAGCCGGCCGGGCGCGCTCTTTCAGGCAGGCGCCGGTCTCGAAAAACGATCAGGGGGTCTGAAAAACGGACTTTTTTTTCATCTGGCATGAAAAATGATCCTATTTTGTGAAAAATGATCCTATTGAAGTAAGAAAACGAAAAACGATTCTAGCACGAATGGGGTGCACTTTCCAAGTTCTGGGCTGGTGGAGGCATCCGCGCTGTCGCGTTTTCACCCCCACCCGGGCTTCGCCCGACCTCCCCCGTCAAGGGGGAGGTGGATTTTCCAATGTGCA
>JAFGRB010000442.1 GCA_016935365.1 Deltaproteobacteria bacterium
GCGGAGATCGAGAGGACCAGATAATTCACTCTGACTGTGTGAGGCGCGGAGTGCCTCGACAGGCGCATCCAGACGAGGCAATCAGCGTGAACCCGCTACATTACGGGAAATCGAGAGGCGCCCGTATTCTTGCGGCTACTTGGCAGTGCGCCGCAGGCGGGCGGCCACGCGCTTGTACTTCTCGTTGACCTCTTTGAAGCGGGTCGAGCCCTTCTCCTTGGTCTCGACCAGCTCGTCGATGGGCTCGATGGGTTTGGGCGAGTTCAGCCGGCTGAAAGCGTTGGCCAGGGCCCAGCGCACGTTGATGTCGTCGTCGTTCAGGATCTGGACGAGCGCATCGACGGCCCGCTTGTCGCCCAGGCGGCCCAGCTCGTAGACGGCCTTCTCCCGGATCGGCGCCTCCTTGCTCTTGAGCTTTCCGATCCAGCAGTCGACGTTCTGCTTGCAGGCCGCAAAGGCCTCGACGCGCTTGACGGCCATGTCGATCGCCGGGGACAGGTCGCGGTCCTTGATCTTCTCCTGCAGCTCCTTCAGCTTGCCGAGGTGCTCGTCTGTGCCCAGGTTGCCGATCGCCTCCACGAGGGGCACGCGGGTGCGCGGGTGCTGCTCGCCGGTCTCGGCCAGCTTGAACAGCTGCGGCAGCACCTCGCGGTCGCCGATGTTCATCAGGGCGTTGGCCACCACGGTCCGCACGTCCCAGTACTTGGCGGTCAGGACCTTGAGGATCGGATCGATGGCCCGCTTGTCGCCGATCTCGCCCAGGGAGTTGATGATCCGCACGATGACCAGCATGCGGTTGGTCTCGGCTTCCCACTTGAGCACCTTGCCCATCATCTCGAGCAGGGCGTCGGTGGCCTTGGTGCTGCCGATGTCGCCCAGCACCTGGGCCGAGTTCGCCTCCAGGGCGCCCTCGATGATCCCCACGCTGCTCTCCAGCAGCTTCTTCACGTCCGGGTTCTCGCCTTTCATGGTCTTGACGAGCAGGTCGACGGCCGGCTCGCCGATCTTGACGAGCGCCAGGTTGGCGTGCGGGAAGAAGAAGGCCTTCTCCATGTAGAGGGCATCGACCAGCTTGGGCACCACGCGCAGATCGCCGATCTCGCCGAGCGTGTAGACCACGTTGGCCCGGATGATCTTCGGCTCGTTCTTGTCGGCCAGCAGGGCGAGCAGATCGTCGAGGGCCTCGGTGGCCTTGAGCCGCCCCAGGGCCCGGATGGCCGAGCGCTGGACCTTGGGGTCCTTGGTGAGCTTCATCAGCCGCTTCAGGTGCTCCACGGCCTGCTTGTCGCCGATCATCCCAAGGGCCGTGGCGATCTTCTGGTTGGCCCGGTTGGTCATCTTGGCCTTCTTGCCGTCCTTGCTGGGGCCGATCGTGAAGTCGATCGCATCCATCATGGGCTTGACGGCCTGGGCGGTCTTCCACTTCCCGAAGATCTCGGCGATCTCTTCGCGATCCTTGGGCGTGTCGGCGGCGTTCTTGAAGGCCTCGACGAGCGCAGGCTCGGCCTTCTTGTCGCCCAGGGCCTTGATCTCCACGATGGCCTTCTCGCGCTGCTCCGGCGAGCTCAGCGCCTGCATCCAGCACTCCACGTCCTCGCCGGGCTTGCACTTCCTGTCGCAGGCCGGCAGGCAGAGGAGCAGCCAGAGGGCCATCGAGCCGATGAATCGAAGCTGGTACATGGATTTCCCCCTTTCAGGGTCCACGGATCGCGATGCGTCCAGATCGCTTGACTGCTTATCGCTGAACTGACCGAGAGTCAATGAAAAATGGGCTGCGTACAAAGTCCTTGTGACGGCTCGCGGACTGTGGTACATCCGAGTGCGGAAGATCTAGACGCCAAAGAAATAGGCTCGGCCCTGGATCCATCTTCTCGGGAACCCATGCCCAGGTGGTGCCCCAGTTTTCATCTCGTCCTCGCCGCGCTCGCGTGGCTCGGTGCGGCGCTCGCTCCCCTGCCGGCGCGGGCCGTCGAGGACAAGGTCGCCTTCCTGACGGAGAAGCTGAGGGGATCGGACTCCTTCAAGGTGAGGCTGAAGGCGGCCATCATGCTCGGCCGGATGGACGATCCCCGGGCGGTGGGTCCCCTGACCTCGGCCTTGCAGGACGACAACTACGTGGTCCGCGGCGCGGCCGCGCGGGCGCTCGGCAACCTGGGCCACCCGATGGCCGTCTCCTCGGTCGAGACCTTGTTCGAGCTGATCGGCGACGAGGAGCAGTTCGTCCAGAACGAGGCCCGGCGCGCCCTGGGCCGGCTGGCCGGCCAGCGCTCGCTGGATCAGTTCATCGCGGCCTTGAGCAGCGGAAAGCCCGACGTGCGCCTGACCGCCGTGAGCGTGCTGGCCAAGCTCGATCTCCCGGAGGCCCGGGCGGGGGTCGTGCGCGCGCTGGGCGACGAGGACGAGGAGGTTCGGACCGCGGCCATCCTGGCCGTCCAGGGGCTGCCGGCCGAGGTCCGCGACCAGATGCTGATGGAGGCGCTGGCGGACAACAGCCGCTACCAGGTCCAGGCCACCGCGGTCCGCCTGGTCGGCGAGCTGAAGCTCGACAACGTCCTGGAAAAGCTGGCCGGCCTGCTCGTCTCCGACGAGGTGGTCCCCGAGGTGAAGCGCGAGGCGCAGGAGGCCGTCCTCGTCATGAAGGAGCGCATCGACGTGGGCGCCTTCATGGCCGCGCTCCGCGCAGGCGACAAGGACCGCCAGCGGCTGGCCATCAAGATGCTGGGCTTGCAGGGAGGCCGACAGGCCGTCGACGCGCTCCTGTCCCTGCTCGCCGATCCCGATGTCTTCGTGCGCCGCCGGGTGGTCTTCGCGCTGGGCGACGCTGGAGACCCGCGCGCCATCCCGCCGCTCGAGTTCATGCTCAAAAGCGAGGAGAGCTCCCGCTTCCGCAAGGAGATCGAGCGGACGCTGCGCAAGCTCAAGCCCTGACCCCGCGCTCGATCTCGCGTACCAGCGCGCGCAGGGCGGCCCCGCGGTGGGAGATGCGGTTCTTCTCGTCGAGGGCGAGCTCGGCCATGGAGCGATCGAAGCCCTCCGGGATGAAGAGCGGATCGTAGCCGAAGCCCCCCTCGCCGCGCCCGCGGGTGGCGATGCGGCCCTCGCAGCTTCCGCGCGCCGAGATCTGCCGCCGCGGCTCGCCATGCCCCGGCGGCCCCAGCATCACCATGCTGCAGACGAAGCGCGCGCTGCGCTCCGCGTCGCGGACGCCGGCCAGCGCCTCGAGCAGCCGCGCGTTGTTGGCGCGATCCCGCACGCGCGGATCGGGGCTCGGGCTGCCCGCGTAGCGGGCGGACAGGACCCCGGGCGAGCCGCCGAGGGCGTCCACCTCGAGACCCGAGTCGTCGGCCAGCGCCCAGGCCTCGCCGGCCAGCAGGTCGAACAGGGCGCTCGCCTTGGCCCGGGCATTGGCCTCGAAGGTCTGGCCCCGCTCGGGGATCTCCGCGTCGATGCCCAGCTCGGCCATCGAGCGGATCTCGAAGCCCAGCGGCTCGAGCAGATGGCGAAGCTCGGCGAGCTTGCCCCGGTTCCGGCTGGCCACCGCGATCTTCAAGGCCGGCTCTCCGGCGCGGGCGGCAGCGTCCCCTTGCGGCGCATCAGCGCCAGGAAGTCGAGCACGGCCTTCTTGACCGCCTGGGCGATCTTGTCGTGGGACGCCGCCATCTTGAGGATCCGCTCCTCCCGCCGGTTCGTCATGAAGCCCAGCTCCAGCAGCACCGCCGGCATGCGCGTGCCCCGGAGCACGACGAAGTCCGCCTGGCGCACGCCGAGGTTGTCGAAGGGCAGCGCCCTGGCGAGCTCTTCCTGGACCAGGTGGGCCAGGCGGCTCGAGTCCCTCAGCGTCTCCGCCCGCTTCATGTCGGCCAGGATGGAGCTCAGCGCATCGGGCGGCGCGGACGCTTCCTTGCGCCCCGGCGCGTTCTCCGCCCTGGCCACGCGGCGCGCCTCGGCATCCGAGGCCTCCACGGAGTGGAAGAAGGTCTCCACGCCCCCCAGGCTCGGCTTGACGAAGGCGTTGGCGTGGACGCTGATGAAGAGCTGCGCACCCGCCTGGTTGGCGATCTCCACCCGCTGCCAGAGGCCCACGTCCTCGTCGCCCTCGCGGGTCATGAGGACGCGGATCTCCGGGATCGCCCGCAGCGCCTCGCGGATATTCTTCGAGATGGCCAGCACCAGGTCTTTCTCGCGGGTCCCGGAGACGCCCCGGGCGCCGCGCTCGCTGCCTCCGTGGCCGGGGTCGATCACCACGATCGTGCTGGTGTGCCCGGGCTGGAGGACGGCGCGCAGCGCGGGCAGGTGCGCCATGATCTCGCGGCGCTGGGTCCTGGAGAGCAGCCCGCCGACCAGATCGCCCATCAGGCGCAGCTGCCCGGGGATGCCCGGACCGAGCACCCGGGCCGAGCCGCTCCCCGTGGCCTCCACGCACAGGCCATCGCTCGAGACCGCGACCGGCGGGTCCGCTCGCGAGACAGGAGCTCCCGAGCAGAGCACCGCCAGACCGATGAGCCAGGAGATCGCAGCCCGCATCCTGCCTCCGCCCCCAGCTAGACACTAACCCTAACACAAGTGCATTGCACTTGTTTTAGGGCTTAGCAACTCATAGCGCGGGCTGACGCCCGCAACCCAAGTTGGAACGGCGTCGCCACTCGGGTACAAAGGGTAGTATCAAACCTCCCTATTCC
>JAFGRB010000443.1 GCA_016935365.1 Deltaproteobacteria bacterium
GCCGCGGTATCCATCGCGGCCGCTTTTTTTCGGCCTCCACACGCTCGGCTCCTTTCCTCTTGATGTTTTCAACCCGGCAGGCTAGTCGATCTCGGCATGGATGAGCGCGGCCGGCATCGACGGCGCCTTCGCCGTCGGCGGGGCCTGAAATCTACAAAGCTCGATGAGCAGGCCAGGGCGACCGCTGTCCTGGTCGGCTTGCTCAAGACGGGCAAGTCGACGCTCTTCTATGGCCTGACGGGCCGCAAGAAGCACATGCTGCGTATTCCGAGGAGCCGGATCGAGCTTCCGGCCGGCTCGATCGAGAGCGGATCGATCCGGCATATCGTGGACGCGCCGGGCTTCTACTCTCTCGCCGAGCGATCCGAGGATGCGCTCGCGGTCCGCGAGCTGGTCCTGCTCCGGCGCATCGGGGCGGTGCTGCTGGTGATAGACTCCAAGAACATGCGCCGTGGCTTGATGCTCGCGATGCAGCTGGCCGAGTTCTCCGTTCCGGTCGTGGTCGCCTTGAACATGGTGGACGAGGCGCTCCAGCGCGGGATCCGCGTGGACGCGACCCGACTCTCCCGGCTCCTTGGCGTGCCGGTAGTGCCCACCGTGGCCGCGGAAGGTCGGGGGCTGGGGGCCTTGAAGCGCGCCATCGCCCAGGCGGCACCGCTGGCGGTTCGGTCTGTGTATCCGAAGGAGATCGAGACGCAGATAAACGCGATCGCCGCCGAGATCGGCGAGGGCCAGCTCGCGCGCGGGCTGGCCGCTCTGCTGCTCGGTGGACTGCCGCTTCGCGATCGCGCCTTCGAAGATCTCGGCGGGCAGGCGAGCGAGCGCATCCGCTCCCGCTTGCAAGGGCTTGCCGCCCTCACCCGCAGCGGAGAGCTCGCAGTCGTCGACGCGTGGAGAGAGCGGGCGGAATCGATCGTCGCCGAGGTGACCGAGCTCAAGCCGGTCGAGACGAATCCCTGGAGCCGCCGGCTCGCGGTCTGGACCCGGCGGCCCGCGACCGGCCTGCCGATCGCGCTGGGCGTCCTCATGCTGGTCTACCTCTTCGTCGGTCTGTTCGGAGCGGGCGTGCTCGTCGACCTCATCGAGGGTCGCCTGTTCGGCGGGCTGTTCTTGCCGTGGCTCGACGGGCTGGTGGCCGGGATCCCCTGGTTGTGGCTCCGCGAGCTGATCAACGGCCCGTTCGGGATCGTCTCGGTGGGTCTCGTGCTCTCGATCGGCATCGTCGCCCCCGTGCTGGCGACGTTCTTCTGGGCCTTCGCCCTGCTGGAGGACTCCGGTTACCTGCCCAGGCTGTCTCTGCTCCTGGACCGGTCCATGAGACGGATCGGCCTGAACGGCAAGGGCGTCCTGCCGCTGGTGATGGGCTTCTCCTGTGTGACCATGGCCGTGTTGACCACCCGGATGCTCGACACCCCGAAGCAGCGCATCATCTCCACGCTCTTGCTGATGCTGGCCATTCCCTGTGCGCCGCTGCTGAGCGTGATGCTCGTCGTGCTGGCCAGGCTCTCCGCATGGGCTGCGCCGTTGCTGCTCGCCATGCTGGCGCTCCAGTTCGTTCTCGTGGGCCTGCTGGCCAACCTCCTGCTGCCAGGCAAGCGGCCGACCTTCCTGCTCGAGCTGCCCCCGCTGCGCATTCCGAGGATGCGCAACACCTTCATCAAGACCGGCCATCATCTGTGGTGGTTTCTCAAGGAGGCCATCCCTTACTTCATGCTGGGGACGCTCGTGCTCTACGCCATGGATCAGCTGGACTGGCTGGATGGGATTCGAGAGGCGGCCCGGCCGGTGCTGGTGCGCTTTCTGGACCTGCCGCCGGAGAGCGCGGATGTGTTCCTGTTGACGGCGATCCGGCGCGAGGCTGGTGCGGCCTTGCTGGCCCAGCAGTCTGAGATGCACCTCTACGACGGCGTTCAGGTCCTGGTGACGCTTCTGGTCATGACCTTGATGATCCCGTGCATCAACTCGGTGCTGGTGATGTACAAGGAGAGAGGGGCGCTGGTTGCCACGTCCATCTTGCTGTTCGTGATCGCTTACTCTCTCGGGGTTGGAGCTGTCTTCAATGCCTTGCTGAGGACGACTGGAGTCGCGCTGTGAACGAGCACAAGCTGACGGATCGGGAAGTGGACGAGCTGCTGGAAGCCATCTGGGTCTGCCGCGAGAACGGCGAGAAGAAGGTCGAGGCCATTGTGGAAATGTCGCATGCCAGGGTGCATGCCGCGGCGCTGGATGCGCTGGAAGAAGAAGGTCTGGTCGAGCGCGAGCGAGACGAGGTGCAGCTCACGAAAGCGGGCGAGGAGCGGGCGAGGAAGATCATACGGCGGCATCGCCTCGCCGAGCGACTCGTGGTGGATGTGCTCGGGCTGAGCCTGGAGCAGGCCGAGGAGTTCGCCTGCCACTACGAGCATTCCGTGGTGCCGGAGGTGACAGACGGGATCTGCACGCTCCTGGGCCACCCCCGCGAGTGTCCGCACGGTCACCCCATCCCCCGGGGCGAGGACTGCCTCGAGAACCGGACGGAAGTGAGCCAGGTTCTGATGCCGCTGTGCGAGGTGCCTTGTGCGAGGCCGGTCAAGGTGGCCTACCTGAGGACCCGCGATCACGATCGGATCCACCAGCTCGTCTCCATGGGAATCTCACCGGGGGCCGTCATGCGGATCCACCAGTGCTCACCCCTTATCGTGATAGAGATAGAGCAGAGCGAGTTCGCCCTGGACCGGGATATCGCCGGAGATGTCTACGTGTGGCTTCTGCAGGAAGACCAGTGAGAAACGTGGGCTGGGCAGCGCTGGCGCTCGGCCTCGGCATTCTGCCCTGCTGCGCGACCAGGTCGGCTCAGCCCATCGGACCGAGGCCTTACGAGGTGTGCCTGCCCCTGTCCGGCGGGGGAATGCTGCAACTCGCCGACTACCGCGGCAAGGTGCTGGTCGTCGACTTCTTCACGACCTGGAGTCGACCTTCCATGGTCGCCGTGCCCGTCTGGTCGTCGCTGGCCCAGAAGTATGGACCTCGTGGTCTGGCGGTCGTGGGTGTGGCCATGGACGAGATCGGAGACGACGTCGTGCGCCCGTACGCCGCCGGCATGGGGCTGAGCTATCCGGTGCTGCTGGCCGACGAGGCGGTTCGGGAGGGTCGGAGCGCATTCGGCCCCATCGAGGCGATCCCGATGACTCTGATCTTCGACCGCCTGGGAAGGCTCACCCGGATCCTCGTCGGGCTCGTTCCCGCAGCCGAGATGGAAGGGGCGGTCCTCGAGCTGCTGGACTGAGCCCTGAGCGCTTGCCATCAAGTTTGAATAGGCACTGGGGGCGTGCTAAGATTCCGAACTCGAACGCAGGGAGAGTTCACGTGGACAGCGGATCGGACATGCTCGACACCTTGATGCGCGGTGGATTCATGATGGTTCCGATCCTCCTCGGATCGATCCTCGCGCTGACGATCATCATCGAGCGCCTGTGGGCCTTGCAGCGTTCCCATGTCCTGCCCGAGGCTTTCTTGCGCAGGATGGGCAAGATGCTCGAGGAGGGCAGGCATTCCGAGGCGCTTTCGGCCTGCCAGGAGAACGACTCGCACATCGCACGGGTCATGGCGGCCGGTCTCCAGGCGAGGGGGCGAGCCAGGCCGGAGATCGTGGAGTCCCTCGAGCTGGCCGGCCGGCAGGAGACGGGCAGGCTCTCGCGCTGGATCGGGGCCCTGGGAGCCATCGCAGCCCTGGAGCCGCTCATGGGCTTGCTGGGCACGGTGCTGGGACTGATAGAGTCCTTTCGGGAGGTGGAGCGGCTCAAGGTGGTCGGCAATCCGAGCGTGGTGGCTTCCGGTGTCTGGCAGGCTCTCATCACGACCGCGGCCGGTCTGATCATCGCCATTCCGACCTATGCCATGTACCGCTACTTCCGATCGCGGATCTCGAACACGGTGATGGATATGGAGGCGAGCGCTTTCGGTCTGGTGCAGCAGCTCACGCTCGACGCGACGTCCGGCGAGGAGGCAGAGGCGTGAACTTCCAGCCGGCCGGCCAGGGCGACGAGGAGGTCATCCTCGAGATGACGCCCCTCATCGACATGGTCTTTCAGCTGCTGATCTTCTTCCTCCTGACGACCACGTTCGCCATCAATGTCAAGGAAGGCGGGCTGGAGCTGGATCTGCCGCGCGCCAAGTCCACCCAGATCCCGGCCATGGCCAGCCACGTCGTGATCGCCGTGCTGAAGGACGGGCGGACGGTCGTCGGCGGCGAGGCTCTGCAGGATCCGCAGCTCCAGTCCAGGCTGCAGCAGGTCCACCAGCAGAACGCGGACACCCTGGTCATCGTCCAGGCGGATCGCAACGTGGAGCACTGGCGGGTGGTCAAGGTCATGGACATGGCGGCCACCCTGGGCCTGAAGAGGCTCGCCATCGCCACGGTCGAGGAGTAGGCGGGTTGAGCTTGCGAGCAAAGGTCTTGTTCATCGTCTGCTCGGCGCTGGCGGTGGGTTTTTTCGGATACGCTGTCTGGGGCTCCAGCGGTGGAAAGCGCGGGCAGCTAGAGGAGGAGCTTGCAGAGATGCGTTCCTGGAACGATGCCCTGAGGATCGAGAACCAGCGCCTGCGGCTGGAGGTGGATGCACTCAAGCGCCGATCGGACTACTTGGAACAGGTGGCGCGCGATGAGCTGGGGCTCGTGCGTGCTGATGAGATCCTTTTCCAGCTCGATGCGGACGCAAAGGCGAGCAGTTCGGAGCCCTGACGATACCAGGGTGCGTCTTTTGAACGGCGGCGCGAGGCGATGGGAACGGGCCGGCAAGTGGCGTGGAGCATACGCTGGATCGAGCGGCATCTCCTGGTCGAGATGTGCGTGCTGGCCTTTGCCCTGGCACTCGCCTCGGGCGAGATCGGCACCTGGCGATGGCCGGCGATCGCCTCGCTGCTCGTCATGTCGGTCCTGCTGATCCATCGGTTGAACCTGGTTGCGGGTCGCCTGGCGGGGCGTCGCGTCGAGGCGCCGGATCCGGACAGGGAGTACCGCCAGCTCGAGCTGCTGCTCGTATGCACGCTCTACTGCCTCTTCCAGTTGAGCGGCGGGATCGCAAGCCCGCTCTACCCTCTGCTGTATGCTCTGCTGGCAGCGATCGGGGGTCTGGATGCGAGCGCCCGCAACGCGTTCGTGCTGACCGTCACGGCGATCTGTTTCGAGATTCTCGCGATCACTTCAGCCCGGAACGGGCTTTCCTGGGACGCTGCCGCGCACATCCTGGCCATCTGCTTCTTCCCCTACATGTCGTCCGTGCTGATGCGGGCGCTGGCTGCGGTCCTTCGAAAGGATGCGCAGGCGCGGCTGGCTCGGGATCGCGAGCAGAGCGAGAAGGAGGCGCAGGAGTACCGCCTGTCCGGCGGCGTGCTCCAATCGGTGGCCACCGCCATCCCGGAGCATCAGCGCATCGAGCACCGCCAGCGAAGCTCGCTGCATCAGATCGAGCTCGGGATCGGCAACCTGCTCGACATCCTCTACGAGGCGCTGCGGCCGCACACCATCGCCGTGTTCATGCTGTCCACAGACGAGCGCAGCGTCCGGCTCAAGGACGCGCGGTCGGAGAGCGACAGGCTCTGCCGCGAGCAGATGCCCGCGGGCGAAGGGGTCATCGGCGCGATCCTCAAGCGCCAGCAGACCGTATCATTCGACAGGATCAGAGCGGGCTACGAGGGCTTCACCTATTACCAGGGACACGAACCGCTGAGGACCTTCATGGGGGTGCCCATCCTCGAGGAGTCGGCGGCCGGAAGTCGGCACCTGCGCGGCATCCTGCTGACCGACCGGCGGGTCGATCTGCCTTTTGGCGAGGACGACGAGCGGCTCCTGCAGGTCGCCGCCCGGGAGATCGTCCGCTTGAGCCGAACGGAGAAGCTGATCGCGGACATGGACGAGGTGAAGACCAGGACCAAGCTCTTCTACGATGCCGCCAAGCGCCTGAGCAGGACGGTGAACCTGCAGGAGGTCATCGCGGAGGTTCTGGACTCGGTGATGGGCATCTACGAGCGGACGGACTTCGCCGCCATCGCCTTGGTCGAAGACGAGCGACTGATACTCGAGGCCGCTGCGGGAAGCGAGAGATACACTGCGTGGTGCGAGCAGCACGTCCAGAAAGTCGTACCCGCCGACAGCTTGGCGTGGTTGACGGTCAAGCGGGCCGAAGTCCTGCCCGCCAAGCCGTTCTTCGAGATGGGTCGCGATCAGCGGCATGTCTTCGGGCGCTCGATGAAGCTCGAGGGTCTCGAGTCCCTCAAGTGTTTCCCGCTGAAGAAGGCGGGTCCCGAGGGGCACAAGAGCCAGCCCGGGGAACGGGTGATCGGCGCGCTGGTGGTCGGAGGTTGCGACCGGACGCTCTTCCCGGAAGAGCCGGGCAAGCTCCAGGACAGGGTCGACCTGCTCTACACGGTCGCCATGATGGCTGCAACGAGCATCCAGAACGCGCAGCGCTACCTGCTGATGGCCCGCATGGCCACGACGGACGGCTTGACGGGTCTTCACAACCACCGCCGGTTCCAGGAGATGCTCGAGGAGCAGGTCGCCGCATCGAAGAGATACGATCGCCACCTGTCTCTGATCTTGACCGACATCGATCACTTCAAGCGCGTCAACGACACCTGGGGCCATCCGGTCGGCGATCAGGTGCTCAAGCGGGTCGCCAGGGTGCTGGCCGAGCTGGCCCGCGCTTCGGACAGGGTCTGCCGCTACGGTGGGGAGGAGTTCGCGATCATCCTTCCCGAGACGGATCGAACCGGGGCGATGAACCTGGCGGAGCGATTTCGGGAGTCCATCAAGCAGCAGAGGTTCAACGCGGACGGACAAGACTTCGAGGTGACCCTGAGCCTGGGAATCTGTACGCTGCCCGAGTCGGCCCGCCACAAGCAGGAGCTGATCGACCGGGCCGATCAGGCCCTCTACTTCGCCAAGGAACACGGGCGGGATCGGGCCATTCACTATGGAGATTGCGTCCAGAGAGCCGCAACGGGAGCTTGAGATGAAAAAGAACTTCGTTCTGGACACCAACGTCTTGCTGCACGATCCGAACGCCATCCTCAACTTCGAGGACAACGACGTGATCATTCCGATCTACGTCATCGAGGAGATCGATCGTTTCAAGAAGGAGCTCTCGGAGCTGGGCCGCAATGCCAGGGTCGTCGGCCGCATGATCGACGACTACCGCATCTCCGGCCAGCTGAGCAAGGGCGTGCCGATGCCGACGGGCGGGAGCTTGCGGGTGGTGTTCACCAACCGGCAGCTTCCGGCCGAGATGGGCATCGGCCAGAAGATGGATCACCGGATTCTGGCCGTGGCCTTCGAGCTCAAGGAGGCTGACAGAGACCGCCCCACCATCTTCATCACCAAGGACGTCAACCTCCGGATCAAGGCGGACGCCCTGGGGATCACGGCGCAGGACTACGATACCGAGCGCGTCACGGCCGACGAGATCTTCACTGGCGTGTCGGAGCTGCGCCTGCCCGGTGAGAAGATCGACGTGTTCTATCAGCAGAACTCGATCGACATCGGCGAGCTGCCCGAGTTCGATGCGGTTCCGAACATGTTCATCCACCTCAAAGACGAGATGGCCGAGAACCACACGGCCCTCGGGCGGCTCGATCCGCAGGGCCGCAGGCTGAATACGCTGCTCAAGCTCCGGGGTGGGATCTGGGGCATCCAGCCTCGGAATCGGGAGCAGACCTTCGCGGTCGATCTCCTCTTGGACGATCGGGTCAAGCTCGTCACCTTGGCCGGCAAGGCGGGTACCGGCAAGACGCTGCTGGCCCTGGCGGCCGGTCTCCACAAGGCATCCGACGAGGGGGCCTTTCAGCGCTTGCTCGTCTCGAGGCCGATCTTCCCCCTCGGACGTGATATCGGCTTCTTGCCCGGCGACGTGGAGGACAAGCTCAATCCCTGGATGCAGCCGATCTTCGACAACCTGGAACTGCTGCTCAATCTGTCCCGCAAGGACAAGCGGCAAGGGCGCAGCTACCGGGAGCTGATGGACATGGGCTTGATCGAGATCGAGCCGCTCACGTACATCCGCGGCCGGAGCATTCCCAACCAGTACATCATCATCGACGAGTCGCAGAACCTGACCCCTCACGAGGTCAAGACGATCATCACCCGGGCGGGAGATCAGACCAAGATCGTGCTGACCGGGGACCTGTACCAGATCGACAATCCGTACGTCGATTCTTCGAACAATGGTCTGTCGTACATCGTCAATCGTTTCCGGGGCAATGGCATCGCCGGCACGGTCACCCTGCGCAAGGGTGAGCGAAGCCAGCTCGCCGAGGCGGCGAGCGACTTGCTCTGACCAGGTGGCATTGGAGATGAACACCAAACCCGAGGCACGGTTGCGCGCCTGCGTGTTCGGCGAGGTCCAGGGCGTGGCCTTCCGCTGGAACGCGAGGCGGGTCGGGGCCGAGCTGGGCGTATGCGGCTGGGTCGCCAACAAGTCCGACGGCAGCGTGGAGCTGGTGGCGGAGGGCGAGCGCCGGCTGCTCGAGAGCTTGCTGGCCTGGTGCCGGGAGGGCCCGCGTTTCGCCAGGGTGGACCGGGTGGAGGCGAGCTGGGAGCCGGCCACAGGGGAGTTCGACCACTTTTTCATCCATCACTGACTCGGAGGGGTGCGAATGAGAACCACGCTCTTTTTCTCGATCTGGGCCCTGGGCCTCATCGCGACACCGCGGCTGGCCGATGCGGGCCAGTACGAGACGCTTCACGAGGTGCTCCGGCACTTCCAGGTCGCCTTCGTGGACCGGGCCAACACAGCCGCGCTGCTGTATGGAGCCCTCCAGGGGCTCGAGTCCGCCGCACCGGATTGCCGGATCGAGGTGCTGGCCCACCCGGCCTTGTATCGCGTTCACGCCAAAAGTGGGCAGGTGGAGATCGGCTCCGCAGCGCTGGGGGACTACAAGCAGCTCGAGGCGTCGCTCAACGCCGCTGCCGACCTGGTCTTGAAGAACGGTCTGGCCAAGGACGCCAGGACCGTCGAGCACGCCATGATCCGTCGGCTGGTCGCCGGCTGCGGAGACCCGTGGAGCATCTTTCTGGAGGCGGACCTATACAACCGCCTGCTGGACGACGGGAGCACCCAGGTCGGCACGGCGGGCATCCTGGTCGAGCCGCATGGCGCCGATCTGCGGATTCTCGACGTGATGCCCGGCATGCAGGCCGAAAAGGCTGGCATCCGGCCTGGACAGCGGGTCGACAAGGTGGCCGGCCGGCCGGCCGATCACCTCACCGAGCTGGAGGCGCTGGCCTTGATGCGAGGGCCGCTCGGCCAGAAAGTGACGGTGGTCGTCGAGGGCAAGGCCCATGAGCTGACCTTCGCCGAGGAGCCCAAGCGGAACATCTCCGTGGATCTGATCAAGGGCGGCTACGCCAGGATTCACCTGCACAACTTCAGGGCGGGCACAGGCGAGAGATTGGGCGGCGTCATCGGGAAGATCGGCAAGAAGCTCAAGGGGCAGCTCCGGGGCCTGGTGCTCGATCTCCGGGGCAACCCGGGCGGTCTCGTGACCGAGGGGACGGCGGTCGTGGGGCTGTTCACCTCTCCAGGGCTCGTCGTGAGCGTGATCAGCAAGAAGCACATGCGCATCGAGGAGGAGCGAAGCACGGGCTCGGGTCCCTACCGGAAGCTTCCACTCGTGATCCTGGCGGATCATCGCAGCGCGAGCGTGAGCGAGATCGTCATCATGTCGCTGCGGGACAAGGGGCGGGCCAAGCTGGTCGGGACGAAGACGCTGGGTAAGGGCACTGTCCAGGTGGTCATGGAGCTGATGGACGGCTCGGCCCTCAAGCTGTCCACCGGTCGGTACTACTCACCGAAGGGGACGCCTCTCTACGAGGGGATCGAGCCTGACTTCAGAGTGGAGTGGGACGGAAAGGGCAAGGATGTCCAGCTCGAGAGGGCGGTGAGATTGCTGCGGGGTTGACGGATGCATCGCGCGCTGGTTGCTTCGTACGGGTCGATGACCAGGAGGTCGATATGCGATTTCGGACCGGGTGTGTTGTGCTGGCATGGCTGTGGCTGGAAGCTGGCTTGGCTTGGGCGCTCACCCCCCAGGAGGTTCTGAGCAAGGTGGACGAGACGGAGTACGGAGCCAAGGACTCGCTGGCGGTCGTCACCATGGAGCTGGAGGACTCGGGTGGGACGAAGTCGACCCGCAAGATGAAGATGTACCAGATGGGGACCGGCTACAGGATGATCAAGTTCCTGGCGCCGGCGGATGTCAAGGGCATGGCCTTCCTGGACGCAGAGGAGAAGATGTACGTCTACATGCCTGCGATGCACAAGATCCGCCGCATCGCCGGCAGCGTCAAGAACGACAGCTTTGCCGGGACGGATTTCTCCTATGACGATCTGAGCAGCGATCGCTTCTCGGACCGCTTGCAGCCGAGCAAGATGACGGAGGATGCCGAGCACTATGTCCTGGAGCTGGTGCCGAAGCCGGACATCGACAGCGAGTACGGCAAGACCAAGATGTGGGTGCGGAAGAAGGACTTCCTCTTCGACCGGCTCGAGTTCTACGACAAGCGGGGAGCGAAGTGGAAGGTCCTCGATCGCCGGGACTTCCGCCAAGTCGGCAAGTACGTCCAGAGCTTCCATCTCGACATGCACGACCTGAAGCGCAATCACTGGACGCGCAACATCGTCGAGTCGATCGAGTGCGACAAGGGTCTGGAGAAGCGATTCTTCTCCAAGAGACAGCTGAAGCGCCAGTAGGACCCGAGCTCCACCTTCACCTCTGCGAGAAGCCGCGATGAAGACACCCTTGTACTGGCTGTTGGTGGTCTTGTCTGTGGTGCTGCCAGGGCCTCTTCGAGCCGGGATGGAGCTCAACGGCGCCATCGCGACCGAGAACTACCTCGGCGTCCGAGAGGGGGAGTTCTACAA
The DNA here is from genome assembly GCA_016935365.1 of Deltaproteobacteria bacterium. Lineage (GTDB taxonomy): Bacteria > Myxococcota > B64-G9 > B64-G9 > B64-G9 > JAFGRB01. The sequence goes on from JAFGRB010000443.1 coordinate 10,899, forward strand.
CTTCCGCAACGCCAACCTCGTCCAGCTGAAGCTGGGCGCCCATCCCGCCGAGGAGGTCGCGGCGTTCGCCAACCTGGAGCTGCGCAACACGAACTTCACCGGAATCCAGACGGTCGACGATCTCTGGGATCGGGGCAGCCTGGATCCGATCAGCTGGCGGATCAACGAGGCCTATGTGGACCTCTACGGCTTCCTTCTCAACGGGGAGCTCTTCGCGCTGGATCTTCGCGCAGGCAAACAGGTGCTAGGCTGGGGGGAGGGCGATGGCTTCAACCCGAGCAATCCACTCGATCCCTTCAACCTCGAGAACCCGCTGGACTTCAAGGCGCGCATCGGCAACGTGGGCCTCAAGGCCACGCTCACCGTGGGCGAGGAGTGGTTCTCGGTCGAGGGGGTGGTCATTCCGCGTTTCCTCCCGGCGGTCGTGCCGGTCGATCTCTTCATCGGCGACGATCTGCTGAACAATCCCCTCATGCCGTCCTTCGATCCTGCCGGCATGCTCCCCCCGGAGCTGGCGGGGTTGGATCTGCTCGTGCTGCAGCCGGGCTACGAAGCCTTGCTGACCGACACGCCGGGCGCCGAGCTCGCGAATGTCATGGGCGGTGCGAGGGTGCGCTGGGCCATCGCCGGCTTCGACTGGACGGTCAGCTACGCCCATGGCCGCCAGAGCCTGCCGGTCCCCAAGACCGTCCATGCCACCGCCGGGGTGGACGGCTGCCCGGAAGGCGCCGAGAACTGCCTGGCCGTGGCCCTGGATGAGATCCGCCTCATCTATCCCGAGATAGAGGTCCTGGGATTCGACCTGCGCGGCGATCTCGGCGGTGTGGGCCTGTGGGGGGAGGTGGCGGTCGTCTTCCCGCGGGCTGTGGACACCGAGATCGTGACCGGCGTACCGCTGCTGGGTGAGATGCGAGCAGAGCTCGTCGCGATTGAGGAGGAGCCATTCACCAAGTGGGTCCTGGGCGCCGAGTACACCTTTCCGGGCGGCTACTATTTCAACCTGCAGTGGGTGCACGGATTCTTCGCCGAGATGACGGGCCACAAGCTCCACGATTACCTCTTCTTCATTTTCCGGAAGAGCATCCTTGCCGATCGATTGAAGTTCGAGCTCGCCCTGGGCGGCGAGCTGGATACGACGCTCGGCAGGCGATCGCTCGGCGGGCTCGGCAACCTGCTCATCACCTACAAACCCTTCGATGGCTCGGAGGTCGCTCTCGGATACGTCATGGCGAGGGGCGAGGACGGAACCACGCTCGAGATGTTCGAGAAGCTCGACCAGGTCTATCTGCGATTCCGGGCCGATTTCTGATCGCAAGACGCGAGGGATGACAGCATGCGTAGACCCTTCATGCAGCGCCTGGCCTCCATCGTGCTCCGTGCAAGGCTGCTCATCGTCCTGGTCGTCAGCGCCCTGACCGTGCTCGGGGCGCTGTCGATCTGGAAGTGGGCTCACATCGAGAGCGACATCTCGAAGTACCTGCCTCAGGACGATCCGGTCGTGATCCGCTTCAATCAGGCAGGGGAGCGCTTCGGGGGCGTGGCGGTGGGCATCGTGGGCCTGGAGTACGAAGACGTCTTTCACCGCGAGGCGATAGAGGAGATCCGGACTCTGACGCGGGCGATAGCGGAGATCCAGGGCGTGTCTTGGGTGATCAGCCTCACCCAGATGGACGACGTGCAGAAGAAAGTAGTCGAAGGGGAGAAGGCCGTCATGGTCGGCCGGGTCGTCGATCCGGATGATCTGCCGGACACGCCCGAGGAGATGGATGCGCTGCGCAAGTACGTGATGGGCAAGGAGCAGCTCGTCGGTGTCATCGTCAGCCAGGACGCCCGGTTGGCCAGCATCTCTTTTCTGATCCGCAAGGAAGCCGATCGAGTGGAGGTGGCGAAGGCGGTCGAGGACAAGGTGCGCGAGAAGGAGCGCATCGCCAAGCTCTACTTCAGCGGCTTTCCGTTCTGGATGAAGACCATGAACGAGATGATCTTGCACGACATGATCTACTTGGTTCCGATCGTCTCCCTGGTGGTCATCCTGATCCTCTTCGCGTCTTTCCGCTCCGTTCGAGGCGTGCTCCTGCCGCTGGCCACGGTCTTGATCAGCGCGGTCTGGGCCATGGGGCTGATGGCCGCGCTGCGCATCCCCATCACGACGCTGTCCAACGTGATACCCGTGCTGCTGATCGCGCTGGGTACGGCCTACGCGATCCACATGCTGCACAAGGTGGAGGAAGGTGGACGGGGAGATTCTTCTCCTTCGAGCCTGGAGTCGGCCATGGCGGACGTCATGCTGCCGATCCTGCTCGCCGGATTGACCACCGTGGTGGGCTTTCTCTCCTTCCTGACGTCGAACCTGGTCTTCATTCGCCATACGGGCACCATCGCAGCGTTCGGGATCTTCTCCGCCATGCTCGTGGCCATGACCTTCGTGCCGGCGGTCCTGTCCTACCTTCCGCCGAGGCGAAAGGCGAGAGGGGTTTCCAGCGAGGGCGCCTTCCTCGACCGGCTCGGACCGTGGATCGCGAGGAAGCGCTCGATCGTCGTCGCGATCGCGGTCGCGACGACGGCGCTTGCCGGTGCGTTCATCCCGACGCTGGATCGGCAGTTCGACATGGTCAGGTATTTCCCCGAGGAGAGCGACGTCAGGCGCGCGGACACGATGCTGCGCGAGAAGCTGAAAGGCAACATCCCGCTGTGGATCGCGGTGGAAGGAGACATCAGGGAGCCATATGTCCTGCAGACGATGTACACGCTGGAGAAGTACCTGCGGGTCTTCGAGCACGTCCACAACGCCAAGAGCATCGCCAACCTGATCGCCGAGATGAACCAGGTGATGGTCGAGCACCGCAGCATTCCGGAGACGGCCCGAGGTGTGGGCAACCTCTGGTTGAACCTGGAAGGCAAGGACGTGCTGGCCCAGTTCGTGGACAAGGGCGAGCGGCATGCGCTCATACAGGCGGTCTGCGATACGCCCGAGACCTCGACCCTGCGCGTGATCGTCGAGGACGTGGAGCGCTTCATCGACGCGCTGCCGAAGAGAGTCGTGCGGATCGACTTGCGCCAAGGTGGGCAGAAGGCCGACAGGGCACGGCGGGAGCGTATCGAGCGAGTCGCTCTCGACGTCTCTTTGGACATTCGCTTTCGCCTGGGATCGGAGGCTGCCGGGATCGATCGCGAGGTGGTGGCCGGCTGGATCCAGGCGGCGCTCACCGGCGAGACGGGCGCGCCGGAGAAAGCCGAGATCGCGGCAGCGGTCAAGCGCTTCATGGCATCCGACGAGGCGGACATGGAGATCGAGGACGAGGCGCTCGTGGCCTCGCTGGCCGACTCGCTGGCCGAGCTGGCCCTGTCGAGCAAGAGAGTCGAGCCGAAATCGGTCGAGGCCATCGTCCGCTCGACCCTCGCAGACCAGATTCAGGATGATCCCCAGGGTCCGGTCTATCTCGCTCGCTCGCTCGCGGTCCTGCTCACGGAGAAGAAAGGCGCCTACCGGACGAGAGCGCTGCTCGATCGAGTCCTCGAGAAGCTGCCCACCCGCGCAAAGGAGGACAGGCGACTGGTCGAGGAGCTCGACGGCGATCTCTCGGTTCTCAACCAGCCGCACGCGTATCTGACGGCCAGCGGAGACGAGGGCGAGGAGATCGTGACGCTGCACCTGGCGCAGACGGGCATGCACCACATCTCCGTCAATGTGGACAACCGGCTGGTGTACAGCCAGCTGGCCAGCCTGGGTCTGGCCGCATTCGTGGCGATGCTCCTCCTCATGATCCAGTTCCGGTCCGTACTGGCGGGCATGCTGGGCATGATCCCGATGGTCACGACGATCGTGATCAACTTCGGCATCATGGCCATGTTCGAGATCGATCTGGATCCGGCCACCGTGCTGATCGCCTCGCTGGTGGTCGGCGTCGGGATCGACTACACGATCCATTTCCTCTCTCGCGCACGCTTGGAGATCGGGCTGCAGCAGGATTCGAAGCGGGCGCTCGACATGACTTTGAGGACCGCCGGCAGGGCGATCCTCATCAACGCCATCACGGTCACGGGTGGTCAGCTCGTCTTCCTGGCCGCGCAGCTCAATCCGCTGCACAGCTTCGGGATCTTGCTCGCCCTGGCCATGCTGGTCAGCGCCCTGTCCTCTGTGACAGTCCTGCCCGCGATGCTTTTGCTGCTCAACCCTAGGTTTTTGAAGAGGAAAACAACAAAGGCAGCAGCCGAATACTGAACGGATGTTCATAATCCATGTGACGGGTTGTCTCTGGGGGGGCTTTTTGCTAGGCTGTAGGTGGTGAATAGCATGTGGAGGTTTCCTTAATCATAGGTTTGGTGTATCTTTCAATTCTAGATCCGGAGCGAGTCCGGGCGTCCATGGAGGGTGCGATGAGAAGACACATTTGGTTGCTGTGGCTGGGAGCCGCGTTCTTCGTGATCGGATGCGGCGCGGGTGCTCCACCCCAGACCCCTGATCACGAGGTCGTCGTCCACGACAACGTCAGGCTGCTCGAGGACGTGCCCACATTCCAGAACGTCACCGTCGAGCAGGAGCAGCTGATCTACGAGTTCGGAGGCCCGACCGACGATCTCGAGGTCGAGGTGGGCGATGTCGTGGTCGGCAACGGCTACCTGCGCCGCGTCGAATCCGTCACCCGCGACGGGAACAAGTTGAATCTGGGTACTTCGCTGACCGCGACCCTCATGGACGTCTTCCAGAAGATCAACTACCGCGAGGTCATCGGGCCGGAGGACTTCACCCGGATGCAGCAGGAGTACGAGAGCCGCTACGGCACACTCGAGCAGCCTCTGGATCTGATCATCACCTTGCCGCTGTCCGGCATCTCGATCAACTTCGAGCTGGACGACGGGGATGGTGGCAAGACCTCCTTCAAGGTCACCTTCCTGTCGGGCAGCGAGATCCGCTTCGGACCGTCGATCATCTGGGTGCTCGACTGGGAGACCCCGCCCTGGTATCTGCTCTGGGACATCAGCCGATACAAGCTCAACGAGTTCAAGGTCGGCCTGCGCGGCCAGTTCGACGAGAGCATCGATGTCGAGTACGAGCTGAGCGGGACCGCATACGCGGAAGCGAAGACCATGTTCTTCAACTACCAGGACAAGGGTCCTGGCGGTACGGTCACCGACAAGCTCGGGATCCTCAAGCGCGAGCCCCCCTCGTGGGCGTTCAACTTCATGATCGGACCGGTCCCGGTTCGCATGAAGATCGTCTTCAACACCGAGATCGGTGTGTCCGTCGAAGCCTCGGGCGCGATCCGGGCCACGGTCGGCGAGGACATGCACGCCTACATCGAGACCGGCGTGCGCTACACGAACGGCTGGGGCGCCTTCTTCGATTCGGGCTTCCAGGGCGGGTACCACGAGCCCACCCCGAGCGGCAACCCACCCGAGTCCTTCGAGGTCAAGTTCAAGGTCTGGCTCAAGCCCATCTTCACGCTTTCCATCTACGAGATCGGTGGTCCCTTCCTCGCCTTGGAGCTCTACCTCGAAGCCATCCTGAAGTTCATCCCGGAGTTCTGCTTCGAGATGCAGTGGGGCGTCAAGGGAGCAGTGGGCTTGAAGACCGAGGGCTGGATCTCGGATCTCTTCAACCTGGTGGCCTCCCTGGAGCGCGAGTTCAACCTCTATGGACCCAAGAAGTTCGTCTCGACCTGCACCCAGACGGGGAACCTGGAGGGCAAGGTCGTCGTCTGGAACACGGATCCAGATGTGCCTATCGAGGGCGCCACGATCGACATCTACAAGCCTGACGGCACCAAGGTGGGTCAGACGCTGACCTCGGACGCCGAGGGCCTGTACAAGAAGGAGGGCCTGGCGGCTGGCGACTACCGGATTCACGTCTACAAGGCCGGCTACCTCCCGGCTGACGTCTCGGTCGAGGTGAAGCCCGAGCAGACCGTCTACGTGACCGAGCTGAAGGCCTTGACCGACGCCTGCGATTGCCCGGGCGTGGCCTCTGGCGATGTGGTCGATGCGACCACCAAGCAGGGGATTCCGGGCGTGCACCTGGATTTCCGCGCCGGCGTGGACATGAAGACCGGTGACATCGTCGCCTCGACCGACACGGACGGGAGCGGGAGATACAGGATCGAGGGCCTCGATTCGGGCAACTACACCGCCCAGGCCCACAAGGACGGCTACGCCGATTCGTTCTTCAACATCGTGGTCTGCGGTACGGACGACGGAGATCCGAACAACGACGAGATCGCGGATCAGCGCGGCACGATGGTGCCTCTGGACGGCAACTGGCACATCCGCCTGGAGTGGGGCTCGAAGCCCAATGACCTGGATCTGCATTGCCTGACACCTGACGGCCATCACATCTTCTTCCGCGATGTTTCCAAGGATGGTCACGAGGCCCACTGCAAGGGCGACAAGAGCGGCCCGCCCTGGATCGCGCTCGACGTGGACCACACCAAGGGCTACGGACCGGAGACCTTGACGCTCACCCAGTGGCAGAGCGGCACCTACACCATCTTCGTGCACAACTACGGGCACCATAACACCCATGAGTATGAAGGCGGCACCTACGCGGACGAGAACACGCCGCTGACCAACTCGCAGGCCAAGGTACGGGTGGACCGCGCTGGCGAGGAGGTAGAGATGGTCAGCGTGCCGTCCAGCGGCGGCGGGTACTTCTGGCACGTGATGACCATCGACGGATCCGATCAGAGCATCAACGTCCAGAACACGATCGACAGCAGCGGGCAGAACCCCCACGACTACATCGATCCCGTCACCTGCCTCGAGTAGCTGCCGGTAGAGAGAATAGGGTCGAGGGGCCGGGCTTTCGAGCCCGGCCCTTCGCATTGTACGCGGATCACTTCTTGGGCGTCTTTTGCTTCGCGCTGAACTGCATCGGAAAGCGAGCGATGACCTTGCCGTCGACCTTGAGCACCATGCGGTAGGTTCCGGCGGCAGGGATCTCGAGATCGTCCCAGTCGATGGCCTGGCTGGCCTGGCCTGCCGAGCCGAGCGCCAGCACGCCGTCGACTGCTCGCAACTGCTCGCCCTTCGGAGAGACGATGGCCAGGGAGAAGTCCACCTCGTCGTCGGAGAGGCTGGAGCGGATCGTGGTGCAGCTCTCGAAGTGCGGGACCTTGGCCGGGAAGCCAGGTACCTTCCAGGACTTGTACGCACGCCCGCGCGTCACGCTGCACCTGCCCTGTCCATCGAATCCGACCGCCTTGCCCATGAGGTGCGTCTCGACCCGAAACCCGGCCGGCTCCTCCGCAAGCGCAGGGTAGCAGGCGAGTGACAAGACCGACAAGATCACAAAGCGCATCGAACACCTCCCGCCCGATCTTGTTGCACAGATGTTCTGCTGTTGCAAGAAGCTGCAAGGGGGTATACTGCCCCAAACGGGAATACGACAGGAGGAAGAGCATGCGATTCGCCACTCCCTGCCTGGTGTGCCTCGTCTTGCTGCTGGGCCTTTGCTGCATCGCTTGTCCGGCCGGTCAGTTCGACTCCATGCCCGACTGCTCCCCCGCAGACAGGGCCGTGGCCGAGAAGCTATGGAGAGGGTACCTGGACGCGCTCGGAAACAGGAAGTGGGTCAAGCAGCCCGAGCGGCTGGCTGTCTTTTTCCTGCCTGCTCTGATTGCGAGCACGGACGAGAAGACCTTTGCCAAGAGCCTGGTCGATGCGCGCAGAAAGATGGCGACCGGCCTGCTCGATGCCGCCCAGATCGAGTCGCTCAAACAGGCGCCCGGCGGACTCTTGCTCGTCATCGACTCGAAGGCAGGCGAGGTCGGTGTTCCGCTTGCCAGGACAGGCGAGAGGATGCTTCTGGCGGACATCGCCATGGCCACGGGTGAGTGGACCGCGGAGGGTGTGCACTTCAGCGGAAAGATGCCCGCCGAGCCATCCTTGCTCTATCTGAAGATGATGCTTGCGGACGAGAAGCAGCCAGTCGGGGATCGCCTGCGGGCAGCGGTCAATCTCGCGAAGACGGAGTACCGGCAGGAGATCATCCGGCACCAGCGGATGGTACAGGATCGCATCGTCCGCCTGGGGCTGGGCCTGGCCCGGGTGCGGATCGACGGCTTCGACGAGTCGTTCCTCAAGAACTTCCCCACGGACGCGTCTGGGCTGAGCGCTCTGAAGAGCGCCGATGCCGAGATATTCGAGGAGATGTTGACCAAGCTCGCCAACCAGGGCGCGATGGTCGAGGATCCGCCAGCGAACGAGGTGCTGTACAAGGTCGTGGCCGGCTCGCCCGCACCGATGCGCGAGAGGATGGGCAAGGCGATCTACGATATGGCGGAGATGAGCCCTGTGCGCTTCGCAAACGCAGTGCGCAATGCGGGAGCAAAGGACCTGTCCAAGGATGCGACGCTGGCCATCTATCTGGAGGAGGTCAAGCGCCGGGGCGGCAAGTCTCCCAAGGTCTCGGCTTTCCTGAAAAAGTTCTCCCGCCAGGGCGAGCCGGTCGAGAGGGCTCTGTGCGGGTCCATCCTCTCGCAGCTGCAGAAGGCCCGTTGACAATCGCAAAGCAGTGCGAATAGATATGGGCAGCGAGAAGAGGGCTCTGAGCATGCTGGAAGACTGGGATCCATTTCACGACCTCATACGATTGCGCAAGCGCTTCGACGAGCTCTTCGAGCGGGGCTTCCAGTCGGAGCTGGTATCCGACGAGGGAACGGAGAAGCACTGGACGCCGGCTGTGGACATGTACGAGGGGGACGGCCGGATCGTGATCATGACGGAGCTACCCGGGGTGGAGGTCGGGGACATCGAGGTGGAGTTCTCCTCGGGCCGCCTGATCATCCGAGGGCAGCGTCCGCTGGTCAGCGAGGCTGACAAGGCGGTCTTTCACCGGATCGAGCGCTGGCGCGGACCTTTTCGGAGGGTCTTTCCCCTCGGCGGGCAGATAGACGTCGACGGCATCCAGGCCCGGCTCCACAACGGCATCCTTCGCGTCGAGGTCCCGATGCGCGGCGAATCGAGAGATCGGAAGATCGAGGTCGTGGGCCAGTAGCCTCACCGCATGCAGGGCTATTACGACATTCTGGGCGTCAAACGGGACGCCTCGGCAAAGGAGATCAAGAGCGCCTACCGCAAGCTCGCCCGCAAGTACCATCCTGATGTCAACCCGGGAGACAGCAAGGCCGAGGAGCGGTTCAAGGAGATCTCCGAGGCGTACGACGTGCTGGGGGACGAGAAGAAGAGAGGCCAGTACGATCGCGCCGGACACCAGGCCTGGAAGGCCGGCTTCAAGGAGGGGCCGCCCGCGGGCTCGGGCGGATTCCATTGGCAGGAGTATGGCGGTGGTTTTCCGGGGGGCGCTTCCGGGAGGGCGCGCAGCTACGGATTCGAAGACGAGGGGATCGATCTGGAGGATCTTCTGGGCGGGTTCTTCGGCCGGGGGGGGCGCAAGCGGCGCGCCGGTCCGGTCCGCGGTGAGGACAGCCTGGCCCGGCTCGCGGTCCCCATGGGCGACGCGGTTCGCGGGGCAGAGCGCCAGATAACCATCCAGACGGGCTCCGGGAGAAGCGAGACGCTGACGGTCAAGATACCGGCCGGGATCTGCGACGGCCAGAAGATCCGCCTGGCGGGAAAGGGCGGGCCGGGGATCGGGGGAGGGGCGGCCGGGGATCTGCTCATCGAGATCGTATACGAGCCCGATTCGAAGTTCAGTCGAGAGCAGAGCGATCTGACGGTCGACGTCAAGCTTCCCTTCTCCACGGCCGCGCTCGGGGGCAGCATCATGGTCCCCACCCTGGAGGGCAGCGTCGAGCTGTCGGTTCCGTCAGGGACGCAGGGTGGACAGCGCTTTCGGATACGGGGCAAGGGGCTGCCGCGCAGAAGTGGAGGCCGGGGTGACCTCTTCGCGCGGGTGAGAATCATCGTGCCGACCAAGCTGGATACCGAGTCGATGAAGTGCGTCCGGAAGCTCAAGGACCTCACGGGCTGCTGAAGCGGAGCCGAGCTTGGACGAGCGAGAGTGGATCATTGCCCGAAGGAGCGTCATCCGCCGGCTGGGCCTCAGCCGGGAGGCGCTCGATCGACTCGAGGATCTGCAGATCGTCGTCCCGGTCCGCAGGCCGGGTCGGGAGCGGGCCTACTGTCGAGCGGATTACGAGCAGCTGCGCGTCTACCGGCTCTTGCTCGAAGAGCTGGACGTCAACTCGGCCGGGGCCGAGATCATCCTCCGGATGCGGAACCGCCTGATCGCGGTGCAGCGGCGTCTGGCCCAGTTCCTGAGTGTGGCCAGCGAGCAAGGTCTGCTCGACGAGCTCAACGAGCTACTGCGCTCGCTGGAAGACGACGTCTGGTAGCGGCTGCCTCAGAACGATATCTCGAGCGGGCTGCGGTTTCCGCTGGTGATGCTCTTCAATAGCGCCTTGACCTGGGGCAGGTAGGTGTCGACGAAGAAGCGCATGCTGTGCAGCTTCCCATCGTAGTACTTGGCTTCCGGGTTGTCCTCGATCACCTTGGCGCAGGCTGATTCATCTCCGGCTCCGGCTGCGGTGTAGATCGCCTGGAGCTTCTCATCCGCCACGACGGCCATGTCGATGAGAAGGTAGGCCATGACGATGTGGCCGAAGAGATCGAGGAAAGGCGTGGCGTGGAGGACCGGCATCTCCAGATCTCCGCTCATGGCTGCTTGCTGGATGCCCATCGCGACCTGTACCAGAGAGTCGCGCGCCTGCTCGAGCTTCTCGACATGCGGTCCGAGCCTGGCGTGCTCCTTGTGCTCGTTGAGGAAGTCGTTCAGGCGCGTCAGGTAGGTCATGAAGAACAGGCCGCCCTTGGCGGTCATCTTCCGGCCGATCAAGTCGAGGGCCTGGATCCCGTTGGTCCCTTCGTAGATGGACGCGATCTTGGCATCGCGGCAGTACTGCTCCTGCGGGTACTCCTGACAGTATCCATAGCCGCCGAAGATCTGGATACCGAGCTCGGTCATCCGGAAGCCCCAGTCAGAGCAGTAGGCCTTGCAGATCGGGGTCAGCAGCTCCACCAGGCTCTTGTAGTTGTTGCGCTCGTTCTCGTCCTCGTGGACGAGCATGAGATCCGAGAACAGGGCCGTGCTGTAGAGCAGCGCCCGCATGCCCTCCGAGAAGGCCTTCATGCTGAGGAGGTTGCGGCGGACGTCCGGGTGCTTGATGATCGCGACGCGGGGCGCGTCGACATCCTTCATGTCCTTGATCTCGACTCCCTGGATCCGCTCCATGGCGTACTGCAGCGCTTCCTGGTAGGAAGCGGAGGTCGTGGACAGACCCTGGATGCCCACGCCGATCCGGGCCTCGTTCATCATCTGGAACATGTACTTGATGCCCATGTTCTCCTCGCCGATCATCCAGCCGTGGCAGGGGCCGTCGCTGCCGAAGACCATGGTGCAGGTCGGAGAGCCCTTGATGCCCATCTTGTGCTCGATGTTGCCGCACATCACGTTGTTGGGCTCGGCCAGGCCGCCGTCCGCATCCGGCCGGATCTTGGGTACCAGGAAGAGGCTGATACCCTTGATCCCCTTGGGCGCACCCTCGGTCCGCGCCAGCACCAGGTGGATGATGTTCTCGGTCAGGTCGTGCTCGCCGGAGGAGATGAAGATCTTCTCGCCCTCGATCAGCCAGTGATCGCCTTCCTTGCGGGCCCGGGTCTTCAGATCGCCCACCGCGCTGCCGGCCGAGGACTCGGTCAGGCACATCGTGCCGGCCCACTCGCCGGTGTAGAGCTTCTGGATGTAGGTCTTCTTCATCTGCGGGTCGCCGTAGATCTCGATGACGTGCCCGGCTGCCGAGCTCAGCCCGGGCGTCATGGCAAAGGCGACCGAGCTGCTGCCCATGATCTCGTTGAGGCAGGTCGCGATGACGTAGGGCAAGCCCATGCCGCCGTAGTCGGTGCTGTGGGAGGGCGCGATGAGGCCGAGCTCGCACAGCGAATCGTAGCAATCCTTGTAGCCGGTGGGTGTGGTCACCTTGCCGTCCTTGAAGCCGAGCCCTTCACGGTCCATGACCGTGTTGAGCGGCGCGATCTTGTCGGTGGCCAGCTTGATCATCAGCTCGATGACCATCTCGATGGCCTCGCGATCGAACTCGGAGTACCGCTCCAGCTCGAAGAGGTTTTCGATCTTCAAGTACTCGAAAAGACAGAACTCGATGTCGCGCTTGTCCACTGCGAATGCCATGCTGGCCTCCTTTGTAGTCTTTGACGCAGTGAGTCTAACCCCCGATTGACGAGACAGTCAATGAAAAAGAGAGCGGCAGATCGAGGGACCGCCTGGCAGCGTCAAGCGCGTGCAGGTAGGCATGCCTGCCAGCGCTCAGATTGAAGGGACCTGCCCGCGGCAGGTCCTCTATCACCAGGCTGACCGTGTCCGATCTGCTGGGCAGCTTCAGGGCGGGGCTGTCGGGCCGGCGCCAGGGGGAACGCGAGGCGATGTGGTGATAGAGCAGGCGGCCTCCGTCGGGCATGCCGGCCAGACCGTGGCGATCGCTGATCCCGCCGTCCAGGCAGGGACGGAAGCCGAGCCAGACCGGCTGGAAGAGCAGGGGAAGAGCGCAGGAGGCATGAACAGCCGGTGCCAGCGGGCCGCTGCGGACGACCCGGGTCTTGCGGCTGAGGACATCGAAGACCGACAGCGCGAGCGGCCAGCGGCAGTCCGCGAAGCGCTCGACGGGCAGAAGATCCGTGAGCAGGGAGCGGAAGAGCCGACCCCGCAGCAGACCCGGCCCTGGCCAGGGATCCCAGAAGTCATCTCGGCGCAAGACCACGAGCTCGGCAGCCAGGCTCCTGCCGGGCAGGCCAGCGGCCCAGCAGGCGGCCACCAGCGCTCCTGCGCTCGAGCCGCTGAGGCGCGCCGGCCACAGCCCGGCCTCCTCCAGTGCGCAGACCAGTCCCGCGTGGGCGAAGAATCCGAAGAATCCGGATGACATGCCGAGTGAGAACGGCGCCTCCTGCAACCATTCGCCCAGGCTCCTCTGGCGGGTATCCAACTGGCCTCCCTTCCTGTGGATGTCGAGACTAGCCCCTGTCGAGACTAGCCCCAGAACAAATGCATTGCACTTGTTTTGGGGCCAGATCCTGACAGGCGCCGCGCGCGTCCAAGGTGGCGACGCGTTCGCACTTGAGCTCGCGCGACCTGGTCGCGTATGATGATATCAGGAGGCGTCATGGCCACCTGGACAGCGATCGGATGGTTGCTCGTCGCCGTTCTCGCCCTGGCCGCCGGCTTGCTGGGCGGGCTCTTGCTGGTCTCCTGGCGCAGCCGCAGGCAGTGGATCCACTCGATCAAGTACGTCATCGACAGGCTCCGGGTGGCCGAGGCGGACCTCAGGCACCTGGAAGAAGATCTCTACGTGCTCAAGATCCACCTGCAGCGCAGGGGGCAGCTGGACGATGAGGACCTGTCCGAGCTGCGCCGCGAGCTCATCGATCGTCCTCGCCAGCTGGAAGCCGAGCGCCAGGAGCTGCTCAAGGAAGCCTCCAAGCACGGCGTCTCGGAGCGCCTCGTCAAGGACGTGCCAGACATCCTGCAGTGACCGGCCAGTGAGTGAGTGAGTGACCTCCAGGCTAGCTTTCAGACAGATGTTGTGATACGAGCATAAGCGATGATGGCATAAGGTCATCCAGCGCAGAGGCACGTGACACGCGGGAAAGCCATGGGAAAAAAGTCGACATACCCCGATGCGCGCCTGGTGAAATTGGAGATCGAGAACTTTCGCAGCATCAGGCAAGAGATCATCGACTTCAACAGCCCAAAGGGCACACCATCGCCTGTCTTCGTTCTCGGGGGGCCCAACGGCAGCGGAAAGACGACCGTGCTCGAGGCTGTCCTGCTTGCCGCGAGCCACCCGGAGCTCGTGATCGGTCCCAAGTCAATGGACGCGCTTCGTGCGGGACAAACGCGAGGCAGTATCCGGGCAGAGTTCCGTCTGCCGGATCGCTCCGTCTGGACGGAGGTCATCTTCCGGCCCGACTCCAAGCCCGAGCAGGTCTGGGAGTCGAGGAGCGGAATCAAGGGCACCGAGCAGCCCTTCGATGTACCCTGCACCTACTTCTCTTCTTGGAGGGCTCCCAGGCTCGTCGGATCCTTGTCTGTGACGGCAGGAAAATGGGGCAAACGCCCAGCGGACACCGAGTACAATCGCCTGTGGAATGCCAAGCAGTACATTATTAATGCCAAGGCTCATGCCCAGATGGGCAAGGGAAGCAACCTGGAGACATCCAAGTACCAGGAAATCATCGAGAGGCTTAAAGAGACCTGGCAGCTCTTCTATCGCACCGGCCAGCAGGAGTTCGGCGTCGAGCCGATATCAGACGACCCAGAGTCAGGCTTCGATGTCTTTCTGTGTGGTCCCGGCGATCGAAAGGTCTCCGTCGATTTCCTCAGCTCCGGCCAGCTTGAAGTGTTCGTATTTGCCGCGTCCCTGCTACGTGGAAACTCGCAGGCAGGCATTGTCTGTATCGACGAGCCTGAAATGCACCTCGATCCCCAATGGCATGCGGTGATGCTGCGAGCAATCCGAAAGCTACAGCCAGAGATGCAGATCCTGGCCGCCACGCACTCTCCTCGGATATACGACACTACGTTGTCCACCGAGCGCTGTTTCCTGGTCTCCGAGGAGGATCCCCGGGCGACGACCTGGAAGTGATGCGCAGACATGACAGACGAGCTGGCACCTGACGTCTCTTCGCTCTACAGCGCACCCATTGTCCTCTGGGTGGAGGACGAGCTCTCACGCGATTACCTGAGCCAGCTGTGGCAGGACGATCCGCTGATCAAGTTCTGCATCGCAGGTGGCAAGGAGAACATCCGGGGCGTTGTTCATGACGCCCGATCACAGGGCTTTCGGCACGTGTGCGGTCTCCTCGACCGCGATTTCGGTGTATCCAACCGCGACAGGTGGTCCAGGAACGAGCACGGTATTTTCATTCCCGATGTGCACGAGATCGAGAACTACCTCCTCGACCCCGATGCGCTCGCCGGGTGTGAGTTGAACACGGAACCGCGATCGGCCGAGGAGATCGGAGACAGGCTTCGCCAGAGAGCCGATGAGCTTCGTGCCTGGATGGCTTGCCGTAAGACAATCATAGAGATGAGGGAGGTAACGCTACGGGACTTCCTGCCGCATCCGACTTGTGAGGAGATCCCTGACATCGAGCAAGCAAAGAGCTACATCGAGGATTCCGCCTGGTATTCTTCCCTGGATGAGAGGACACAGGAGCTCGTTCGACCCAACTATCTCTCTGATCGCTTGAAGGCGGATCACGACTCCTATGGAAGTTGCCTGGAGGGAGATGCCTGGATCAAGGAGTTCTCGGGGAAGGAGTTGTTGCATCACATCCGGGACTGGATCTACACACGCGGAAGCGGCAGGGGAATTCAGAGAGACTCCGACGTGGCCAAGGCTGTCGGCAGATGGCAGGTGGAGAATGGGTTCATCCCTCAGGTCTTGAGCGAGTTGCTAGCAGCCCTCAGGTCGAGAGTAGCAAGCTGAGAGAAACCTAGCCAAGTCGAGGCGGCGCACTCTGACAGAAGAGGCGGAAATCGATCTCTGGAAAGAGGTTGTCACTGCGCTCCAGCTCGGCCAGCACGAGGGGATCGATGCGCTGGCCTTCGATCGCACCCGCCAAGAGCCAGAAGTGATCGAGGTGCTCGCGGATCCGTCGGACCGCGTACTCGACCGAGGTGTTGGTCTTGATGATGAAAGCCCAGTCGCTCGCCTGGGCGAGGAGAATCTCCCGGGCGGCCTGGGCCAGCGCGCGCTGCAGCAGACCGGTGGCCCGGCGGTGCGTTTCCGCCAGGGTAATCATGCGCTCGGTCGCCTCGTGGATGTGGCGGTAGATCCAGTCGTTGCTATCGTTGAGCCACATCTCGCTGTATCCACCCTTGCCCCAGCTCGAGAGCGCGAGCCGGACCTGCTGGACGACAGGCCGGCGGCTCAGGAAGGCACCGGGCGTCGAAGGCGAGATGGTCTCGGGCTGCCTGGCCATCTCGCGGAAGACGTGCTCGATGAAGACCGGCCCCTCGAACCACCAGTGGCCAAAGAGTTCGGCGTCGAACGGTGACAGGATGAACGCCGGTCGTGAAGGCATCAGCGCGGCGATCTGTTCTATCAACTGGATGCGCTCCGAGACGAAGTGCACGGCGTGGGCGGCTGCTTGCCTGGATGCGATCTCGGGCAAATAAGGTTGCTTGTCATGTGTCGGCCCCGTGATCCGGTAGTACTTGATGCCGGTGTTCTTGCGTTGGCCGGTGGCCTGGACGTAGGGCCGGATGTAATCCAGGTCGAGATCGAGGCCGATGTCGCGATAGAACTCGCGATAGACCGGGTGGCCGGGGTAGCCGGACTCCGCGCTCCAGACCTGCCGGGAGCTTACCAGATCTCGTCCGAATACGACCAGGCCGCGAGGGCTCATCACCGGCGCGAACACGCCGTGCTCGGGCCGTGGCCGCGCGAGCAGGAGGCCGTGTGCGTCCACGAATGTGTAGCGGATGCCGGCTTGAAGCAGCGCAGGCTCCAACTCGGGGCAGTAGCCGCATTCGGGGAGCCAGATGCCTGTTGGCCGCAGGCCGATGGCGCGCGTATGGCAATCAACAGCGGTATGGATCTGGGCCCGGACAGCGGGCGGGTAGGGCGCCAGCAGGGGCAGGTAGGCGTGGGTGGCTGCACAGGTGAGCAGCTCGATGCGACCCGCGTGTGCGAGGCTCGAAAAGGCACCCACCAGGTCACAGCGGTGGCGATCGACGAACAGGCGCCTGGTCCGCAGCAGACGGCTCAGGTACATCGCCGCCAGACGATGGAAACGGGGATCGCTTCGGGTGCGCTGCCGCTCCCGGCAAGCCAGATCGATGAGCCGGTCCAGGTGTTTGAGATACCTCGCGATCAGCAGCTCGTCGCCCAGCATGGACACGAGCGTGGGCGTGAGCACGATGGACAGGCTGTGATCGATGCCGTCAGCGTGCAGTCGAGCGAAGACGTCGAGCAGCGGCACGTAGCACTCGGAGATCGCCTCGTAGAGCCAATCTTCCTCGAGAAATCGCTCGTGCTCGGGATGGCGGACAAAGGGCAGGTGCGCGTGGAGCACCAGGGCGAGATGACCGCTGGAGGGCATTCAGCCTCAGGCGAGCTCGACCCTTCGGGGCTGGGCGTCCATCTCGGTCGTCCGCTTGACATCGAGCTGACCGCGTTTCCGAAAGCGCCTGGTGGGAGAGACGCCCTTGACGGGGATCTGAAGATTCCCATCCGGCAGCGCAAAGCGTGCTGAAAACCTTCCATGCTCGTCCAGGGGCAGATCGACGCCCTTCAGCGTGACCCGCGAGCCCGGCACCGTCGCGCCGTAGACGATCAGATCGGCATCCACCCAGAGCCAGTATTCCTCCGACCCAGTTCGTCCGACGTGCTCGCTGCCGGCTGCGTGGACGGCGGAGTGCAGCAGCTCGGAGGCCAGACCAGCCTGCATCCGTCGATGGAGAGCCTCGACCGCCTCGGCGGAGTCGAATCCCTTGGCACCCGTGGAAAGCTCGAAGAGCCGCTCGCTCGAGGGCTTCTGGTCAGCCTGGAATGGGGCTGAGAGCGAATCCGGAAGGCGGGTGTCGACCGGTGGAGAGGCGCGATAGACCGCAGGCTCCCCTTCTGACAAGTGATCGGGAGGCGTGTCGGACAGGTTCGAGTGAAGCAGCGTCTCGAACTCCCCATCCGGAAGGACCTGGCCTAGCTCGCATCGATACGTGCGCCCCGCCGCCTCCACCTGGATGTACCAGCTGCGGGCACCGATAGGTACCTCGAAGCGGCTCACCTCGCGGGGATCTTCGTGGTCTCCGAGCTCCACGACGCGAAGCACAGCCTGGTGTCCCTTCCAGAGCTGGTGCGCCTGCTCGCTCGATAGATCCCAGTAGCAGTAGAGCCAATGGGGGTCACGGGTCAGGAGGATCATCCGGCCTTCCAGGCTCGACTGGGGCCACGGCCTATTGATCTCCCTGCTCTCCCTGGGCTCTACCGCTCCCGCTCGTCTGGGCGCATCGGCCGGCCGGCTCCTCGCCTCGGGTCTGACGTAGGCCTTGCGGGCAGCACTGCCAACTGGCTTGACGCGGGCCTTCGAGGCCGCCTTGCGCGCGGAGCGGGCGGGCTGGGCTTGCGCCTCGCCTCGCTTCCCTCCGGGGATCTTCTTGGCGAGGAGATTGACGAGCTCGGCCTTCTTCATCTTGGAGTATCCGCTTATTCCCCATTGGCGGGCGAGCTCGACGAGCTCCCGTACGGTTTTCGATTCGAGCTTCTTCACGATCCACCTCCAGATCATTTCTTTCTCCAGAAGCCCTTTTTCTCCTTGCGCATGTTCAGCACGCGCAGCTCCCGAGATGCTTCCAGGTGGTTACGTTCGATCGAGAGCGTCTTCTTGAACAGCTTCTGGGCCCTATCGGCGTCTCCCTGGGCCTTGTATATCCGGCCCAGGAAGAGGTAGCCATTGGCGACATTGTCGTTGCGCATCTTCAGCCCTCTCTCGATCATGTCGATACACTGCCGAGCGAAGACCGTGTCGGGATTCTGCTGCGTGCAGTAGAGAGCATAGCCCTTGTAGATGATGAACTCGCCCTCGTCTGGATTGAGCCGGATGGCTTCTTCGAACTCCTTCAGCGCTTCGGTGTACTTGCGCGATGACAGGAGGACTTCTCCCTTCTGGAATAGCATCTCCGATTGGACGATGTGGGTCACATCCACCTCGCCCCCCTCGTGACCAGATGCCAGCCCTTCGATGTAGCTGGCTCGCCGCCTGTCATCTACCAGGGTCTGCTGGGCTTCGTTGAACAGGGAGAAGATGTCCGATCGCAGCTGGCGGACCGAGTCGGGCGCGCTCGCGGGCGTCTGGTCGGGGTGGTATGCCCGGGCGGCCTTGAGAAAGGCCTTGCTCACCTGACCGGAGCTCGTGGACTGATCGAGCCCGAGTCGCTCGAAGTAGTTCTTGGATTTCAGCTCGGCGTAGATGCTCTCCAGCTCTCGCTCCTCCTCGGACTTCACCTGGGATCCAGGGGAGGAAGCGGAGGGTCCTGAAGAGGGAGCAGAGGGAGGGCTCGGATTGCTGAACGACCGGCCGATCATCTGATCCCACTTGTCACCACCCGATCCGAAAGCCTCGCCCTCGGCCAGAAAGGGCTCCTCGATGGCCTCGTCGCCGAGACCGATGAGCTCGAGCTCGATGCCCATGTAGATCATGCTGAGCACCATGGCGTCCTGCTCTCGCGTGCCCCCGAGCCGGTCGAGGATGGCGCCCAGAGTCCTGCCCGCGGTGACGGACTTGAAGACCTTCGACTCCCGGGGATGGAGAAGAAGCTGGCTCATGTGGAGGTGCTCGTTGCTCCTGGGAAGCAAGATCCGGTTGCGAAGTGGCTCCAGCAGTTGCTGCAGCTCCTGGAGCCGGTAGCCGGACCGGACGCCCTGGGCGATGATCTCCCAGGGATTGAGGTTCAGCGGCAAGAGGGTACCCTTGTACTCCTGGCCCTCGAAGAAAGCATAGGTTCCCATTCGCCAGGTGAAGAGCTCGTAGATCTTCTCGAGCAGCTGCTCCTTGAGGTGATCGAAGAGCTCGTTCGGCTTGAGAACCCCGCTGTGCAAGAGGTGATCGCCAAGGCGGACATCGTCGTCGCCGATCTGAGCGATGAGCTTCGTGGCCTTGGCCTTGTTCAAGGCGCCTTTGCGTACGAGGTGTGATGCGAGGCGGTCCCGCAGGAGCGTCGAGGAGGCCGCCACGGGCTTGCCGTTGAGCAGATAGACCTCTTTGCGGATCTTCTCATTGGTCAGCAGGATCCGGCCCACGGCCTTGGAGGCTGTGAAATGATACAGCAGCTTGGGAATGCTGACCTCCTGGATGCTGCCCGAGTAGGTGGGCGGCGTCTCCAGCACATCGTCGGCTTCCGAGGCATCCGGCAGGTCCACGTCCACGGACAGCAGGGTGGCCAGCTCGGGGAAGGACTTCATGGGGCGGAAGTCGTGCCCGTCCAGTGAGACGGGAGTATTGGATTTCACTTTTCCCGAGCGGATCATCTCTGCGACCACGTTGAGGTTGACCGGGCCGAGCAGCGTACCGTCCTTCGTGCGGAAGAAGTAACGCCGTGGGGCCATTCCGCCTGCCTCCGATTGGGCGTGGAACGTAACACAGCCCAGAACTTTGCGCTACAAAAAAACCAGGGCTGTCTGTTGACCCGTCCAAGAGTGGCGAGGTATAGACTCGAGCTGATGAACTCGTCGCCACGGCCTGCATGCAAGACGCTTCGAGCTGCCGTAGGGCTCTTGTTGCTTTTTGCGTACCAAACTGTTTTTGCAGAGGAATCAGGATTCCTGTGGCCGGCTCCAGAGACGGGCGCCATGGCGGTGTCTCTCGGCGGCGGATACAAGGTGGGGGACGACGACTCCGGGCCGCTCCTGGCGGCGCGCGGCCTGTTCTTCTTCCGCTACTTCTTGGGTGTTCTTCACGGGGATGTGGCCTTCGGCGAGGGGACCTATTTCTCGCTAGCCGTCGATCTCGATGGGCGTTACGGGCCGATGTACGGGGGCTTGGGTTTTTCTCTCAACTGGCTGCCAGGAGCCGGCAGCAGGCCCGGAAGCGCGCTCGGATTTCAGGCTGGCTTCATGGTGCCCACTCCGCTTACCGGTCTGTGGCTGGATATCTGCTACCGGCCAGCCATCATCTTCCGCGAGTCGCAGGATCTGGTGTATCATAACGTGCTCTTGGCCGTGATCCTCGAGGCAGGGCTATGACGAGCGAACAATTCGTTTTCGAGCGAGTCGCTGTGATCGATGATCCGATGCGCATGGAGATCTACCCCGCGACCATGCGGGAGAAGGAGATCCCGCACCGGACCGAGCGGGCCGCTGGAGGCCGGATGATCATCTCGGTCCCGCAGGAATGGGCGGAGGATGCCCGCCGGGCCCTGGCCGAGGCCGAACAGCTATTCTTCGGTGCCATGGCCAAGAAGCGCGAGGCTCCACCGCCCTCGTCCACGCACGAGGCCCAGGCAGGGCAGAAGCAGGCGACGGCCGAGTCGGCCTACGAGGAGGAGTATGGGGACTACGAGGAGGGCTTTGGCCTCTTCCATACCGATGGTCTGCCATCGCCCGATGAGACCCACATCAGGGCAGTCTGGCCCTCATGGGCCCTGGCTGCTCTGCCAGGTCTGGGTCTGGGCCATCTCTGGGCAGGCAAGGTGAATATCTTCTTCTACCTGGTGTTCTGCTCTCTGCTCGGGGTGCTCTTCTACCACTTCACCCATTCCCTGTGGTCTTTCTGTCTGAACCTCCTGTCATGGGGCGTCGATCTGGGCTTTGCCGCCTTTCATGTACGGGAGCACAACCGTCGTGCGGAAAGAGCCCGCAAGCGCGTGGCCGAGGCGGAGCGCGAGTTCGTCGAGTCCTTGTAGGAGTGCCATGCTGGCGCCATACGAAATCGTGAGCAAGCTGGGACCGCAGGGGCCTTTCGACGCGGAGTTGGCTCGCAGTCCTGGCGATCCCCAGCGGGCCCTCGTGCTGATGCGCATCTCGTCTGGCCTGTCCGTGGATCCTGGCTCCGTGAGGGCATTCATCGATGCCAGTCGGATCATCTTGCCCACGCGTCACCCGAACCTGGTACGCATCGTCGACGTGGGAGCGGACGATCGGGGTCTGTACTACGTGACGGAGTATGTGAGAGGGATTAGCCTGGCTGCGATCCTGCGGCGCCTTGCCCAGACGGACAACACGCTCTCCCTCGACGATGCGCTCATCATCACCCAGCAATGCCTATTCGGTCTGGCAGCGGCCTGTGAGCAGGTCGGGGCAGAGGTCGTTCATGGGGATATCTGCCCGGACTCGCTGCAGATTACCTTCGACGGCCTCATCAGACTGCGCCATTTCCGAGTCGATCTGCTCGGCTGGTCTGGCCAGCGGCAAGACGGTATGTCCGTGCCGGAGCGGCAAGACGGATCGGTTGTGGATGCGAGGACCGACCTCTACTCGCTGGCAGCGCTCTTTCTCCTGTGTGTCGGGGCCGATCAGATCCACGTGGATCAGCGACTCTTGCCCATCGAGACGCCCGAGCACTGGGGGGGGGTACTCCGATCTTGCCTGTCCAAGGACCCGGGCGATCGGCCTGGTTCTGCTGACGAGGTGTTGAGCGTGCTGGGCCTGCAGTCTCGTCTGGGAGTGGATGAGGCGGCCCTGCAGACGATCGCCGATCGCGTGGCGCATCTCTTCGGCGGATCCGAGCTGTCCGCACAGGCGGACGCGAGCTGGGCGTCTGTCGAATCTGGCGAGGTCACCGAGTCTGCCGGGGCAATGTCGGATTCGGTTTCGGATGCCGATTCCGGGGAGCCGTTGCTGCGTCCCGAGTCGTTCTGGGCCGGCTCGCGGGATGAGAGCGAGCTGGTGCGCCACATGACCGCTGCGCTGGAGAGCCTCGAGCCATCCGGGCCTGCTGAGCTGGACGGTGGGCCTGCCGGAGATGAGGAGGAGGAGCTCCGGGCAATACCCCCGCGACCGATCGAGGTCGACAGTGGCCCTGCAGAGGTCTTGCCGGAGCCATTCAGGCCGGAGTCCATGAACGGTGAGGCCGCGACCGGACCGGTCAGCCCACCGCAGGTGCGACCTCTCCAGCTTCCCAATGCGAGACCCTTACCGGCCAGGAGCTTCCAGGCGCGGCAGGTTTCGATCCGACGGGCAGCCCCGCCCGGCCCGCAGCGGTCGATCTGGCTGATCGCAGCCGCATCGCTCATCCTGGTGGCAGCCCTCCTAGGCTTGTGGATGGGTTTGGGCGGTGATGCCCCGATCGCGCCACAACCCGAGCCGCCGCTCGTCGAGAAGGACATCGCGCCCGCACCTGACAGGGGCATCGAGAAAACGCCCGATCCGATCGAGCAGGGCTCCACGCCCGAGATCGATGGCGCGGAGGTCACCCTGAGGGTGACGTCTGAGCCGAGTGCGGCGACGGTCTTCGTCAAGGACGAGCCGCGCGGCCAGACGCCCGTCAATCTCAAGTTGCCCGCTGGCGCCGAGGTCGAGATCGCCGTCGTGCTTAAGGGCTTTCTGCCATGGCGCCAGATGGTTCGGCTGGGCGAGCCGGGCGCGGACCAGGCCATCCACGCGGGGCTTCTGAAGGAGCAGGTCTGTCCCAAGGGCCGGGGCTGGATCTACGTGAGCAGCGATCCCTCGGGTGCCATGATCTTCATCGACGGCAAGCGCCAGCCCGGTAAGACACCCAAGGTGATCAGCGGGTTGTGCGCCAATGTCCGGTATGCGCTGCGCGTGGAGCTACCGGGTCATAAGCCCTGGCAGAGAGAGGTAAAGGTCCGCACCGGCGGTGATGTGCGAAATGTGAAAGTGAAGCTGGTGCCCTATTCGGGTCGATGAGGGGCTGAAAGGAATTACCCACGCCAGCGCTCTTTCGGTTAGACTGGAGCTTGTTCGTTTTCCGGGGAGGACCGCGATGAAACGGCACCGGATTCATACGTTCACGTTGCTCGTCGTGGCGGCAGCGCTGGGCGCGGGTTGCGGCGGGTCCACGGCGCCGGATGGCGGGCAGCCATGTACCCAGGACTTCGAATGTGCGGTGGGTGAGTACTGCAAGGATGGCATTTGCACGTCTTACGGGGCTGACGAGGGGCCTCGGACCTGTGACCAGGACATCGACTGCCGTGAAGGGGAAATCTGCGAAGGGGGCGTGTGCGTGGCCGGCAGCCGTCCGGATGGCGGCGTCGATGGAGGTGCTGATGGGGCGGATGCCGGCGGTGACTTGCCGGCTGGGGGGCCTCGGATCGTGCTAGGTGGTGATGTGGTCGTGTTCCAGGACTCCCAGGGTACGACCTGGGAGATCAACTTCGGCAATGTGAGCGTGGGCACCGAGGTGTGCAGGAATCTGGCCGTGCGCAACGGGGGCGATGAGACGCTCGAGGTGAGCGTGATCACCATCGATCGCGATCCGAACAGCGAGTTCTCGAGCGAGCCGGGCGTGCCTCCGGCTCTGGAGATCGAGGTAGGGGGAGAGCGGACGGTCGAGGTCTGCTACCGGGCCGCAGACGGCTTGACCGACAGGGCGGTGGCGAAGGTCTTCTCCAACGACCCCGAGCATGCACAGATCGATGTCCAGCTTGTGAGCGAGTTCAAGGGCGAGGCCCACATCTCGCTCGATCCCCTGCTGCTCGACTTCGGCGACCTGCCCGTGGGTCAGAGCGCAAGCTTGCCGCTGCTCGTATCCAACCTGGCTACCGGCAACGCGGTGCTGCGCCTGGATGCGGTGACCGTCGAGGCGGCCATCGCATCGGCCTTTTCCGTCGAGGTGCGCGATCCGGACGGTCAGACCATCTCGCTGCCGGCCTATCTCAACCGGGACGACTTCGTCGAGGCAGAGGTCACCTTCCTGGCACCGGCGCGCAGCAGCTATGCGGGAGACCTGATCGTCATGAGCAGCGACGAGGCGGCCTCGCCCGCCACGGTGGCGCTGCGAGCCAGAGCGGGTCTTCCGGAATTGACCGTGGAGCCGGCCAGCTTGGATTTCGGCGAGGTGCAGGTGGGCAGCACGGCCGAGGCGGCGATCACCTTGCGCAATATCGGCAACGGCGATCTGCTCATCTCGTCCGTCGAGCTGACACCTGCAGGCGATATCCAGATTCTGGGTTCGCCCGGAGCGCCGTTCGAGATCGCGCCCGATGGTTCGGAGGACATCCGGATCGGCTACCAGCCCGGCGAGGAGGGGCAGGATCTCGCGACCCTGGTCATCGAGCACGACGATCCCGACCAGCCCACGGTCCAGGTGGCGTGCGGGGGAACGGGCATCCGCGGCAATGCGCGCCCCACAGCGGTGATCGAGGTCGACGGGCAGGCGGTCGAGATCTTGGACGCCATGCTCGGAGAGCAGGTCGACCTGGACGGCGGGAGCTCTTTCGACTCCGACGGCTCGGTCACCGAGTACGCCTGGCGGATCATCGAGCAGCCGGCCGAGCCCTGCGGAAGCCCGTCTGCGCTGCTCGGGGCGACGAGCCGCCAGGCCCACATCGTGCTGACCGAGCCGGGTCTGACCGCCGTGGGCCTGATGGTCAAGGACGACCAGGAGGCCTGGAGCCTCGAGGACCGCCTCGAGATCGTGGTCCACGCCGCGCCCCAGGCCGTGATATGGCAGGGGGGCAATGACTCGGGTTACGTGGAGTGCGATCTCGCGAATCCCGTCCTGACCTTCACCGGCATCCACTCGAGCGACTGCGGGGGACAGGTCGAGGACTTCGTCTGGAGCGCGGTGGAATACCCGGGCGGGCGGACCGCTGCCCCCTCGTTCACGACCAGCGGTCCGCCGGCCATCAACGCCACCTTCGACTTCGACTTTCCGGGCACCTACCGCATCGGCCTGGTGGTCCTGGACGACGACCAGCCGCCGAACGAGAGCCAGCAGGCCACCTTCACGGTCCTGGTGCGGGGCCCGCAGTCCTTCCGGGTGACCGCGGACTGGCGGGACATGGGCAACGAGGATCACCACGTGGACGTGGACCTGCACCTCATCAAGCCCGGCTGTAGCCCGGTTGACCTGGAGTTCGATCCGGATGCCTCACCCGATCCGAACGACTGCCATCCGGAGAAGCCCGGCACGGGCGAGGGGAACAGGAACCCGGACTGGGGTACCTGGGGCTCGCCGGTCTACCAGGTGGACAACTGGGAGGACCCGGACGGACAGGACAGCAACCCGAGCTTGGCGCCCGCGGACGAGATCAGCCTGCTAGACCCGGGACAGGGGCAGTACACGGTCTTCGTCAACTTCCGCTGCCACTCCTCCATAGGGCTGAGCAGCTACCTGTGCTGCGACGACCTGTGCCACGTGATCGGCTGCCCGTGGTGTATCGCCTGTAGCATCGACGGTCAGGATCGCTGCCCGCGGCGGGCGGTGGGCAAGGTGCGCGTCTTCGTGACGGACTGGCAGGGCACCGAGAGCCTGGTGGGCGAGAAGTCTTTCAACTACACGGCGGACCAGCAGTACGAGCTCAGGCAGATCGGCGTGGTGAGGTGGCCCGAGGGCAGCTTCAACTAGGCCTGAAACGACCACCCATCGGGCGGCAAGCCCTGAAAACAAAAGCGGTTTGGAAAGCTCACGACTCGGGCCTGAGCTGCACCAGCCGCTCGATCAGCGTCCGGTCCACACTCTGGTTGAGGGAGTCGAGAACGCTGCGCTCGTCCGCCTGGACGCGAGAGGCGTCGACAAAGGCCAGGGCCACCAGCGCCAGGGTCACGGCGATAAGGATCTTTTTCACGGCCCACCTCCTAATAGCATGTCTGACTACAGTATCCTACATGTAGGATAGAGCTGTCAAGTTTTCGGCGGGACGTCAGAGGTACTTCTCGATCTTCTTGAGCAGGTCGAGTCGGTGGAATAGGTCGGTCACGTAGTCGAGCCTGTCGGAGCGGATCTCGATGACGGGTGAGAGGTCCCAGCGCTCGAACCACTCGTCGTACAGGCGGTCGAGCTTCCGGAGATAGCTCGTCGGGATGCTCTGCTCCATGCTGCGACCGCGCTTGCGGATCCGCTGCCGGACTGCGCGCACGGAGCAGCGCAGGAAGATCATCACGTCGGGCGGGGTGAGATCCCGCAGGATGGTCTCGTACAGCTCCCGGTAGGTCTGCCAGTCCCGCTTGTCGATGTAGCGCGAGCGTCGGAGGTTCTTGGCGAATATCTCGGCGTCCTCGTAGATGGTGCGGTCCTGGATGACCGTGCCAGCGTAGCGCTCCAGCTCGCGATGGAGACGGAACTTGTGTGTCAAGAAGTAGATCTGGGAGTGGAAGGCAAAGCGGCGCATGTCCGCGTAGAAGTCCTCCAGGTAGGGATTCGTGTCGTTGGGCTCGAAGAAGGGCTTGACCTCGTAGCGCTTGCAGATGAAGTCCACCAGCGAGGTCTTGCCCGAGCCGATGTTGCCGGCCACCGCGATGTAACGCTTCACGTCGCACCCGTCAGAAGGGGGTCGGGGGGAGTATTCACCTCTTGGCCGAGCTGATCAAGCAGTTTGATGAGTCTGATGGCGTTGCCAATTCGATCGGCCCGTGATATGAAAAAGAGGATGCTGTCGCGCGCCCTTTTTTGTCTGACCGCAGTGCTGCTCGCGGCTTGTGGATCCGAGACCTTGCCGGTGGAGGGCTTGCCCTGCTCGTCGGCGGACGACTGCGGGCAGAAGGGCCTCGCCATGTGCGTGGGCGGCGAGTGCACGGTCTTCGATGAGAGCTCGGGCTTCGGCTCGGCGACGGTCAACCTGAGCTTCTACCGGGAGCGGGCAGGGACTTCCGGTCATATCTATTTCATCCTGGGCAAGACTGCGGATGGGCACCAGCTCGGCTGCGAGGAGATCACTTCCGGTGAGATCGATCTGCAGGTGGAGACGGTCAACCACCTGCGCACCGAGCCCAAGTACCTCCTCTTTCACTGGACGGGCGGTACGTTCTTTCCGGACAATCTGATCCAGTTCATCCGGCCCGCGACGGGCGCCATGGCGATCGCCGAGGCATACTCCCAGCCGAACTGCGAAGGCGTATTGACAGCCATCGGTTGCACCGATGAAATACACGGGCAGCCCATCGACATCGTCGCCGGTGTGCTGTTAGAAGACAAGATCACCATCAACCTGCAGGAACCCTGAGTCGAGAGGAGTGCGAGATGGATCTCGATCGCAGGCGACTTGCATCGATCCCATTGGCCATGGCTTTGTGCTTGGCGTCTCCGGCCGCTCTCGGCAGCGATCCACTGGACGAGCTCGATGGGACCGAGGGCTGGGACCAGGTCGCGCCTGCCAAGCAGCCGACCCCCGAGCGCATCGAGGTCCAGGACGACTTTCGCCGAGAGGTGTCGGACTGGGAGGCGATCCGCCAGCAGTGGGAGATCGAGCGCGAAGCATTCATGCACGCGCGCGCGAGACACAAGCAGCTCGCCGCCGGAATGCGTCGCAGCGTGAGATCGCCGTCCGTCATCACGGACGAGAACGTCGATCAAGTGGGCCGGGAAGACTGGGGAGATCTACCCGGAGAGCACTGGATGCAGAAATCGGGATCGCTGGACCGCTTGATCGACGAGGAGGTCGAGGAGAGCGCCCAAGCGGTTCCGCCGCCTCCCACTCCCATCGTACCTCCGGAGGCCAGCTCTCCGCCGCTTCCCCCGCCTCCGGTGAGCCCGCCGCCGGTCGAGCCGCTACCGCCACCTGCCCGCCCGACCGCGATCGCACCACCGGACATGGACAGCGGCGCTGGCGTACCGAGCGCATTCAAGCAGCATGCGGGAAGCACCGAGGGGACGGATGGCTCGGGAGGTCTCACACCCGGCCCATCCGCCCCGATCGAAGAGCCGCCACCTCCGCCGCCGGTGGCCAGCCCCGAGGACGCTACCGAAGCTCAGGCCAAGGCAGAAGCGAGACGCCTGAAAGAGGAGCGTAAGCGCAAGGAGGCCGAGGAGGCCCGGCGCAAGGAGGAGGAGGACGCAGGGGCTGCCGCGGCCGCCCAGCTGCTCAAGATGCAGGCGGAGGAGGCGAGACGCGAGCAGGAAGCCCTGAGGAAGAAGGCCTCGCTCAAGGTGGACGAAGATGGCCAGGTGCTCGATCCCGAGCTGAAACAGGAGATGGACAAGGAAGACTAGGCAGAGCCCCTTACTTGCAGGCGCCTCCCGGCATGCCCCGCTGCATACCGCTGAGCTTCTTGTCGCAGTTGTCGAGGTTCTTGTTGTACTCGCAGAGCTTCTCCCGAACCTGCTCGGCAGCGATGCCCGAGAACTTGTAGCGGTTGTTGGCAATCCAGGTCGGACTGGCCCCGATGCCCAGCTCGTTGCCCATCTTGATGTTGTCGGATAGCAGCTTCTTGCCCTCATCCCCATCTGCGCAAGCGGTCATCTTCTTGAGGTCCATCTTGGATTCCTCGACGCACTTCTTCCACGACTCGGGATCGGGCTGGACGGGCGGCTTCTTGCGCCGATTCTGCATCTCTTCCATGATCCCCTTGTTGCGGCACAGGATGTAATCCATGTACTTGTGATCCTTGGGGTAGTACTTCATGGCGCACAGCTCGCGGATGTTGTCGTCCACCTCGGGCTGACGGTGGAGGGACTGGAACTTGCCGGGCTCGGTCTCTCGGGCGATGTAGTGGATGTCGAAGTCGATCTGTTTACCGAAGCTCTCGAGCACCTCCTTCATCGCGTCCAGCGCCTTGGTGCCGTACGGGCACTGGGACATGACGAAGAGATCGAGCTTCTTGGGGATCTCGTCGCGGCAGACCAGGTCCTTCTCGCAATCGGGATCGGTGCAGTCGACCTTGCCGTTTCCGGTGTCGTCGATGCCGTTGTCGCAGATCTCCTTGGTCGGATCGAACTTGGCTCCCGAGCGGAATACGAGCATATCCTTCTTGGGGCTCAAGAAGCGAGCCATGCGCTTGTAGTTGTCGGTCTTCTTGACCGCCTCGTCGAAGAGGATGGCCGGCAGGAGCTTGAGCTCGTAATCCTCGAAGAGCTTCTTGCCCTCCTCGGTGCTGTAGTCGTAGATGGAGATCTCGGCGCCCTCGAACATGCTCTTGAAGCGGGACTGCCACAACTGCGGCGGGCGACACTCCTTGCAGCGCTTGTCTCCGAGGATCTTGATCGCCACCTTGACCGGCGGGGGCGGCGGCGGGACATCGGCGCAGATCGGCGGCCGGTCGCCCTCGGGGAAGCCCTGGCAGATGCCGCGGGTGAAGTCATCCGGTTCGCGCTTGCCCCTGTAGCTCCGGTTGTTGATGTAGATGGTCGGGCTACCCGTGGCGCGCCGTCGCTGAGCGGCCTTGAACGAGGCGGAGAGGAGATTCTGACCTTCCTGCCCCTCGTAGCAGGCCTTGAGCTTGTCCACATCCATGCCGTGCTGGCGAGCGCAGTCTTCCCAGTTGGTGGGAATCTTGCGGCGGTCCTTGTCCATGCAGACCAGCAGGTCGAAGTACCGATAGTCCTTCTCGTAGTACTTGAGAGCACACAGGGAGATGATGTCGCCCTTGACCTCGGACTCGCCGTGCATCGAGGTCAGCTTGCCGTCCTTCTCGCGGCCGATGTACTCGAGCTTGAAGTCCACGTCGTTGCCGAGCTTCTCCTGCAGCACCGACGCGACGCCGTCGATGACCTGGGTCCCATATGGACACTGGGACATCACGTAGAACTCGACCGGGATCTTCTTTTTGACAGACTGAGGGGGCGGTCCACCCTTGCCCTCCGAGCCCTTTCCACCTTCCGCGCCCTTGGGGCAACCGTAGAAGACGAGCGCCCCGGAGAGCGCCATCACCATGATAGTGAAACGCTTTACCGTGTGCATCCGCATTGCTCCTTTTCTCGTGGAGGTCGCCAGAATCGAGGCTCCTATCCCTAACAGAGCCAACAAGCGGGTTCAAGGAAAAAAAAAGGCGAGATCGGCGCAGATTGACCGGCGCAGCGGTGAATCCGCATTTTTGGATTGACAACCAGCCCTGCCTTGCCTACACTATACATGTGTACAGTGACCCGAGAAAGATTCGCTGCGCGAGTGTTGACGTGGCCATGAGACGCTCCCGCTGGCCGTGTGCAAAGGACCTCTGGGTGGTCGACGTGGCCGCGGGCTGCAGCTTTGGCTGCCTTTTTTGTCCCGTGCGCTGGCGAAGAGTCCAGGACGGGGAGATCGAGGTCTTCGTAGACCTGCCGGACAGGCTTCGCCGCGAGTTGACAATGCGCCGGCGTTCGGCCGAGCAGGTCGGCCCAGGAAAGGTGCTTCTCAACGCGGCCACCGACAGCTTCCAGCCAATCCCGTCCCTGCTAGCGGTCGTACACGAGACCCTTGAGGTCCTTTTTTCGGCGGGGGTCCAGGTGGCTGTGCGCACGCGCGGTCTCGTCCCGGAAGGCTTCGCAGGCCTGCTCCGAAGGCATTCCGATCTGCTGCTCGTAGAGCAGACCTTCTTCTCCGTGGACGAGAGGCTGACAGAGCAGTACGAGCCCGGCGCGCCTCATCCTCAGCAGCGACTCGAGTCGATTCGGAGGCTGCGAGCTTGGGGCGTGGAAGTACGGGCCAGGATCCAGCCGCTCATCCCATTCGTGTCCGACACGGTGGGCCATCTCGAGGAGCTCGTCAGACACATCCGCTCCGCGGGGATAGAGCGAGCCACGTCCTCTTATCTGGTGATGCGCCCTCAGGTCCAGGAGCGGCTCGAGACGAGGATTCCCCAGGCTCACTGGAACCTCATCCGGGGCTCGTTCAAGGGCCAACCCTGGCGCAAGGTCGGCATCCACCAGATGACCCGCTTGATGCCCATCCGGACCCGCGACCAGGGCTACAGGCGGCTGCGCACGGTCGCGGAGCGGGCCGGTCTGACGATCGGGATCTGCGCCTGTCAGGATCCCGACCTGGGATCGGATTGCTTTGCGCGCCAGAGCTCAACCGATCTCGTCGGCCAGCTCGATCTCTTTCCCTCCGCGAGCTAAGCTTGACCCACACGAGACCCTCTGCTAGTCTCCTGTCGCCGGTGGGCTGGAGCCTTGGAGGTTCTCTTGCATCGTGCATTTGGTGAGACCGATGTCGGCAAGAAGCGCGACCACAACGAGGACTCCTACATCATCGACGATGGTCTCAATCTGTACGTCGTCGCAGATGGGATGGGGGGGCACGCTGCTGGGGAGGTGGCATCTGCGACCGCCATCCGGATCATCCGCCAGGAGATCACCGCGAGCCGGGAGCTCATCCAGTCCTACCAGCTGGATGCGCCGGACGACCTGCGCGATCGGATACTCCGGCTCCTCGAGCTGGCCGTCCAGAAGGCCTGCGCTGCGATCTACAAGATGGGCGAGGAGGAGAAGCATCAGCGCGGCATGGGAACCACCCTGTCGCTGATGCTCCTGGCCGACAACGGAGGCTTCATCGCCCATGTGGGAGACTCGCGCATCTATCTTCTCAGGGAAGGCGAGATACACCAGCTGACCGTGGACCACACCCTGATCAACGAGCACCTCAAGCGGGGGACCATCACCAAGGAAGAGGCCCGCAAGGCGAAGTACAAGAACGTCATCACCCGGGCTGTGGGCATCCAGGAGCAGGTTCGGGTGGATACGCTCCATCTCGACGTTCTGCCCTCCGACCGCTTCATCATCTGCTCGGATGGGCTCCACGGCTATCTGCGGCAAGGTGACATCGAGCAGGTGCTCGAGGCGGGTCCGATCGAGCAGATGCCGAACAGGTTGATCGACCTGGCCAACGAGCGCGGCGGCAAGGACAACATCACGGTCATCTTCATCGAGGTGGCCGATGACGAGGCCGGCGCAGCGGCCGAGCTTCGACAGCGCATGGAGACCATGCGCAATGCGCCGCTGTTCAAGTACCTCACGTACCGAGAGCTGGTCAATCTGATGAACCTCACCTACGTGAGGTCATTCGCAGATGGCGAGACGATCATCGAGGAAGGCGTGCCGGGAGACGAGCTCTTTCTGCTCGTCCGGGGCCAGGCGAGGGTGATCAAGGGGAGCCAGGAGATCGCCGCGCTCCCCCAGGGGAGTCACTTCGGCGAGATGGCCCTGTTCGACAACGCTCCTCGCTCCGCCAGCATCAAGGCCATCGGCTCCACCCGCTTGCTGGTCATCGGCAGGAAGCAGTTCTACAACTACATCCGCAAGGACACGGCAGCCGGTATCAAGCTGCTGTGGAGCTTTCTCCAGATCCTCACCCTGCGGCTTCGGACCACCGACGAGCGGCTCAAGGAAGCGCAACAGGAGCTCAGCATCCAGGAAGTCGAGCCCGACTGGATCCTGCCGGACGATTGAGATCGGGACTGGCTCAGTAGGAGGCGGCCGCCTCCACGGAGCGGACTCCGTCCCAGCTTCCCTTCCAGGAAGGATCCGCTTTCAACATGAAGGTGAACTCCATCTCCTGGTCCTGGCCGGACATGGCCCGGGCCTTGAGGCGGAACTTCATCTCCACGCGCTCGGCATCCGGCATGCAAGAGGGGGAGACGAAGTAGTTGATCTGGACGCCGGGCAGGAAGTCGGGGACGTAGTCCGAGCCGTCGAAGATCGGCAAGCTCGGGCTCTTGCTGGCAGAGCGGCTCTCGCCATCCGAGAGCGTCGCAGGATCGGCCAGGTCCGGGGGAGGGGGCTTGCCCTTCTTCTTGTAGCTCTCGAGCTCCTTCTGGTAGCGGGCCACGGCCTCGGGATCGACCGCATTGAACAGGCGCATCACCCATCCGTCGTAGACCAGATCGCCGATCCCGCCCCAGGTGACGAAGACCCACTTGAGCTTGTTGCCCTCCAGCTTGACGTGGTGGAGGTCGAAGCGGACCGAGCCCTGGAAGTCGCTCGCCAGCGCCTTGTAGGTGCCGGATTTCAGCTCGTCGTAGATGCTGCGCGTCAGCTCGTAGCACTCCTCCCGGATCGGAAGGTTGCCCTTGGCCTTGCGTTTCGCTGAGCCTTCCTCCTCGGCGGCCAGGCGGTAGCCCTTGATGATGGACTCCGGGTCGTTGGCCTCGGGATGCTTGTCCCACAGCTGCTTGGCCGGGTTTTTGAAAAACCAATCGGCCAGGACATTGACCTCGGTGAGGTACTTCTGCAGATCGGGGCGTCCCTGGAGGTCGGTGATGGGCCGGAGCACGGAGTTGTTCCTCAGGAACTCGATCTGGGTCTCGAGCAGGTCGGCCCGGTAGGCGCCCGCTTTCTCGGCAACCGAGCTCACGGACCAGTCGGTGATGAAGTAGGTGAGCGTAGCCGACAGGACGATCAGGATCAGCGGGACGATGATCTTCTTCATGGCTCGATCCGCTCAGGGCGTGGCTCCGCCTTTACCTGCTGGCTCTTCTTTTGGCGAAACGGCCGAATCGCCTTTTCCCGAAGAGTCAGGCCTGGCGGGGACCTCACCGATTCGGAAGATCTTGTACTTCGCCTTGTCTCCCACGAAGTGGATCACAGCCGCCATGCCCTTGCTCTCGGTGCCGTCATTCATCGACCAGATCATGGAATCGGCCGGTCCCGGATTCAAATAGAAAGAGCTCACGAAGGTGTTCTGGTCGACGATGGAAGTCCCGTCGATGTTGGTGGCCTTGCCGCCGGCCTCCTGGATGTTCCCAAAGGCCCCGAACGGGATGTTCGCTTTGCGGATGGCTGCCGTCAGAGCCGGGTTGCCCACGTTGGCGCCCTCCGAGACCGCGTCGATGCCGTTGCGGTCCTTCTGTCGCGGAGGCCCATGCGAGATGAGCAGCACGGGCTTGTCGCCCGCTTCTTTGGCCAGATCGATGAGCGAGAGCGTGTCGCTCTGATAGTACAAGCACTTGTCCCAGGGGCAATGGACGTACTCAGGATCGTGGTATCCCGGCATGCTGATGATGTCGATCGTGTCGAGCTCGACCCGCCGGACCAGGTTCATGTTGAAGAGATTCGGGAAGTCCTCTTGCAGGGTCGTCAGGGCGCTGTTGAAGATGCTCTTGCACTCCCGGTTGCCGATGATCACCAGCACCGGCATCTCTGTCTCGGCCAGGATGGAGAGCATCTCGACCATGTCATCGTAGCTCTTCTTCATGGCCTCACGGCGCGCCTTGCTGATGAGCCTCCGGCGAATTCGGTTGCGCTGGGCCTTGGACAGGGCTTTGCCTTCCTCGTCCTTCTCGGGGACATCCACGTCGTCCGGAATGGCCATCACGCTTGCGACATCGCCCAGGTGCAAAATGAGATCGACTTTCTCCTGCTCGAAGAAGTCCAGGATGGTGTCGAGGTTCTTCTGGTTATCCTCGGTGTTCTCCTTGCTGTCGCTGATCACGCCGACGACCAGCTCGTTGGGCTTGCCCCGCTTGTTGAGCTGCTGGGCGAGGTAGCCGTCGAGCGAGAACTTCCATTCGCCGAAAGAGACCTGCCTTGGCTTCTTTGCGCGTGTGAGTGGACCGACGCAGTCGTCTTCAGATGCCTTGAGGCTCGGTCTCGCCTGGGTTTCCTTGCTTGCAGTGGGCTGTTCGGGCTTGGGTTCCTGCTGCTTCTCTTTCTGGGGAGTACAGGAGAGGAGCAAGCCCGCGCACGCGAAGACGAGAGCATGACCGAGTGGCCGGAAAGAGCGATTCATCGGCATGGCCTCCTGACCAAGGTCTCCTGGATCTCGGGTCGGAGAATCGCATCCGCCAGATGCATCTCCGACTCCTTCGTCCATCCAAGTTCGCAGCCAGTATACACAATCGCGCATCGGTCACAAGGAAATTGTTCCGCGCGATGCAGCGGCATTGTAGGATCGAATCATGATATCGAAGAGGGCGATGGCCCGCATCGTCGAGCTGGTGCGCGGGCGGGCGCGGGAGTTCATCGGACGCTCGGACGTGCCGGCCGGCCGTATCCTGGCCGCCTGCTCGGGCGGTGGAGATTCGACCGCCCTGGTCGATGTCCTGCTCCACGTCCTCGGGCCGGACAGAATCGGGGTGGCATACATCGAGCATGGCCAGCATCCGAGCTCGCTGTCTGCTGGCAGGCTGGTCGAAAAACGCTGTGATCGGCTCGGACTCGACTTCCACCTGACGGGCCTGGACCTCCCGCCGGGTGCAGGAGAGCAGACGCTGCGACAGGCACGCTATCGAGCCTTGAACCGTCTGGCGCAGCAGCACGGCTACGCGCGTCTGGCCACCGGACACACCGCCAGCGACCAGGTGGAGACGATTCTGATTCGCCTGGTGCGCGGTACGGGCGTGGCGGGCCTGGCCGGCATTCCCCTGGAGCGGGACGGATTCGTCATCCGCCCGCTGCTCGGCTGCTCTCGCTTCGAGCTCGAGCGCTACCTGGTCGCCCGCCGGCTACGCTGGCACCGCGATCCGACAAACGACGAGATCCGCTACTTGCGGAACCGGCTGCGACACGAGGTCCTGCCTGCGCTGCGGGCCTGCAACCCGGCCCTCGACCAGGCCCTGCTGCGGCTGGCCCGCGCTGCGGCCAGGGACGAGGCTGCGCTTGCGGCCGAAGCGGAGCACGTCCGCTGCGAGCTCGACGGCGCGCAGCGCGCGAGAGCGCCCCTGGCCGGGCTCAGGGAACTGCACGCCGCGGTGCAGGCCCGTGTGGTCCTGCGGCTCGTGCGCCTGCTGGACGGACCCGGGGCCAGCCTGGAGCTTTCGCACCTGGAGCGTATCCTGGAGCGGATCGAACGGGCGGAGAGC
This sequence comes from Deltaproteobacteria bacterium, assembly GCA_016935365.1. Taxonomy (GTDB): domain Bacteria; phylum Myxococcota; class B64-G9; order B64-G9; family B64-G9; genus JAFGRB01. The sequence goes on from JAFGRB010000443.1 coordinate 46,976, forward strand.
TGGAGCGCGGACCTGCCCGGCGGGCTGCGCGTCTCGATCCGCGCGAGCTGCTTGTGGATGGAGACAGGTAAAGGTCCAGAGGTAGGTTTTTACATGAGAATCGAGCGAGACGGCTGCTTCGGCCTGCCATCGGGGAATCGACTGCGCTTCGCCCCGTCGCGCTTCGAGCCCTCTGCGGCCGGTCCGTGCAAGGTCTTCTTCGATGCCGATGAGGTTCCGTATCCACTGGAGGTCCGCTCGCCTCGCGATGGGGACCGGCTGCGACCCTGGGGCATCGCGGGAAGGCGAAAGGTGGCCCGCATGCTCATCGACGCCAAGGTGCCGAGGTCGCAGCGCAATGGGGTCGCCTTGCTGGTCAAGGACGACCGGATTCTATGGATCGCGGGCATGCGCCGCGGAGACGCTGCCCCGGTGACCTCGGCCACCAGGAGGGTCCTGTGCGTCGAGCTCCTGCCAGAGCTTGACGCCCCCAGTGCGAAGACCTAGAATTTCCTCGGTGGACTGCAACCGGGCCGTCGGAGCAGGTTCCGGAGTGCGGTGAAGGGAAGGGCTGTGAGACAGAGCCACAAGACGATCCTCCTCTGGGTCTTGCTGATCGCGATGTTCTTCAGCTTCTACTCGATCTTTTCGAGCTCGCCCCAGGAGGGCAAGGAGATCTCCTTCTCCGAGTTCTGGGAGGAAGTCGGCAAGGACAACGTCCGGAGTGTCAAGATCAAGGGGATGAACATCAGCGGAGAGAAGGTCGAGGGTAGCAATCGGAAGTTCACGACCCGGGCTTTGCTGACCGATGAGCTGATCTCGGACCTCCGGAAGCACAAGGTCGGGGTGAAGGTCGAGAAGGAGGACGACAATCCCTTCTGGCAGTCCGCCTTGCTGAGCTGGCTGCCGATGATCTTCCTGTTCGTCATCTTCATCTTCTTCATGCGGCAGCTGCAAGCGGGCGGGGGCAAGGCCATGTCCTTCGGCAAGAGCAAGGCCCGCCTGCTGACCTCGCAGACGAACAAGGTCACCTTCGACGACGTGGCCGGGGTGGAGGAGGCCAAGGAGGAGCTCCAGGAGGTCATCGAGTTCCTCAAGAGCCCGAAGAAGTTTACCCGCCTCGGGGGTCGGATCCCGAAGGGCGTCCTCCTGATGGGCCCGCCAGGCACCGGCAAGACGCTCCTGGCCAGGGCGATCGCGGGCGAGGCGGGCGTTCCGTTCTTCAGCATCTCGGGCTCCGATTTCGTGGAGATGTTCGTGGGGGTGGGCGCTTCCCGGGTGCGCGATCTCTTCGAGCAGGGCAAGAAGCACGCGCCGTGCATCATCTTCATCGACGAGCTGGACGCCGTTGGAAGGCATCGCGGTGCCGGTCTCGGCGGCGGGCACGACGAGCGGGAGCAGACCCTGAACCAGCTCTTGGTCGAGATGGACGGCTTCGAGTCCAACGAGGGCGTCATCCTGATCGCCGCGACGAACAGGCCGGACGTGCTGGATCCAGCCTTGCTGCGGCCGGGGCGCTTCGACCGGAGGGTGGTCGTGCCCAGACCGGATTTGCGCGGCAGGCTGGGCATCCTGCATGTCCACACCCGAAAGACGCCGCTGGCAGAGAGCGTGGAACTCGAGCAGATCGCACGGGGTACGCCCGGATTCTCGGGAGCCGATCTCGAGAACCTCGTCAACGAGGCGGCGCTCATCGCTGCGCGGGCGGATGCGGACGAGCTCCGACAGAAGGACCTGGAGCTGGCCAAGGACAAGGTGCTGATGGGCTCGGAGCGCAAGTCGATGATCATCAGCGACGAGGAGAAGCGCATCACCGCATACCACGAGGCCGGTCATGCGCTTGTCGCCAAGCTCCTGCCCAAGACGGATCCCGTCCACAAGGTGACGATCATTCCGCGCGGCCTGGCCCTTGGCGTCACCCAGCAGCTGCCGACCGAGGACCGGCACACGATGTCGAAGTCGCGGGCGAAGAACACCATCCGGGTGCTCCTGGGCGGTCGGGTGGCCGAGGAGCTCGTCTTCGACGAGGTGACCAGCGGAGCGGGCAACGACATCGAGCACGCCACGGAGATGTCGAGGAAAATGGTCTGCGAGTGGGGCATGAGCGACAAGCTCGGGCCGCTGACCTTCGGCAAGAAAGAGGAGCAGATCTTCCTCGGGCGCGAGATCGCCCAGCACCGCGACTACAGCGAGCAGACCGCCCAGGAGATCGACCGAGAGGTGCGTGCTCTGGTCGACGAGGCCTACCAGGACGTGCGCAGGCTCCTCGGCGATCACGTCTATATTCTGCACAAGATCGCCGAGGCTTTGCTGACCTTCGAGACGCTGGACTCCAACGACATCGACCGGCTTGCCAAGGGACAGGAGGTCGATAGGCCAAGACCCCTCGAGTCGCGGCTGATCAGCTCGGATTCAGATCTCGGCAAGGACAGGAAGCCCGGCTCCGAGCGCGAGCCCAAGGCGCCGGAGAAGGGCCCCGAACCCGAGCCTGGCCTGGCCTGATCCCTGTCATGCGTATCGCGATCCTGTCCGACACCCATGTAGGCCCATCGAGGGTGCGAGAGGTGCTGGATTCGGTGGCGCCGCATCTGGAAGGCGCCGATCGGATCCTGCACGCCGGCGACATCGTCTGCTCGGAGCTTCTGGATGGGCTGAGACGCTTTGCACCGGTCGATGCCGTGGCCGGCAACATGGACGGCGAGGCGCTTCACTCGATTCTGCCCGAGAGGACCGAGCTCGAGCTCGCCGGCAAGCGTGTGGGCCTGATCCATGGCTGGGGCGCACCAAACGATCTCGCCCGTAGGGTATGGGAGCGTTTCACCGGTCCGGACGGCCTTCCGACGGTCGACGCCATCGTCTTCGGCCACAGTCACCGGCCGCTGGTCGATAGACACCGCGGTGTGCTGATGGTCAATCCTGGCAGCGCCACCGATACCCGCTGGGCTCCCCGCCGCTCCATGGCCGTCATGCGCATGCAGGACGGTGCGCTGGACGCCAGGATCATCGATCTCTAGCCGCTGCAGCTTGACATTGTTTCTCGATGGGTGCATTCCTGGCAGGGTCATGTCTGCTGCGATCCCCCCGATCCGCTGCGGCGCCCTGAGGATGGATTTTTCCGTACGCCCCTACCTGATGGGCGTGCTGAACGTGACGCCGGACTCCTTCTCGGACGGAGGCCGCTTCTTCGAGCGCAATGCGGCGCAGGATCACGCCCTGGCCATGGCAGAGGCCGGTGCGGACATCGTCGACGTGGGAGGGGAGTCGAGCCGGCCAGGCGCCGAGAACACTCAGGCCGAGGAGGAGATCCGCAGGGTGCTGCCGGCCATCGAAGCGCTGGTGCGCTACAGCACAGTGCCGGTCAGCATCGACACCACGAAGTCAGAGGTGGCCCGGGCAGCGCTCGACGCCGGGGCCTCCATGGTCAACGACATCAGCGCGCTGAGATTCGATCCCCGCATGGTGGAGCTGGTGGCGAGCGCTGGCGTGCCCGTCGTGCTGATGCACATGCGCGGCACGCCCGCGGACATGCAGACCGGCGATCTGCACTACGATGACCCGCTGGGCGAGATCTCCGCTTTCCTGTCCGCTGCGGTCGACGGGGCTGTCGAGGCCGGGATCGACCGGACGCGGATCCTGGTCGATCCGGGCATCGGATTCGGCAAGACAGCCGGGCAGAACTTGCTTCTCATTCGCAGGCTGGATGCCTTTGCTGCGCTGGAGCGGCCCGTCCTGGTCGGTCCTTCGCGCAAGTCCTTCATCGGCAAGGTCCTGGGTGCGAGCGTGGATGAGCGGCTCTTCGGCACGGCAGCGGCCGTGGCAGTCGCGGTGATGGCCGGGGCGCACGTGCTGCGAGTCCACGACGTGGCCGCCATGAAGCAGGTCTTGCGGGTGGCTCAGGCCATTCGGGATGCACGGGTCGGCGTGGAGCCTGAGGAAGGTGAGCGAGGATGAGACGCATCTTCGGTACCGACGGCATCCGCGGTGTGGCCAACGTCTATCCCATGAACAGCGAGACGGCTCTGCTGCTCGGTCGGGCGGTGGCGCACGTCTTTCGCAGGGGCAAGCGCCGCCACCGGGTTCTGATCGGCAAGGACACCCGGCTGAGCGGCTACATGCTCGAGACGGCCATGTCTTCGGGTATCTGCTCGATGGGCGTGGACGTCTTGCTCGTGGGCCCCCTGCCCACGCCGGGCATCGCCTTGCTGACCCAGGCCATGCGGGCCGATGTGGGCGTGGTCATCTCCGCGTCACACAATCCCTTCCAGGACAACGGGATCAAGATCTTCGCCAGCGACGGATTCAAGCTGCCGGACGAGACCGAGGAGCAGATCGAGCAGATCATGCTCGAGAACGCGATCGACGATATGCGGCCGACGGCCCACGCCGTGGGCAAGGCCTTCCGGATCGACGACGCGGTGGGCCGATACGTGGTCTCGCTCAAGCACGTCATGCCGAAGGACCTCACGCTGGAGGGCATCCGGATCGTCGTCGATTGCGCCAACGGAGCGGCGTACAAGGTCGCGCCTGCCGTCTTCGAGGAGCTCGGCGCCCGCGTCTATCCGTTGAACGCCAAACCTGATGGTCGCAACATCAACCGCCATTGCGGATCGCTGTACCCGGAGGTCATCGCCCAGGCCGTGCGGCGCCGCAAGGCGGATCTGGGGATCGCCCTGGACGGCGACGCGGACCGGGTGGTCGTCGTCTCGGAGAAGGGCGATCTGCTCGACGGCGATCACCTCATGGCCATCTGCGCCAGGCACATGCAGTACCAGAAGACCCTGCGCAAGAAGACCGTGGTATCCACCGTCATGAGCAACCTGGGGCTGGAGCGGGCCCTGGAGAGAATGGGCATCCGGCTCCTGCGCACCGTCGTCGGCGATCGCTACGTGGTCGAGGCCATGCGAGAGGGCGGTTACAATCTGGGCGGTGAGCAGTCGGGCCACCTGGTCTTTCTGGATCACAGTACCACCGGCGACGGGATCGTGGCGGCCTTGCTGACGCTCTCGGTCATGCTGCGGGAGGGCCGTCCGCTGAGCGAGCTGGCCGCCGTGATGACGCCCGTGCCCCAGGTGATCCTCAACCAGTCGGTAGACCAGCGGAGGCCCATCCAGGATCTGCCCAAGGTGCAGCAGGCCATCTCGCGGATCGAGAAGGACTGCGGCAAGGAGGGGCGGGTGCTGGTGCGCTACTCGGGCACGGAGAACAAGGTGCGGATCATGGTGGAAGGGGAGGACAAGAAGCAGATCACGACCTGGGCAAAGGAGATCGCCGAGGCCTTCGGAAAAAAGTGAGGCAAGCCATGCAAGAGGTCAGACTCGGTGTGAACGTGGACCACGTGGCCACGCTGCGGCAGGCTCGGGGGACGAGCTACCCCGATCCGGTCACCGCGGCAGCGCTCGCGGAGTCGGGCGGTGCCGATCAGATCACGATTCACCTGCGCGAGGACAGGCGTCACATCCAGGAGCGGGACCTGCGCATCTTGCGAGAGACCGTCCAGACCCGGCTGAACCTCGAGATGGCCGCCACCAAGGAGATGTCCAAGATCGCTTACGAGTTCAAGCCGGACATGGTGACGCTGGTGCCGGAGAAGCGCGAGGAGCTGACCACCGAGGGCGGCCTCGACGTGGCCATGAAGCGGGATGCGATCAAGGACATGGTGCGCTTCCTCAAGGACGGCGACATCAAGGTGAGCCTGTTCATCGATCCCGACATCGACCAGATCCGGGCCGCCCACAAGGTCAATGCAGACGCGGTGGAGCTGCACACCGGCTCCTACTGCGAGGCGAAAAACGAGTCGATCGTCAAGCAGGAGTACGGCCGGCTGGTGGATGCCGCCAAGACCTGCGCCAAGATCGGCTTGCCGGTCTATGCGGGCCATGGCCTGAACCTGCAGAACCTGGCGCCGGTGGCCGCGCTGAAGGAGATCACCGAGTTCAACATCGGTCACAGCATCGTGGGCCGGGCGATCTACGTGGGCATGGTCGAAGCCGTGCGCGAGATGAAGGCCGCCATCCTGCGCGCTCGCCAGGGCGCGCTCCAGGAGTGAGTGAGGCGATGGCTGTTCCCGTGCTGACCGCTGCTGCGATGCGCGAGGTGGATCGCACGACCGTCGAGGAGATCGGCATTCCGGGCGCCGTGCTCATGGAGCAGGCGGGCAGGGCATGCGCCGAGGCGGTCGAATCACTCCTGCCGGATGGCAGAGTCGCTCGGGTCGTGGTGTTCTGCGGCAAGGGCAACAACGGAGGCGACGGATTCGTCGCGGCGCGCTACCTGCTGTGCGCGGGCAACGAGGTGGAGGTCGTGCTCTTGGCCGAGGCCGACGGCCTGAAGGGAAGTGCGCGCGCCAACTACGAGATACTCGAGAGGCTCGGCCTCCACGCACGGGTCCTGCGCGACGAGAAGGCGCTCGCCGAGATCGACCTTGCGGCTTGCGACGTGGTACTCGATGCCATTTTCGGCACCGGTCTGTCGAGCGAGGTCCGGGGCTTGCAGGCTGCGGCCATCGCCGCGATCAACGCATCGGGCCGACCCGTCGTCGCAGTGGATCTGCCCTCCGGGCTCGAGGCCGACAGCGGGCGCGTGCTGGGCTGCGCGGTGGACGCGGTCCAGGCCGTCACCTTCGGGGCGCTCAAGCGCGCCCACCTCCTGTTTCCGGGCGCCGAGCTCTGCGGTGACGTGAGCCTGGTGGATATCGGCTTCCCGCCGCAGCTCATCCCGCAAGGACCCGGGAGCTGCTGGCTCGTGACCGACGAGGACCTGCGTCCCCATTTCCGGCCCCGCGCGCCGGATGCGCACAAGGGCCACTTCGGCCACCTGCTCGTCCTGGCCGGATCGGCGGACAAACCGGGTGCGGCGGCTCTGTGCTGCCGGGCGGCGGTCCGGGCAGGCGCCGGGCTGGTGACCCTGGGTGCAGCGCCCGAAGTCCTGCCGCGCGCGGTGGCCGGGGGGGTCGAGTTCATGGGCCAGGCCATCGAGAGCCCCGAGGCCTTGCAGGCGGCCTGCCAGGGCAAGCAGGCCCTGGCCATCGGTCCAGGCCTGGGGACGGACGAGCGGGCCGCGGCGCTGGTCCGCGAGGCAGTCGGGTCGCTGGATCTGCCGGCCGTGGTGGACGCCGACGGTCTGAACAACCTGGTCGGTAGGCTGGATGTGCTGTCCGGCGCCCCCGCGGCTCGCGTTCTCACGCCACACCCTGGAGAGATGGCGCGCTTGATGGGCGCGAGCAGCGCCGAGGTGCAGATCGACCGGCCGTGCTATGCCTTGCGGCTCGCCGATCAGACCTCGGCCGTGGTCGTATTGAAGGGCGCGCATACGCTGGTCGCCGATCCGGACGGGACGCTCGTGTTCGTGGTGACCGGCAACCCGGGCATGGCTTCGGGTGGGACCGGCGATGTGCTGACCGGCATCATCGGAGCCTTTCTGGCGCAGGGCATGGAGCCCTTCGATGCGGCCTGCGCGGGCGCGCACATCCACGGGCTGGCGGGGGACCGGGCTGCCGGCAGGCGGGGACAGCGCGGGCTCGCAGCCGCGGATCTCATCTCCTGCTTGCCCGATGTGCTCCGGGGCTTCGAGGGCATCGAAGGGTCGGGTGAAGCGGATGGCGCATCGGTGTCGGATCCGGACGATCTCGGCTGAGGAGACCCGGCGCATCGGCCGCGTGCTGGGGGCGGCCTTGCAGCCGGGAGACTGGATCGGTCTCACGGGCGAGCTGGGCGCGGGCAAGACCTGTCTGGTCCAGGGCATGGCCGAGGGCGCTGGCGTGGATCCGGCCGTGGCGGTCACCAGCCCCACCTTCACCATCCTGCAGACCTACCCGGGGCGGCTCCCCTTGCACCACATGGACTTCTACCGCCTGAGCTCGGACACCGAGCTTTTCGAGATCGCCTATGACGAGCTCGTCGAGGGAGGGGGAGCCTGCGTGGTGGAGTGGTGCGAGAAGCTGCCCGCAGCGAGGCCGCGGGACGCTCTCGTGCTCCGGCTGCAGATACTGGATGAGGATGGCCGCGAGATCGCCTTCGAGGCTTCAGGTGAACGCGCGGAGCTCCTGCTCGAGCGCGTGAGAGGAGTCCGGTCATGAGCGAGGGATACGACCTCGTGGTCATCGGCGGGGGGCCTGGGGGATACACGGCCGCCATCCGGGCGTCGCAGCTCGGATCCCGGGTGGCGCTCGTGGAGCAGGCGGAGCTGGGGGGAACCTGCACCAACCGGGGCTGCATCCCGACCAAGGCACTGGCCGCGACCGCGCACCTGCTTGCGCGCTGCCAGGCAGCCGATGAGATGGGCGTGCGGGTCGAGGGCCGGGTGAGCCTGGATTTCGCCCGGGCCGCCGCGCGGCGCGACGAGGTGGTGGCCACACTGCGGGGGGGCATCGAGAAGCTGATCGCCGCCCACGGCGTGGCGCTGATCCGGGGGCGGGGAAGGCTGGCAGGCGCCGGCGCGGTGCGGGTGGGGGAAGACGAGTACCGTGCTCGCAGCGTGATCCTGGCCACGGGATCCACACCGGCCGAGCTTCCCAGCCTGCCATTCGACGGCCAGCGGGTGCTGAGCTCCGATCACCTGCTGGCTGCCGCCGAGCTACCCGGGAGCCTGGCCATCGTGGGGGGCGGGGTGATCGGCTGCGAGTTCGCCTCCATCTACCGCGCCTTCGGGGTCGAGGTCTGCGTGATCGAGCTGCTCGATCGCCTGCTGCCGACGCTCGACCCGGCGCTCTCCCGCGCCCTCGCCAAGACCTTCAGGCAAGCCGGGATCCGGGTCCTGACAGGTACGGCCGTGCAGGGTGTGGAGCAGAGCGAGCGCGGTGTGAGCCTGCGGCTGCCGGATGGCGGATCTCTGGACGCGGAGCAGGTTCTGGTGGCCACCGGCAGGCGGGCCCTGAGCGCGGATCTGGGTCTGGAGCAGCTCGGCGTGGACTGCGAGCGCGGCTGTGTGACGGCGGACGATCGGATGCGGACGAGCGCCGAGGGCGTCTACGCGATCGGCGATCTGGTCGGCCGGACCTGGCTCGCGCACGCCGCTGCCCGCGAGGGCGAGGTGGCCGCCGCCTGCGCGCTCGGGCGCGACGAGCGCATGTCGTACCGGGCGGTGCCGAGCGTGGTCTACACCCGGCCGGAGCTCGCCTCGGTGGGCCTGATGCCCGGCCGGGCACGCGAGCAGGGCATCGAGCTGCGCACGGGCCGCTTCCTCTACCAGGCCTCGGGCAAGGCGCTGTGCGACGGCGTGGCCGACGGTCGGGTCGAGATCCTGGCCTCGGCCGACGGGAAGAAGGTCCTCGGCGGCTGGGTGGCCGGTCACGAGGCCGGCGTGCTGATCGCCGAGATCGCGGCCGCGGTCGAGCTCGAGCTGTCTCCCGCCCAGCTCGCCGATCGGATCCACGCCCACCCGACGCTCTCCGAGATGCTGGCCGAGGCCGCCGCCGACACGCTGGGCCGCGCGATCCACCGGGCGCCGACGAGAAGATGACAGCTCGCTCCAGCCATCGCTCGAGATGAAGCACAAGATCTCGCTTCTGTTCGCCTTGTACTTCTGCCAGGGCCTGCCCGGTGGATTCCTGGCCGTGGCCCTGCCCGTGCTGTTGCGGGCCCAGGGCATGAGCCTGACCACGGTGGGCTTCTCGGCCTTTCTCTCCGCACCCTGGGTCTTGAAGGTCCTGTGGGCACCGCTGGTGGATCGCTTCGGCTGGAAGAGATTCGGGCGCCGGAAGAGCTGGATCGTCCCTTCGCACCTGGGCGTCATGGCCATCTGCCTGGCGCTGGCCTTCTTCTCGCCCGACCGCAGCCTCTTCGCGGTGGCCCTGCTCTTCCTGGTCCTGAACATCTTCGCCGCCACCCAGGACATCGGGGTGGACGGCCTGGCCGTGGACATCCTGCGAGAAGACGAGATGGGCCCGGGCAACATGGCCCAGATCTCGGGCTTCAAGCTGGGCAACCTCTTCGGCGGCGGCGTCCTGCTGGCGCTGTCCGGTTACCTTGGCTGGCGGGGGGATTTCTTCATCATGTTCGCCTGCGTGGCGGCGGCCATGGTCTTTCTTCTGCTCAGCGACGAGCGCAGGTTGGCGCCGCGGCGACAGGCCGCACAGGTCGCGGCCGAGCCCGGGCGATCCGTTCTGAGAAGACTCATCGCCGCCCTGGGGCGCCAGGGGCTCGTGTTCTGGTTCTTCCTGGCCTACGTCAAGTTCGGGGAGACACTGGGCGGGGCGATGGTCAAGCCCATGCTGTTCGACAAGGGTCTGAGCCTGCAGATGATCGGTCTGCTGGACGGCACCGTGGGGGCCATCTGCACCATCGCAGGTGGGGTTCTCGGCGGTCTGCTCTGCCGCAGTCGGGGATGGAGGTTCTCGCTGGCTCTCTTCATCGCGATGCAGGGACTCTTCCTCATCTGTCTGGGGCTGTACTCGGGTCTCGAGATCAACCCAGTCGGCGCCGGGATCCTCAACGGTTGCGAAAACCTGGCCGGCGGCGGCGTGGGGGTCTCGGTCTTCGCCCTGGCCATGAGCCTGTGCGACAGGGAAGTGGGCGCCTCCCAGTTCACCGTCAGCCAGGTCGTCTACATGTGCGGCGCCTATGCGGCCTACCCCCTCTCCGGTCGCCTCGCCGATGCGGTCGGTTACCTGCCGGTCATGATCGCAGGCGGGATCCTGGCCATGACGGTCTCCGTCATCGCCTGGAAGATGTCGCCGGTCATTCGCCGTCCCTGAGCAGCATCAGGATCTCGAGGGCGCGTCCGGGGATCCAGCTTTTCGGGTCCCGCTCGGCGAGCGCCCGGTAGTGGGCGGCGAGCTCCTTCTGCATGCCGGCTCTCGCCATCTCGTCGAGTTTTTGGAGATCGGCCGGATCGAGCCTGCAGGCCTGCTTCCAGATCCTGAGCGCGTCGCCTTTCGCGCCTCGCCGGGCGGCGAGCAGGGCGATCCTGGCTTGCTGGCGGCCCAGCTCCTGGGCGTTCAGACGTTTGCTGGCCAGCGGGAATGTCCTCTCGGCAGCGCGCCAGTCGCCGGTGTCGAGGTAGGCCTCGAAGATCGTGTAGGCGGCGGAGGCCAGATCATCCTCGGACTTCAGGCGGGCGAGGGCGTCGCGGAGCAGGGGCAGGGCCCGGCGGCTCTCGTGCATACGGGTCAGGACCCAGCCCAGGATCCGGGCCCGGCTGGGATCCCGGCCCCGGGCCAGGCGCTCGGCGCGGGCGAGCACAGACTCCCGCTTCGCGATCGGGGTCCGCTCCAGGAGCTTCCAGACCAGGCGCTCCTCGGTGTGGGCCCACGCCTGGCGGCGCTCCAGGAAGCGCCACAGGAGCGGATCGTCCGGCCTGACGGGGTGATTGTGATCCGTGTCCAGCCAGAGGATGTCGTGGACCGCCCGCTCGGCGGTCAGGGCGTAGGGCGGCATCTCCGAGAGCTCGCGGTGGAGCAAGCGGTCCGCCTGCTCGATCCCGTCCATGGCCACGAGGTGGCGCAGGTAGCCGTGCAGGACCAGCAGGCGGGCGTCCGGAACCTTGAACCTGGTCTTCGTCTCGATGGGGGCGAGCATGAGGGCTCTCTCGAAGGCGCGGACGGCCTCGGCGTGCTGCCTGCGGCCCGAGTAGTAATAAGCCCTGGACAGCCAGTAGTTCGGGGAGTCCACCTGCCCGCCCTCGGCGCGCAGGATGCGGCGCTCGATGACCCGGCTCCCCGACGAGGCCTGCACCTGACCGGCCACCTGGGCCGTGAAGGATGAGATCGGCTCGTCGCCCGAGTCCGGGATCAGCTCTTCTGCGAGCTTCTGCGCCTTGTCGTTCCGACCGGTCTTCTGGTACGCGCGGACCAGCGCGTGGCGGAAGGAGCCGAGCAGCCTCTTCTTCGCCTCGGCGCCGGGCATCGACTGCTGGCAGTGCATGTCGAACTCGTGCACCTCGGCGTCGGTCAGCTCCATGGCCAGCGACAACTCGAGGAGCTTGACCGATGCCTCCGGTGCGCGATCGACGAGCCGGGATCCGACCTCGTATGCATCCAGGGCGCGCCTTGGCTGGAAGGCGTCGCCCAGCCACTCGGGGGACTGCTCGCGATGGGAGGTCGCGTCCAGGTACAGGTAGACCCGACCGGGATCTGAGGGATGGGCGCGGATATCGGCTCCGATCTCGCGGATGAGCGCCTCGTCCGTGCCGTTCTCGGCTCGCAGGCGAATGCGATGCTTGACCCAGTAGCCGGGATTGGCCGGCTGGCGCTTCGCCATCCAGGCGTCGATCGACTCCACGGACCTGCCCTGGCTCCTCCAGTGACGAAGGAGCGTGTAGTCCCAGCCCGCCTCGATGGTCGGGAAGGTCTCCAGAGCCAGCCTGGCGAGCTCCCACTCCTCGCGGCCGAGGAGGAACATGGCGAGCTGCTCCAGGAGCTGGCTGGAGAGGCGCGCGCGGCACTCGGCCAGCACGGGGATGAGCGCAGCCGCGTCCTCGCGGTGCCCCGCACGGACGAAGAGCTGTAGCCTGCGCAGAAGCTCGGCGGGATCCGAGCTGGGCTCGCGGATCTCCGCAGAGCGGACAAGCTCGAAGAGATCGGCCTGCTGCAAGGACTCGATCAGCGATCGCTCGGTCTGCCACCAGAGGTCGCCGGACAGGGGCTCGGAGCTTCCGGGACCGGGGAGGCCGGTTAGCATCGAGCTGAGGACGGCGAGGCGATAGAGTCCATCGAGTCTCATGGCGCGATCTCCTCTGTACTCCGTCCATGCTAGCAGGTCGTGAGTTCCTCTGTGTCACCGAGCTGTAAATTGCGTTCCGGGGAGAAGTGTTACAGTAATAAATCGTTATTACAGATATATAGAGTATAATACCTGATGTTGTGCTTTATGGCGCATCGAGCGGTCTGACCACTGCTCGACCCCGCTTGATCAGCGCATAGGTCATGGGCACGCCGAAGTGGTAGATGAGGTTGCGGTAGTCGCGGGTGGTAAGCACCAGCACGTCGGCGAGCATGCCGGGGCTGAGCGAGCCGATCTCCTGGCCCAGGCCCACCGCCTCGGCTGCCCAGCGCGTGGCGCCCAGCAGGGCCTCGCGAGGGTAGATGCCGTTGTACAGGCAGGCCATGTTGAGCATCAGCGGCAGGTTCTCGCTGTGGCAGGAGCCCGGGTTCAGGTCGGTCGAGACGGCCAGCTTGCAGCCCGCATCGGCCAGCATGCGGCCGTCGGCGAAGTCGTGCCGGCCGAGGAAGTAGGTCGCGCCGGGCAGCAGCACGGCTGCGATCCCGGCCCTGGCGAGCCGGGACGCGTCCTCGGGGCTCGTGTGCTCGAGGTGGTCGACGCTGGCCGCGCCCAGCTCCACGGCCAGCTCCACGCCCCCGCTGCGGCTGAGCTGGTCGGTGTGGATCTTGGGCCTCAGCCCATGCGCCAGGCCCGCCTCGAGCACCCTGCGGGCCTCGGCCAGCGTGAAGGCGCCCTGATCGCAGAACACGTCGCAGAAGCGGGCCAGGCCTCGCTCGGCCACCCGGGGGATCATCTCCTCGACGACCAGGTCGACATAGCGCGTGCGCGCCCGGGCGTGCTCCCGTGGCACGACGTGCGCGCCGAGGAAGGTGGGCACGATATCGATCGGCTGGCATGCGTTCAGCTCCGCCGCGGCCTCGAGCATCTTGAGCTCGGTATCGCAGTCCAGGCCGTAGCCGCTCTTGACCTCGACCGTGGTCACGCCGAAGCCGAGGAAAACCCGCATGCGCTTCTTCGCGCTGGCCACCAGCAGATCGAGGCTGGCCTCGCGCGTCGCGCGCACCGTGGCGTGGATCCCGCCACCCGCGGCCAGGATCTCCTCGTAGGAGGCGCCGCCAACCCGCCGCGAGAACTCCTGGGCGCGCGAGCCGGCGAAGACCGCATGCGTGTGGCAGTCGATCAGGCCCGGCATGACCACGCGGCCGCCGGCGTCGAGCTGCTCGGCCGAGCTCGTATCGACCGCCTGGGCGAGCTCCGCCTGCTTGCCCGTCCAGACGATCCGCTCGCCCTGGACGGCCACGGCCGCGTCCAGCACCAGGTCCAGACCCGCGGTCGGATCGCCGGTCTCGTCGCCCGCAGACGCGGCAGGATCCATGCGCAGGAGTTGACCGATGTGGGTAATGCACAGATCGGCCCTGGGTCGCGACATGGCGTCTTCCTCCCTCGTCTCGCCGAGCAGCTTAGCAGAGGGCCGCGGGCGTGTTCAAGGCAGCTTCCAGATCTGGCTTGCGATCGTATCGAGGTGCTCCGGGCCCGGGCTCGATGCCCGGATCAGCCTGGAGGTCTCGTTCTGGTCTATCGACTGCGTCCCAGGATGATGTCGATGCCGACGAGGACGTGAGCGAGCTGCTTTGAGGAGATCCGGCCGACCCGCTCGGTCAGCAGCGCCCGATCGAGGGTGACGATCTGCGAGACATTGGCCACGGATCGCCTCGGCAAGCCGGTGTGCTTCTCTTCCAGAACGACGTTTCCAGGGGCCGCGGACCAACGAAGATTGCTGGTGAGAGGGATGCAGACCACGGTGGATATCTTGCTCCGGTTGATGGAATCGGCCTGGACCACGAGCACGGGCCGCCGAAAGCCGGGACCTGAACCGCTCGGCTCAGGCAGGTCGGCCCAGAACACATCTCCCTGGGAGATCAATCGTGATGGACTCGTAAAAAGTCCATCAACGGCCGGCGCTGACAGGCGCCGGCCGCCAAGAGGGGGTGGAACCACTTGAATTCACTTCAAGTGGCGGGGGAGGGA